>CAXRIX010000154.1:0-56489 GCA_964230555.1 Bdellovibrionales bacterium
GGAAACAGGCCTTTTTCGCTTTATTGTTAGCCTATGAAAAAACTCTCTCTAATTCTATCGATTGTAGGGCTCGTTACGGGCTGTTCAACAACCCCCAGTCCGACGGGTGATGTCACCGACGTTGGAATTTGGACTGGCAAAGTGCAAATGACCAACAAAACCACCAATCATCGCAAGTGGGCCAATGTCACCTGGGCCAGTGATTCAAGCGAGGACCGGATGCGGGTCGACGTGAGTGCTGTTCTTGATGTACCCATTGCGACGTTTATTAAAAATTCTGAAGGGTCGCATTTGTGGTTATTTACGGAAGGTAAGTATTTTTTTTCAGAAGATGGTGGAAAGCTGTTTAAGTACTTAACAAAACTTTCAGTGAACCCAAAAATTTTTTATAACTTGTTGGGGAATCCCAAGTCGCCGGGAACTGAATGGCAGTGCAAAACCGATCAGGAGATTTTTCAATGTCAGTCTTCGGCCGACAAAACCCAGTTTTCGGTTAAAACAGGCGAGCCGAATCGCCGAGTCATAAACATGGAGAAGGGGACCAAAGCCTTGCGGGTGCGCCTCTCCCGGTCTAAGGTCCAGTTGCAAGATAAACTTTTTAAAAAGTTGCCAACGTCTCAATTCAAAACATTTCGTTTATAGATTTCTCTTTTTAGTTTTATCAGTGTCTTACAATGAGGAGCTTAATATACAAGCTCCTTAAATGACTCGGTAATTGTTGTTTGAATCCATTTAATTCGGCATAATGGACGTAGGGAAAACCCAAGGAGATAATCGATGGATAATAATTCAAATTTTTCACTCAAAGATATGCTTAATGACTGGGGCGAAGAATCGAAATTCGCGGAAAGAAATTGGGTTGGAAATTTTGATGACTATATTCAACTCGTAAAAGAAAACCCGAGAGTCACGCGCAATTCGTTTCAAAGAATGTACGACATGATTATGGGGTACGGAACCGAAGAGTATATCGATTGTAAGAAAAAAATCGTTCGCTACAAATTTTTTGATGATGCTGAGAATAGCGGACAAGATGGTGTTTTTGGGCTTGATATCTCTTTGATGAAGTTAGTGAATGTTTTACGGTCAGCCGCTTTGGGCTACGGAACTGAAAAACGGGTGATTCTTCTTCACGGACCGGTTGGAAGTGCAAAATCGACAATCTGTCGGCGCTTGAAAAAAGGCCTAGAATTGTATTCTAAAAAGCCAGAGGGAGCGCTGTACACTTTTGAGTGGGTGGATCCGGATGGAGTGTTGGATGGTTTGTTGGGTAAAGAGGTGAAAGCGTTTCCAAGCCCAATGCATGAAGAGCCACTCCTCTTAATACCAAAAGAATTGCGTGGCAAATTTGAAGACACTTTAAATAAGGGTGCTCAAGATGAGTTTCGCGTAAAAATTGAAGGCGATTTGTCGCCTCCGTCTCGCTTCATTTTTAAAAGCCTGATGGAGAAATATGGTGGCGAACTCGATAAGGTTTTGGCGCACGTTCGCGTTAAGAGAATGGTGTTAAGTGAAGCCGACCGAGTTGGGATTGGAACCTTCCAACCGAAAGATGAAAAAAACCAAGACAGTACCGAACTGACGGGTGATATTAACTATCGTAAAATTGCCGAGTATGGTTCTGAATCAGACCCACGGGCTTTCAATTTTGATGGAGAATTCAACGTTGCCAATCGCGGGATGATTGAGTTTGTTGAGGTTCTGAAGCTTGATGTGGCTTTCTTGTACGATCTCCTTGGAGCTTCACAAGAGCACATGGTGAAGCCGAAGAAGTTTGCACAGACTTATATCGATGAAGTGATCATTGGTCACACCAATGAACCAGAATATCGTCGCTTGCAGAACAACGAATTTATGGAAGCTCTCCGTGATCGTACTGTGAAAATTGATATTCCCTACATTACAAAGCTTGATGAGGAAATTAAGATCTATGAAAAAGATTTTAATAAAAAGAAAATCCGTGGGGTGAGTATTGCGCCACACACCACAAAAGTGGCAGCGATGTGGTCAATCCTCACACGGCTAGAGAAGCCTAAAAAAGCCAACTTAACTCGCTTGCAAAAAATGAAGCTGTACAACGGTAAAACTTTGCCGAATTACACTGAGGACAACATTAAAGAACTTCGTAAAGAAACAACGCGCGAAGGACTCGATGGAGTGTCGCCTCGATATATTCAGGACAAGATTTCCAATGCCTTGATCAGTGCTCAGCAAAACCGCGGCTCAGTGAATCCGTTCATGGTTCTTAATGAACTTGAATCCGGGATGAAACATCACTCTTTACTTTCCAATGAAGACAGAAAAGCGGAGTACAAAGAGTTGATCGATGTGGTTCGCAAAGAGTACGAAGAAATCATCAAATCTGAAGTCCAAAGGGCGATCAGTGCTGATGAAAGCTCACTGTCTCGTTTGTGTTCTAACTACATTGATAATGTGAAGGCCTACACCCAGAAAGAAAAGGTGCGGAATCCTTTTACGGGTCAGGATGAGGAGCCTAATGAGCGCTTGATGAGATCTATTGAAACCAAAATTGATATTCCGGAGTCACGCAAAGACGATTTTCGTCGTGAAATCATGAACTATATCGGAGCTCTTTCCCTTGAAGGTAAGGCTTTCGATTATCGCATGAATGAAAGACTGCATAAGGCTCTTGAACTTAAACTTTTTGAAGACCAAAAAGACAGTATCAAACTAACCTCACTGGTCACTTCTGAGGCTGATAAAGCCACCCAAGAGAAGATTGATATCGTGAAGGCCCGTTTGATTAAGGATTTCGGCTACGATGAGATTTCGGCCACGGATGTTCTTCAGTATGTTGCAAGTATCTTTGCGCGTGGAGATGTTAAGGAAAGTCAATAGGAAGCGATGTCTATAAGAAAGGATCAAAACCGATTTAGAGATATTGTTCGTGGCAAAATCAAAGAGAACTTTAAGGATTACGTCACTCACGGTGAAATGATAGGGAAGCGGGAAAACGACTATGTCAAAATCCCGGTTCCTTACATTGATATTCCCCGGTTTAAATACGGCCCCAAACAAAAGGGTGGTGTTGGTCAAGGTGAGGGAAAGCCAGGTGACCCGGTTGGTGGCAAAGGTAAAGAGAAAAAGCCAGGCCAAGGAAAAGCGGGTAATGAAGCTGGCGAACACCAGGTCGAAGTTGATATCACATTTGAAGAGCTTGCGGAAATTCTTGGCGAAGAGTTAGAGCTGCCGCGCATTGAGCCAAAAGGTTCAAAAATCGCCGCTGATAAGAATCGCTACTCTGGACTGGCTCCGGTTGGTCCTGAAGGACTGCGACACTTTAAATCTTCTTATAAAAGAGCTTTGAAACGCTATATTGCCAGCGGGATCTATGATCCTGACGATCCGGTTATTATCCCGATTCGTGGTGACTATCGATATCGATCGACAAAACTCACCACAAAGCCGCAGGCGAATGCCGTCGTGATCTATATCATGGATGTTTCGGGTTCGATGGGTAATGAGCAAAAAGAGATAGTGCGGTTAGAAAGCTTTTGGATAAACGCTTGGTTGAAAAAACATTATAAAGGCCTAGAAACCCGCTTTATAATCCATGATGCCACGGCTCGCGAAGTCGACGAAGACACCTTTTTTAGGACCTCGGAGTCGGGTGGAACGTTGATTAGTTCTGCCTACAAGCTTTGTCGTGAAATTATTCATCGAGACTATCCGCCGAACGAGTGGAATATCTATCCTTTTCATTTTAGTGACGGCGACAATTGGTCCGGGGATGACACTCGATTGTGCATGAAAATATTAAAAGAAAATTTGATCCCTTACTGTAATTTTTTTGGTTACGGGCAAGTCGAAAGTAAGTACGGGAGTGGCCAGTTCTTCAAAGACTTAGAAAAAGAATTTCCAAGTGAAGACAAGATGGTCATGAGCAAGATCAAGAATAAAGACGCTATTCTAACTTCGATTAAAGAATTTTTAGGGAAAGGTCGTTAATGGGTAAGTTACCACCAGAATTAGAAGAAGAGAGAAAAAGAATCTGGGACTTGGCCTGTGCTGTCGGTTTGGATTGTTATGAAACCATTTTTGAAATGGTGACTTATGATCAAATGAACCAGTTTGCTTCTTATGGTGGTTTTCCGGTGCGCTATCCGCATTGGAAATTCGGGATGGAGTACGACAAGCTTTCTAAATCTTACGAGTACGGCCTATCAAAAATCTACGAGATGGTTATTAATAATGACCCCTGTTATGCCTACCTGATGGAAGGAAACCGAACGGTCGATCAAAAACTTGTTATGGCTCACGTTTACGGGCACTGCGATTTTTTTAAAAACAATAAGTGGTTCGAGCCGACCGACCGTAAAATGATGGATACCATGGCCAATCACGCCACTCGAATTCGGCGTTATATGGATCGTTATGGTGTCGATGAAGTGGAATCCTTTATTGATGTCTGCCTTAGTATAGAGAATTTGATTGATCGCCATGCTCCTTATCGTCCGCAAAGTCGAGATCAAAAGAAAGACAAGCAAGATGAAACACGCAAAGCTCTTTTAAAATTCGATCGCGAATACATGGATGAATACGTCAATCCCGAGCACCGTCGTCAGTTTGAAGAAAAGCCAGAAGATGACCCAATGGCAAAAATTCCAGAAAAGCCGGAGCGCGACGTCCTCTTGTTTTTGATGCAACATGCTCCCTTGAAGCACTGGCAACAGGATATACTTTCGATCATTCGTAATGAGTCTTATTACTTCGCACCACAAGGTATGACAAAAATAATGAATGAAGGATGGGCCTCTTACTGGCATTCAAAGCTGATGACAGAGTCCATAATGAATGATTCTGAAGTCATCGATTACGCCGATGCCTGTGCCGGAACCCTGGCGATGTCGCCTACCGGATTTAATCCTTACAAGGTTGGCATTGAGTTGTTTCGCGATATTGAAGACCGTTGGAACAAAGGCCGTTTTGGAAAAGAGTGGTCAGAATGCCAAGATATCGCTCAAAAGAAAGCTTGGGACACCCACGCCGGGCTTGGGCGGGAGAAAATTTTTGAGGTACGACGTGACTACAATGATGTGACGTTCATTGATGAGTTTTTGACCGAGGATTTTTGTGTTCGCAATAAAATGTTTGTCTATAAATACAATCAACGTTCGGGACGTTACGAAATGGACACGCGACAGTTTCCAGCTGTCAAAGCTCAGCTGCTATTCCAGCTAACCAATTTCGGACAGCCGATCATTAATGTGGAAAACGCGAATTTTAATAACCGAGGCGAGCTGTTATTAACCCACCTTTACGAAGGCGTCGAGATTCAATACAACTACGCCCAAGAAACCTTAAAGAACTTGTGTGCATTGTGGCGTCGTCCAGTCAACCTGGTTACTGTTATCGATGAGAAGCCAAAGATTCTTCATCATGACGGCAAAGAGCTGAAGGTCGTTGAGGTTCTTTCAGAGTCGAAGAAAGAAGAGACGGGATAAGTTCTTTTAATTGGTCCCATAAAACGACTGATAATGAGACGTTGATCTTTTTCGCAGCTGCATACTTTGTGGTGTGACAGCTGTACTATTTTTTCTTTTACCACGCCTCATCCCACTTCATTTTTACTTGCACCTATGAAATCTTAAAATGATACGTACCATTGGTTATGGCATGTGTTTTGCTCCTCTAAGAGTTAGAGAGAGGGCATTATGCAATATGGAAAGAGACTAAAATTATTTTTAGTTTTTGGGGCAATACTATTTGCCTTTCAAAACTGTGGAAACGACGCAAGTTTCAATCAGGGGCAATCGATCCCAAGCACTGATATTAATGATAGTTTGGGAACAGGGGATTCTGATGACGATTTAGAAGTGATCGCCGCGGCCTGCGAACGGCTACAGATTCAAAGTGCTGTCGTCAATATTCAATTTCCAAAGCCTGATCTCACTTGTGAGTGGGAAGAAAACGGGAATCTTGCTCCGTTAAATAATTTCTTTCAAGCTCGTATCGAACAACCTCGCACACTGGGGCTCCCTGAGGGCGCTGTCATCTGCGATGCTAAGTTCGCATTCGCTCAGCAAGACTTTCTTTACGATGATCATTTTTTATTACTATTCAACGATACCGTTATCGCCTCGTCCTACGATTTCTCTTATCGATTAGAACCAGGAAATTTTGGTCTCTTAAAATACGACTGGGGCAAAATGGCCGGTATGGATTGGTTGAAGGATAAAGAACAAATCTTCTGTCCGGATATTCCCGGTGGTCAGTCGATGTGTTCCTTTCCTGGGCATGATCAGCAGGGTGTGATTGATTTAAAATATGAACCTTCATTTATTCAAGCCATCATGTCTCAAGGTGTTCCTTCGAACCACAGTTTTACCATGGTTTCGATTGGTGATAATGACGACAAGGACTGTGAACATTCTGACGTCGAATTTGACGTCTCAGTGAACTATGTAATCGTGCAGTAAAATCAGGTTGCCAACGACTTTCAAGGGTGCTTCACAAACGGTGCTCCAAATTGGTACGGAAATATTCTGCGCAAAACTCTAAGTTTTTGACAGCGCAAAGTCGTTTGTTTCTTTTAAAATCTAAAATAGAACAACTGATTTCTATCTGGGAAAGTTTTTCTCACTTTGAGGCTGTCAAAGGTCTATTGGTACAGCACTTGCTATAATATAACCTTGAGAGAAGGGTCTATGGGAAAGTTGTATAAATATTCATTTGCTGTCATTGGCATCGTTTTAATCTTTCAAAACTGTGGAAAAGACGCGAGCTTCAATCAAGATTCTACGGCCAGTGTTGCTATCAATGCGGAGCTTGGAACGGGTGATGAAACTCTTGATATTGGTGTCATTAGCAAGGCTTGCAGAAACTTGCCCCGGAAGAATCAAATCATAAATATTCAATTTCCAAAACCCAGTGAAACTTGTGCCTGGGAAGAAAGTGGAAACCTATCGACACGAGATGCCTTTTTTCGGGCCCGAATTGAACAAAAGCAAAACCTGGGACTTCCTCGTGGGGCGATTGTCTGTGATGCCATTTTTGACTTTAAACCTCAGCCTTTTCGCTACGATGATTATTTTGCACTTTTGTTTAACAAGAATATCATCACCTCTGGCTATGATTTTTCTGAGCATCTGACACCACAAAACTTTGGTTTGCTCAGCTACAATTGGAACCAATTGCGTGGAGTGAGGATGGAATTTGGCAGCCAAAAGGAACAAGTGGTGTGTCCGCAAATCCCTGGTGCTGAAGCGATGTGCTCGTTTCCAGGCCATGATACCGCGGGAGTGATCGATTTGGATTTAGATTCTAGATACATTCAAGCCGTGATGTCTAACGGCGTTCCGTCTGATCATTCTTTTACTTTGGTCACGTTCGGTGATGATGACGATAACGACTGTGAGCATTCGGACGTGGAGTTTGATGTCACCGTTTCCTATGTTTTATCGGAGTGATAGCTAAAGAACCAATGGCCTTATAGGTCAAGAATCGAGCCAGCGCAAAACGCAGATGAAAGTGTCTTTTATAGATATAAAAAAACCCAATCACAAAGGTGATTGGGTTTCTGCCGTTAAGGTCTATTTTTTCAATTACATGTCGTAATAAAGAAAAAACTCATAGGGCACCGGACGCTGTTGCATCGGCAAAATTTCGCGGGTGGTTTTATAGCTAATCCAGTTGTTAATAAAGTCCTCAGAGAACACTTCACCACGAAGTAAGAAGTCGTGGTCTGTGGTCAAATTGGCAAGAGTTTCATTTAATGAAGCAGCAACCGACGGAACCTTAGCGGCCTCTTCTGGTGGAAGACCATAGATGTCCTTATCGAGTGGATCGCCAGGATGGATTTTATTTTGGATACCATCAATACCGGCCATGATAAGGGCAGCAAAGGCCAAGTAAGGGTTGGCTGTGGCGTCTGGAGTTCTGAACTCAATACGCTTAGCTGCCGGGTTGTCTCCAGAGTTTGGAATTCGAACCGCTGCAGAGCGGTTTTTAAAGCTGTAGGCCAGTTTAACAGGCGCTTCAAACCCAGGGACCAATCGCTTGTAGGAGTTGGTGGTGGGGTTGGTGAAAGCGCACAGGCTGGGCGCGTGCTTCAAGATACCGCCGATAAAAAACAGAGCGGTTTCAGACAGTCCGGCATACTCGTTGCCGGCAAACAAAGGCTTGCCGTCTTTCCATAAAGACATATGCACATGCATTCCGGAGCCATTGTCTTCAAAAATCGGCTTGGGCATAAAGGTCGCTGTTTTCCCATGGGCTCGGGCTGTGTTTTTCACAATGTATTTGAACCACTGTAAATCATCAGCGGCTTTAATCAGATGTCCAAACTTATAGTTGATCTCCCCTTGTCCTGCTGAGGCCACTTCGTGGTGATGTCTCTCAACAGGAATGCCGGAGTCCTCTAAGCGCATACAAATTTCAGTTCGAATGTCATGAAGGGTGTCAGTCGGCATGGCTGGAAAGTAGCCCTCTTTATGGCGTGGCTTGTATCCAAGGTTGTTCGAGTCTTCTTCGCGACCGCTGTTCCATTGACCTTCTGAAGAGTCCACTTGATAGAAGCCGAGATTGGCATCTTGTTGATAGCGGATGTCATCAAAAATAAAGAACTCAGCCTCGGGACCAAAGAACGCTTCGTCAGCAATCCCGGTTGACGCAAGATAATTCAAAGCTTTTTTGGCCAACTGGCGAGGATCACGATCGTAGGGAACGCCGGTTTCAGGCATCACGATGTCGCAAATAAAGCTCACAGTAGGAATCTGCGTGAAAGGATCCATTTTGGCCGTCGTTGCATCTGGCAGAATCACCATGTCCGACTCATTGATATTTCTCCAACCCCGAATGGAGCTTCCGTCAAACCCAAGGCCCTCTTCGAAAACATTGGGCTTTAGTTGTCCAATGGGAATGGTAAGATGTTGCCAAGTTCCTAAGAGATCGGTGAACTTCATGTCGACCATCTTGGCTCCATACTTATGGGCGTAATCAATCGATTCTTGTGGGGTCATAGTTTTTGCTCCTTGAGGTTAATTGTAAAAAATAAATTATAAAGCCGCTTCATCCGTATCGCCGGTGCGAATTCTTACTGCTTGTTCAATTGTCGATACAAATATTTTTCCATCTCCAACTTTCCCAGTGCGGGCCGACTGCATTATGGCCTCAACGGCTGAATCTGTCAGTGAGTCGGGGATGGCGATTTCTAGTTTAAGTTTGGGAAGAAAATCCACGATGTATTCGGCGCCCTTATAAATCTCGGTGCGTCCTTTTTGGCGACCAAATCCCCGAACTTCAGAGATGGTTACCCCTTCAATGCCTAACTCCGTAAGAGAATCAATAACATCGTCAAGTTTGAAAGGTTTGATGATCGCTTCTACCTTTTTCATCAATGGAGACAAGCTATTATTTTTGCGGGCCGTCTGTCAAAGAAAATCAGTAAAACATTGTTTGATCTTGGCTCATTCAGAAAGTTTCACTCCCTGTCAAATACAGGTGCGCTGTCACTGAATCTTGCGGGGGCATCGAAGTTTTGCTATATCCCCTGACTCTAAAATTTTGGGGCTCATCTGAGGGAGTGTTATGAAGTACAAGTTTTTTGCGTTTGGATCCTTTGCTGCCAACCATGTTCATCACCCTAAAATAAAACGTCTTATCACAAGTCAGAAGTCCGCTTTCGTGAAAGGTTCTGTCTATCGCTTACGTTGCGGCTACCCGGCTTTGATCGCCGATAGCCAAGGAGACTTGGTGCCGGGAACATTGTATGAGCTTGAAGCTCCGGAGTCCTATTGGGCCATTCTTGATCAGCTTTTACACTTTGATCCCAGTCAGCCTGAAAAATGTTTTTTCCAACGTTGTACTGTCGACGTACAAGTGGATAACTTTTCACAGATCACGGCTGAGACCTATTGCCTGAATCCGAAGAAAAAAACCTCAGCCCATAAAAAAATTACAGGGGGAGATTGGCAAAAAGACATGCAGGCTCAGCCACCAATGACTCAGATTTTGCAAGATCGACAAAAAGGCTACATTCATAAGTTGGCTCGTTCGAAGGGGCGGGATATAGTCCCTATCAAGCTTGATTTGTATCGAGAGCTTATGAACCTTGAATTGATTGTCGATAAAGGTCGACGCCTGGCTTTGACTCCATTGGGACGTGAAGCCTCGTATTTTATGGAGCCATGACAGAAGCCAATTTTAATATCGTTCTTTATCAGCCAGAAATTCCCACAAACACGGGTAATATTGGTCGCATATGTGTGGCCGGTGGCTGTCATTTGCATCTTATTGGCCCTATGGGGTTTTCCATCGATGAAAAACAAGTGCGGCGAGCTGGCTTGGATTACTGGCCCCATCTGACTCACTTTTATTATCCCGATTTCGAGGCCTTTCTCGCTGAGCACCCTGTATTGGATGAGATTTCTTTTTTAACCACGAAAACCGACCAAGTCATTTATGACAAAGCTTTTCAAAAAGGTGACTGGTTTATGTTTGGCCCGGAGACAAGGGGTTTGCCCGAAGATATGTGGCGGTCCCGCACTGCGCAATCCTACAAAATTCCCATGGTTGGGCCAACTCGCAGTCTCAACCTTGCCAATTCGGTTTCCATCATCACCTTTGAAGGGTTAAGGCAGCTTCGCCAGTCATGAGGAAATTCCTCGAAAAAATAAGTTTTTTTAATGATCTACAATTGAAAAAGGACTGAGAAATGATTGCGAAATTGGTGCAATCGGTTATCTTAGAGAAATTATGAGTTTTCTTACTAAAATTTTCGGAACCGCCCACGATCGCGACATGAAAGTCATCCGACCTTATGTCGACAAAATCAATGCCCTTGAGCCTCAAATGAAAGAACTCAGCGATGAACAGCTGCAGGCTAAAACGGGGGAATTCAAAGAAAGATTAAAAAATGGGGAAACTCCTGATGATCTGATGGTCGAGGCCTTTGCGGTTTGTCGAGAAGCGGCTTGGCGGGTTCTTCACATGCGGCATTACGATGTTCAGTTGGTGGGGGGCTATGTTCTTCACAAAGGTTCGATTGCTGAAATGAGAACGGGTGAAGGAAAAACCTTGGTCGCCACCCTGCCAGTTTACCTGAATGCCCTTTCTGGCAAAGGCGTTCATGTTGTCACCGTGAATGACTATTTGGCGTCGCGAGATGCTGAGTGGATGGGGCAGGTGTATGGATTTCTTGGTTTATCGACCGCGACCATCACCCACAACATGAGCGATGCTGAAAGAAAGGAAGCGTACGCTGCCGATATCACCTATTGCACCAATAACGAATTAGGTTTCGATTATTTGCGCGACAATATGAAGTATAACTTAAGCGATTACGTGCAACGACCTTTGCACTATGCCATCGTCGATGAGTGTGACTCCATTCTGATTGATGAAGCTCGAACGCCATTGATTATTTCGGGTCCCGCTGAAGACAATACGGATATTTACCTGGCCATGCATAAGGTGGCGAAGCAATTAACACCGGAAGCTCACTTTACCATGGAAGAGAAAAACCGCTCGGTGTCGTTGACCGAAGAGGGGAACTCGGCGATCGAAGAAATCATGGGTATTGAAAATATTTTTGATCCCCAGCACATCGATAACCTGCACCACATTTACCAATCTTTGAAGGCCATCCATTTATTTAAAAAAGATGTGGATTACATGGTTCAGGGGAATGAGATCGTAATTGTCGATGAGTTCACCGGGCGCTTGATGGAAGGGCGGCGTTGGAGTGATGGTTTGCACCAAGCTGTTGAAGCCAAAGAGGGTGTAAAAATAAAAAACGAAAACCAAACCCTGGCATCGATCACTTTTCAGAACTATTTCCGAATGTATGACAAATTGGCAGGAATGACAGGAACGGCTGACACGGAAGCCACAGAATTTAAAAAGATCTATGGTTTGGAAGTTCACGTGATCCCAACCAATAAACCCATGGTGCGAATGGACCAAAACGATGTCGTTTATAAGTCCGAACAAGCCAAATTCAACGCCATTGTCGAAGATATCAAAGACCGCCAGAAAAAAGGCCAACCGGTGTTGGTCGGAACTGTGAGCATTGAGCGTTCCGAGAGAATAGGCCAAGCTCTTGCAAAACATAAAATCCCACACAACGTTTTGAATGCTAAACACCATGAGCGCGAGGCTGAAATTGTTTCGCAGGCGGGCCGCAAAGGGGCGATTACAATTGCCACCAACATGGCCGGTCGAGGAACGGATATTGTTTTGGGCGGAAACGCGGAAGCCTTAGCTTTAAAAGAATTGGGTGAAACCGATCACCCCGATTTTGCTAAAACCGTAGAAAAGTACCAAGCTCAGTGCAATGCCGAAAAAAAGGAAGTGTTAGAGGCCGGTGGTCTTTACATCATCGGTACGGAGCGCCATGAGAGCCGCCGAATCGACAATCAGTTGCGAGGGCGATCGGGACGACAAGGGGATCCGGGAGAGTCGCGTTTTTTCCTTTCTCTTGAAGACGATTTAATGCGCAAGTTTAATGGTGAACGCATCCAAAAGATCATGACCACTTTGAATGTTCCCGAAGATGAGCCGATCACAGCACGTATGGTGACACGCTCTATTGAGGGCGCTCAGCGCAAGGTTGAGGGTCATAACTTTGAAATTCGAAAGCATCTATTGGAATACGATGATGTGATGAACCAACAGAGAAAAACGGTTTATTCACAAAGACGAGCCCTTTTAGAAGAGGACGATGAGGGTGACAACAAAATCTCGTCCACCGTTATAGACATGCTCTCTGAGGTGACTTCTAATATCCTCGACGACTACGCCAGCGAGAACGTAAAACGTGAGCATTGGGATCTTAAGGGTCTTAAGGTCGCATTGGAAAATCAGTTTGGTATCGAAGTCGAGATTCCGGAGGCCATCACTGGTGATCGTTTGAATGAACTGGTTGTCGATAAAGTTAAAGAGCGGTTTGAAGCCCAAAAGAAAATGATGGAGCCCATTTTTGAAGATGTGCAGAAAAGCATTTTATTAAGTGCCATAGACCATTATTGGAAAGAGCATTTGCAGCGGGTCGACCGTATCCGTGATTGGGTGAACCTCAAGGCTTATGCCCAAAAAGACCCTTTATTAGAATATAAAAAAGAAACCTTTCAAGCTTTTGAAGAGATGAATGAGTTGATTCATAAAGACACCATCGAAAAGCTGATGAAAGTGCAAGTGCGACGCGAAAACCAAGCCAACGCTCCCGAGGACCAAGAAGAGGTCTTGGAAGCTTTCCGCCCCCAAGAAAATCAACAGATGCAAGAGGGACGAGGAGCTATGATGGGAACCGGTGGTCCGGAGGCCGCTGAAAGTGGACCGGCCCCATCGTCTCAGCAAAACCAAGGTTTAAGTCGAGCCCAGCGCCGCAAGCACGAGCGAAACAACAAGAAAAAGAAAAAGCTGTTTTAAATCTCGACCCGTCTGAAAGTCTGAGTCTCTAGCCCTATCGATCGTCCCGTGGGATAATTAAAGGTTGATAGGTAAGGAGATTTCCGGTGCTTAAATGCCCCAACTGTGAAGCTATTTTAAAGCAGGATTTCGGAATGGTGACATGCTCGGAATGTCAGTCGGTTTTAATGATTGATATTTCTGGGCAAGTGCAAATGGCGGGAGATCAAGTCGACTATTCTGAGGCCAGTGGTGAAGACGACTCCACGAATGGGGATTGGGATGATGACTCGACAGACTCTCCGGAAGAGTCCTATACCGCGCCCGATGATTTTGAATCGATTCAAACTCTCGACAGTGACGTAGCCGAAGACGACAGTGAAGCCTCATTTTCAGGCTCTGAGGCCGAAGCCGACGACTTTTCTGAGGACTACGATCCAATTGAATCCGATATGGAGCAAATGCAAGACGATCCGTACATCGACGATAACTCCGCCAATTTTTCTGAAGCTGATAGCGACAGTTTCGACGACTCTTCACAGGGCTTGGATGAGAATTCGACTGACAATTATTCCGATGACGACTCCAACGGTGCTGATGATTTTGATGATTCAATGAACAACGATTTTTTCGCTTCCTCCGATCAAAGTGAAGACGATGAAGCCGATTCAGATCAGGATTCAGCAATTGAAGAGACTCCGATTTCGGCGGAGGACACCAGCGATCATATCTCTGCCGTCCAAGACGACGAAGAGCTTGAAAGCTTTCCGATGGCGAGCGCTGCCGACCCCGATCCTGTTGATATTTCTGATTACGCCAATTCCGAGGCCTCAAGTCTAGAGGACGGTGAATTTTTATATGATATAACTATTTCACGTTTGGACTCGAAGGATTTAAAGGATGCTCTGAAGTACGTCCTGCTTGATGAGAAATTGAAGATCAATCACCATGAATATCTGAAAAAGATTCGCGATGGCCAGGTCACAATACCTGATCTTAATCCGATTAAGGCCAAGCGCATTGTCGAGCAGCTGCAGTATCAGGAGTTAGGTATCACTTGGCGGCAAAAAAGAGTGGTAATGGAAGTTGTTGAGCCCGACGCCGATGGTGATTATGACGATGACACAGCGGAGGATCTGAATGCTTAAGGTTGGTTTGCTAGTTGTGATTTTTTGCTCATCTTCTTTGTTAAAAGCTGAGCCATGGGAAGATCATATCGAGGATGTGGAAAACCTGGAGCGAAACATTTTTAAATACCAACAAGAGTTGGATGTTTTAGTCGAAAAAAAGAAAAACACCCGCGAACAGGCTCGTATCGAACAAACTCTTTCGCGAATTGTGGAAATCCACGCCGAATTGATATCTTTGCGTAAGAAAATGGACACGACCCGCGAGCATCTAAAGGCCGAGCATCCAGATAAAGCTCATATTCTTGATCAATACGACTCGCGAGTTTCCGATCGCACCAAAAGAAAGCGCAGTTACAACAGCCCGCTCAGTAAGCAGTTGGATCAGTTGCTCATCAAAATTCAATTGAAGTTTTCGACTTTCATGCGCGCCGAACCCACCGACGAAGTGGAAAAAGTGGAAAAAGTTGTGAAGAAAAAACGCAAGAAGAAGAAAGAGCGAGAGGCTGACGTTTACTTACGCAATCGCTCAAAAATCAAACTCGTCGAATAATCTGTTATATGTGCCGTACCCTCGCCTGTTTTCTGTCTCTTGAAAGCCAAAGACTTAAAACATTTAACTGTTGAATGGGAATAAGAGGTCGCCCTGAGGGCCCAGTTTTCTCGAATGTACAATCGGTCGAGGTTGTAGATTTATAAATTACTGTAACGGTAAATCTGCAAAGTTGCCTATTCGGTCTAAAGCTTTTCAAATTTTGGTTTTGGCTTTTTCTTGTCTTCTTTTTCGATTTCTTTTTTGATGGCCTTGCGGAGTTCTTCCTCATTCATGCTGGGCTGAAAGTTTTTGGTGCTTTCTTTCAAGCGTGGTTCTTTCAGAGAATCCATTTCCTCGGCGGTCAGCAGAGGTTTGATGCGTTCTCCGGTGAGCACAACTTTTCCGCCGCGGAAGTAAACCACTCTTTCGGTCTGCCGATCTTCGGGAACCATATAATAGATCCAGCGATCGTGGCCTTTCCAGCGATCCGACCAGTGGGGAGGTCCCGCCACTTCTAAGACCTCTGATTTAACCATTCCCATTTCAATGGCAGCGAACTCGGCTTTGCGATTATTCGTGACCGAACAGGCTGAGAATACAAAGAGAAGGCTGGTTAGGAGTAGAGACCTCATGCCTATCAGTATCTCTTACAATCGCCAAAATCGCCAGAAAAGCATCCAAAACCACTTGCTTTCAACGTGTCAAAGTGAGAATTATAGCTTCTAGCTCAGTTCGGAGGTTGATCATGTCTCAGACATACCAATACGGAGATTACAACCGTGGTGGAATGCTCGCGTTCTTGTTTTCTATGGTAACGACTCTTTTATTCTTTGTTTACGTGGCCTTTTTGCATTCTGGCGTAGATTTGCAAGAAATTCCCAAAGAAGAAGTGAAGCAAGAGCTTAGTAACGAGCCCCCTGATGTGCAAGTTGAAGGCGAGGGCGAAGACACCGGTAAAATGGTCGGTGCCGGAACGGAAGAAAGCCAAGACGAGCAAAACTCTGAAGACGCTAGTGAAGAAGAAACGAAAAGCGATGAAGAGAGCAGTGAAAATGCTGATCAGGAAGCTCCTGAATCCGAATAGTTATTGCCCCGCATAAATTTCGTTTTTATATCCGAGAGACGAAGGTTGTAAATTGTTTATTAAGCTGTTGTTAATTGTCCTCACCTTTTTTTCGGCTCAAGCCTATGTTCCCGACACCAAATCGGGCGAGCAGAATGAGCTGCCGGATGCTATTGAAGGTGTCGGCATTGAAGAAAATTTAAATGAAAAACTTCCAGCTGATTTAACTTTCAAAAATGAAAGTGGAGAGTCAGTCAAGATTGCTGATTTTTATAGCGATAAAAAACCCGTCATATTAAGTCTTGTTTATTACTCGTGCCCTAGTCTTTGTAATTTGCATTTGAAGGGTGTGTTTGATGTTTTCAACCAGCTAGAACTGAAGCCTGGTAAGGATTTCGAGTTTCTTGCTGTCTCCATCGATCCGAAGGAAGATTCGGACTTGGCTGCCGCTAAAAAAGACACCTATGTCTCTGAATATTTAGAAGAAAATGAGACAGCCAATGAAGGCATTCACTTTCTGACGGGCACGGAAGAGAATATTCAAAAGTTGGCCGATAAAGTCGGTTTTAATTTCAAGTGGAACGATCAAATCAAAGAATGGGCTCATGCGTAAGCGGCCAGTATCTCGACCCCTCAAGGTCTGATTTCTCGATACATGCATGGCGTGCATTTTCAGCCACAAACCTTTCGTTTGTCGGTTGTTGAAGCGTCTCAAGGAAAGATTGGAAATCTTGCAGACAACTTTGCACTTTTTTGCTTTCGTTATGACCCAAAAACGAATAAATATGCATTTTACATAATGAATATCTTAAGAGGGCTGGCGGCGCTGGTTCTTCTAATATTAATGGCTTGGCTTGTGCCTTTTTGGTGGCGATCAAAAAAAGCGGGCTCGAAAACTTGAAGACCAGTTGATTGGTCAAAAAGGAGTAGAATTGATGTGGTGGATTCCGACAGCTGAAGCACAGTCTTATATGCCCCCCGCAGCAACTGAGATCGCAGAAAGTGTAGATTCGCTCTACGGATTTCTGGTGATTTCTAGCTTGATCTCATTTGTGATCTTGATGGGTGGCCTGGGTTACTTTGTAAACAAATACCGTCGCCGTGGTGACGATGACAAAACCGCCTACATCACTCACAACTACACTTTAGAGTTTCTTTGGTCTTTCATTCCCTTTGTCATTTTTATGGTGTCATTTGGGTGGGGAGCCAAAGTGTATCTTGATATGCGCACAATGCCCGAGGCGGGCCTTGAAATCCATGTGGTAGCGAAAAAGTGGTTGTGGGAGTTTACCTACAAAAACGGTCGCACCGAAACGGCGGGATTAGATAAAGACAACAACCCGACTCCGGCCACCATGAAAGTGCCGTTGGGGCAAGCCGTCCGTTTGATCATGACCTCGCAAAAAGTCGATCCGTCCAATAAAATGGATCGCGCTGTCCTTCATAGTTTTTTCGTTCCCGCGTTTCGCGTGAAACAAGATATTGTTCCTGGTCGCTACACGCAGTTGTCCTTCACGCCCAATAAGTTGGGCTCGTTTTGGATTTTTTGTACAGAGTATTGCGGAACCGGGCATTCAGCCATGCTCGGAAAAGTCGAAGTTGTTTCACAGCAGGAATTTGATGACTGGATCGTTGGCGAAAGTGGCGGCGGCGGCGGCGAACTTTCGTTGGCCGACAAAGGTAAGCAAATTTATGCGCAACGCGCCTGTATTGGTTGTCATAGTCTTGATGGCTCTAAAATGACAGGTCCTACTTGGAAAGGCCTTTACGGAAGCGACCGACAATTCACTGATGGAAGCTCAGCCAAGGCTGATGACAACTATATTCGAGAATCGATCATGACTCCGAACAAAAAAGTAGTTAACGGATATCCGCCGAATCAAATGCCGTCCTATCAAGGACAGCTTAAAGACGACGATATTACGGCCGTTATTGAATTTATCAAAAGTGTGAAATAGGGAGAATTGTTCATGTCAGAAGCTGGTAAAAATTATCTCAATCACGAAAAAGGAATCATGTCCTGGATCACCTCGCGTGATCACAAGCGCATTGGACTCCTTTATTTTTATTCCATCGGTTTTTTCTTCCTAGTGGGCGGAATTTTCGCCATGCTGATCCGAACAGAATTGTTCTCATCAGGAAGCTATTTTGATCCCGCCATCTACAATCGCTTTATGACTTACCATGGAATTATCATGGTATTTTTTGTGATCGTTCCGGGGGTGCCGGCCATCTTAGGAAACATTATCATGCCCCTGCATTTGGGAGCACGCGATGTGGCCTTCCCGACAATCAACCTATGGAGTTGGTACTGTTACGTCGGTGGAGCCATCTTGGCTGTAAGCAGTCTCTTTATGGGCGAGCCGATTTGGGGTTGGATCGGTGGTGCTGACACCGGTTGGACTTTCTATACGCCTTATTCAATTAACTTCACGGGTGCGAATATTACAGCCGCACTGGCGGCCTTTGTGGCAGGGTTTTCGTCTATTTTAACCGGAGTCAACTTTGTAGCCACGGTTCACAAATTGCGTTGTCCGGGAATGACCATGAAGCGCATTACGCTTTTCACATGGGCCCTTTATTCCACGGCCATTTTGCAGGTCCTAGCAACACCAGTTGTCGGGATCACAGTTATGCTCCTGGTAATGGAGAACGTTTTTGGAATTGGAATCTTTGACCCAGAGTTGGGCGGCGATCCGGTTCTATTTCAACATTTCTTTTGGTTCTACTCTCACCCCGCTGTTTACATCATGATTCTCCCAGCGATGGGAATCATCTCTGAGTTGATCACGACTTTCTCGAAAAAGACCATCTTTGGTTATACCGCTATTGCTTATTCTTCGATTGCAATTGCCGGGGTGAGTTTTCTTGTTTGGGGTCACCATATGTTCACAAGTTCGCAGTCTGAAGTGGCGGCCATCTTGTTCTCGGTGATCACCATGCTGGTTGGTGTGCCGACGGCCATTAAGTTATTCAACTGGTTGGCGACGATGTACAAAGGGTCCATTCAGATGCAGTCTCCGATGCTTTATGCTTTGGGATTTATGTTTATCTTTACAATCGGAGGGGTGACCGGGATCTTTCTTTCTACGATTGCCACCGATATTCACTTTCACGACACCTACTTTGTGGTCGCTCACTTTCACTATGTGATGGTGGGGGGAACTCTGATGGCCATCATGGGTGGGGCCTATTACTGGTTCCCTAAAATTACAGGTAAAATGTTCAGTGAGCCTGCGGCTCGAATGTCTTGGGTCCTGATTTTTATCGGGTTCAACGTCACTTTCTTTCCGCAATTTGTTTTAGGCGCGATGGGAATGCCAAGGCGCTATGCGGACTACCTTCCGGCTTTTGAATCGCTCAATAAAATTTCTAGTATTGGAGCTTATATGATTGGGATTGGATTCCTAGTGGCTCTATACACATTTATCCAAGGCTGGTACCGAGGCGAGAAAGCACCAATGAATCCTTGGGGTTCTAAAACTCTAGAGTGGACTATTCCCTCTCCTCCTCCCCATGAGAACTTCGATGAAATTCCAACTGTAACGGCAGGTCCTTATGAGTTCAGGTAAGTTAGATAAAAAGAGCGGCGAATACGCCCACCATTTTAAAAACCCGGAGCATGAATTTAAAAGCTCGATCGAAGGTGTTTGGATTTTCCTGACCTCTGAGATTTTAATGTTTGGAGCTTTATTTGTTGGATTCTTTATTTATTCCAACCTTTACCCTGAAGTTTTTAAATATGGGTCGATGACAACGGACTGGCGATTGGGTGCCACCAACACCTTAGTCCTTCTTTTAAGCTCGTGGACGATGGCCCTTGGGATTTACTATTGTCAGAAAAACGATAAGCAAAAAGCTTTTATGAATTTAATGATCACTGTGGTCTGCGGGGCCGTGTTTATGATCATAAAATATTTTGAATACTCTCACAAAATTCATGAAGGCTGGATGCCAGGTATGTGGTTCACCGGATTTGATAACCTCCATCATGTGTTGGGTGAAGGGGTCAAGATTCCAGACAATATTGCGCTTTACTATTCGTTTTACTTTATGATGACGGGTCTTCATGGAATTCACGTTTTGGCCGGTATGGGTTTGGTGACCTGGGTGGCTTTTAGAGCTAAGCGCGGCGAGTTTGGACCAAGCTATTACACGCCAGTTGAGGGAATTGGTCTTTTTTGGCACTTGATTGATTTAATTTGGATTTTTCTATTTCCACTGCTTTACTTAATTTAAAGGGAGAAGAACATGGCAGGACATCATATTGTACCATTTCAAACGTACCTAAAAGTCTTCTTGGCATTAGTGGGATTAACGATTCTTACTGTAGTCACAGCTAAAGGCATGGATCTTTCGCCCTTTAACGGCGCTGTGGCCTTTTTGATTGCTGCAACTAAAGCGGGGTTGGTGATGGCTTTCTTTATGCAGCTTCTGTATCAAGAGCGATCCAACTCAATTATTATTTTTGGTAGTTTTCTTTTTGTAATGTTGCTTTTCATATTCTGTGTGATTGATATTTACACACGAGTTCCTGTTGAAAGCACACTGTAGAGGCGGATGAAAAATTATTTTGATTTAACCAAATTCGGCATTGTCAGCTTTGTAATCTTCACAGCAACCGGTGGCTTTTTAATTGGCCACCCCTTCATCAAGAATCTCTCCTTCCTCGATCTTCTGATCACTCTTCTGGGTCTTTATTTTCTCAGTTCGGGCAGCTTTGCGCTCAATCAGTATCAGGAACGCGAGATCGATGCCAAAATGCCAAGAACGCGTAAGCGTCCGATTCCCAGTGGACGAGTGTCTCCTAAAAATGCGCTGATTTTTTCTTTAGTTTTCCTTAGTCTGGGCGTTCTGTTGAATTTGTATATTTCATGGAAAGTCGCGGTTTTAGGTCTTTTTACAGTTTTATTTTATAATTACTTTTATACCCTTAAGTGGAAGAAGACTTCGCCTTTTGCCGCCATCCCAGGGGCCATTCCTGGAGCCATGCCATTTGTTATCGGTTATACGGCCGCTTCTGATATTATTTTTGATTGGACCAACTTTTACTTTTTCTTGGTTATGTTCTTGTGGCAGATGCCGCACTTTTGGGCCTTGGCTTTACGTTACCAAGATGACTACACCCAAGGTGGGATTCCAGTTCTGCCGGCGTCCCGTGGACAAAGAACCACCGAGTATTACGTCGGTCTTTACACCTTTGCTTACTTAGCTTTAGCCTTAGCAGCACCTGTTTTTGTATCCGTGGGTTGGGCGTATCTTTTAATTGCAATGCCATTTGCCTTTAAAGTTCTTTGGGAGCTTTTTGGCTTTTTAAAAGATCCAATGGGCAAACCATGGATTGGCTTCTTCTTATGGACAACCTTCAGTGTGCTGATCTTTATTATAGTTCCTGCCATTGATAGGTGGTCGCCGTGGATTTAAAGAAAAACAGTAATTTTCTGCTCAATGTCTTAGTCTTTCTGACCTTCGACCTCATGCTGTTAGGTGCTGGGGTTCGGACTATGGACGCTGGGCTTACTTGTCCTGATTGGCCCCTTTGTTTTGGTAAAACCATTCCGGACTATCATTTTGGAGTGTACCTGGAGTTCATTCATCGTGTGATCGCCGGCCTGGTTGGAATCGTTTATCTTCTGTTTTTTGTTCAAGTGTGGCGTAAGCCAGAGCTTAGAAAATTAAGAATCCTGAGCTGGGTGGGGTTGTTCTTTTTAGTGGCTCAAATCATTATGGGTGGTTTAACGGTCTTAAAAGTGCTTGATGCCTATATCGTAACAATGCACTTAACATTAGCCACCGCCTTCTTGCTGACTCTTTATTTTATGAAAAAGAACTTAGCTTTTAATCCGGTCACGGCCAGTGAGCTCAAAGACTCAAAAATCAGTCGCGCATTCCGCTTAAATTTGGTTTTAGGAATTGTTTTTGTAGTCGTACAAATTATTTTGGGAGGCTTGGTTGCCGCTACGTATTCGGGCTTGGTCTGTATCGATTTTCCCACCTGCAATGGTGAATACTTTCCAACCATGCAAGGGCCGATTGGCATTCAAGTGATGCATCGCTTTGGAGCCTATTGGTTGAGTTTACTGATCTTGTCGATATTCACATTCAGTGTGTTTGCTGCCAGGAAAATGGGACTGCGTCAGCGTCATCGCCGCTTAGGAGTGGCATTGTTTTTCTTGGTTTGTACCCAAATCTTCGTGGGCGTCATGAACCTTAAGTACCTTATGCCGGCAGCCCTCAGTGTCTTTCATTTAGGTCTAGCTTTGGTGATCATGCTGACTCTGGTGAATTACTATTGCAGCACCCGAATAGTTTCCAAATAGTCTCAACACCTTGAATGTATCAATTTGATACAGGTCCGAAAGCAAAAAGCACTTTAACCAGCCATGGACGATGAGAGCTGACTGAAAGAGGTCAAAACGTTTCATCATGAAACACACAAAAAAATTGTGTCCCCTCCATAGAAACTAAACTCACGGTAAATGTTGGGGGAAATCAATGAGCAAAAAATTCATTCTAGTCAGTCTTTCTATTTTATTAACTTTTTTGTTTCAAAACTGTGGACAGCTTAGTGGCCAAGACCAAGTCGTACAAGCATCCAACGGTGATGTCAGTCGTTCGAGTTCAAATGGTAATCCCATAGCCTTGATCAATAATAGTTCCTATAAAGGAAACATTTATTTTGACGGTCAGGTGTTAACAGGTGTGTTGTGTACGGATAGCAGTGTTTTTATTCGCGTGCGTAAGGGGCGCCAAACCCACGTGGTTCGACCCGCTTATGCTTATACTGGTAGTCGTCCGGATCGCTACTTTAGATATATGCATAAACATTGTGACCAGAAGTTTAAGCGTATTTATTTCTTTAGTGCTCGTATTCCTGGTGCGCTTCGCTCTGGAGCTGAGTTTAGATTGAACGATCGACACAAGTTTACGCCGGTTTCTCTGGATTCGAAAAGCCAGCAGTTCGGAATTCAGTACACGACTTACCACTGTCCCATGTCTCAAGATTACGGAAGCGAAAGAGTTTTTGATATCAAAGATATTAGACAAAATGGTAATAAATTAAAAGATTATGGTCCTGTGAACTGGCATCATTGGCTTGAGCGGCCACCCAATGGCTACTACTGCCTGACTGATAATGCCGGTTTAATTAAAAAGCATGCCGTTCTTTTGAAAAATGCAGGGATCGACTACATCTACTTGGATATGACCAACGATCCATGGGCTTATGATGGAGATGGGCCTAACGACTTCGATTCGAATTTCGAGCATAAAATTCACAAACCTGTAATGTCTTTGATTAATACTTATAAAAACCTAGAGAGAAACGGTGTTGCTGTTCCAAAGATCGTTCCTTGGGTCGGTGCTTCAACTTATTATAAAACGAAGCGGGTACCTTACAGCCGATCCATCTCGCGTTGGATTAATGAAAAGTTTTATCCCAGCACTGCGGGCTTGCGTTTTACGGGTCACTACTCCAAGCCCATCATGTTTGCCAAAGTTGGAAATCCGAAACATTTTTCTTGGGAAAAAGTCCGGCCCATGATTCGAAAAAACGAATCACGCTACAAAGTAATAATAAAGTGGTCTCAGGTGGAGTTTTTCAAATCTAAGAAACCAGAAAACTGGACAGGAATTAACCCAAATCATGTGTGGCGTTTTATGGAGCCTTGTAAATACAATAGCAATGGTTCAATTAAGAAGGGGTGCCAACAGAGATCCATTTCCAGTCAAATCAGTGTGGCAGCGGCTTTTCAAAGGCCTTATATGTCACACAGTAACTCTCTTGGAAAACGTCGCGGCCGTACCCTTTATCAGCAGTACTTGGGCGCATTTAATCGCAGTAAAAAGTATGTGTCATTTTCTAACTGGAACAATTGGCTGACCAATCGCTACTGTCATGGCAAGAACACTTATGGAGGGGCTGGCCACTTTTTACCTTCGTACCTTAATTTTTCAGAGTTTGACTACGAGTGTTCCCCAGGAGCAGATTTCACAACCCGAAGTAACGGCTCTAAGCATGCTCGGTTTGTTGACTCTTATACCTACGAGTTCTCTCGTGTTCTAGAGCCAAGTGCTGATTCCAAACACTCAGACTGTCACTATCAGTTGATGCGAGGCCTGGTCATGGCATCAAAAACAGGGCAAAGTGATTTGACCGGTGCGCAAAAACAAGAGTTTATCAATGCCTGTGGTTTTGATTTAAGAAAATAGTATGACGAACTATTCTGCGGGCGGGGTGTCCGGCTGATTGGCTGGATGCGCCTTTTTAAAAGCCGGATGCTCGAGACACTTTTCATTCACTCTTTGAATGGTGGGAAACATATTCATTTCCACTTGATAGCGTTCAGCACTGAAAACTTGGGGAACCAAAAAGCAATCAGCGACCGTGGGTTTGTCGCCAATGGAGTACTCACCGGCCGTCTGTTTTGCTAAAGCTTCGTAAGACTCAAAGCCAAGAGTGATCCAGTGCTGAATCCATTTTAACTTTTCGTCTTCAGAAAAACCGTGTTCATTAACCAGTTTTTTTAACACACTTAAATTTTGCAGAGGCTGAATGTCGGAGTTGATGATTTCGCAAAGCTGCCGCGCCCGAGCCCGCTCAAACGGGGTGGTTGGGTAAAGATGAGACTCGCGAAAGATGGCTTCCAGATATTCAATGATCGCCACGGATTGAGAAATAACCTTGCCAGCATGCTCTAATGTTGGCACCCGATGCGCTGGATTTAAAAACGTATAGGCCTCGGTAAACTGTTCTCCGCCGTCTTTCAGGAGGTGAACAGGAATGATCTCGTAGTCCAAATTCTTTAAGTTCATTGCGATTCTGACGCGATAAGAACTTGAAGATCGAAAATAACTGTAAAGCCTAATCATATCAGTAATTTGTACCCTAGGTTTGAGGTTGCAAGCAATAGCAAATTCCTATAAAACCACCGAATAACTTGAATCACTTTGGTCCGGCCAATGAAACACAGTGTCGTGAAACAGCGTACAGAGGAGTGGACATGAAACTCGGAACCCTAAAAAGTAAATCCTATGATGGTGAGTTGGTTGTTGTCAGCCAAGACAATTCTAAATTTGTTAAAGTACCAGACATCGCCACTAGCTTCCGTTTGGCCGTTGAAAATTGGGCGAACTGCAAAGATCGCCTAAAGAAAACATACGAAGATTTAAACAGCGGTGATATTGAAGGCGAAGCCATGGATGAGAGTCTTTTTCACTCACCCATGCCAAGAACTTTTCAGTGGGCTGATGGTTCGGCTTTCTTACACCATGTCAAATTGGTACGAATGGCCCGAAATGCTGAGATGCCTGAGCGTCTTTACGAGGTGCCGTTGATGTACCAAGGGGGCGGCGATAATTTTTTGGCTCCCACCGAAGATATTCCTCAAATTGATTTTGCACACGGCACTGACTTTGAAGGCGAAGTGGGCGTGATTACCGATTACGTTCCTATGGGAACCACACCTGATGAAGCTTTGTCGAAAATTCTTTTTCTTGTCATCATCAACGATGTTTCTTTGCGTGGATTGATTCCCGAGGAACTGAAAGTCGGCTTTGGCTTTTTTCATGGCAAGCCGTCTTCGGCGTTTGCTCCTTTTGCTGTCACTCCTGATGAACTGGGTGAAAGTTGGAACAACGGTCGCATTGAACTGCCTTTAAATGTGGAATTTAATGGCGAGTTTTTTGGCAAAGCCAACGGTAAAGAGATGCACTTCCATTTTGGTGAGCTGATTGCCCACGCCGCGAAAACTCGTAACCTTATGCCAGGAACGATCATTGGTAGTGGAACAGTTTCCAATGACAATCCAGAGGCTGGTTCTAGTTGTTTGGCTGAGCGACGAATGATCGAGAAGATCAACGATGGTGCATTTAAAACTCCCTTTATGAAAGTGGGAGACAAAGTGAAAATCACCATGAAGGACGTCACCGGTAACGATCTTTTTGGAACGATTGAGCAGAAAGTCGTTCAAGCCTAAGAATGGAAAAACTTGCAGACTTTGGTCCTCTCTACACGGAAACTCATCTCGGTCAGTTTCCGGTGGAGCCGTTGAATACCTTTTCTAATATTTTATTTTTCATGGTGGCCATCTACTGGTTCACTCGCATCAAGATTCAGAAACCCAGCGACTTTCAGAGATTTCTAAAAGTTTCTTTGCCATTTTTACTCATCGGTTTTGTCGGTGGTACGGTCTACCATGCCACACGTTCTCATATCGTGTGGATGTTGATGGATGTGATCCCTATTTATATTTTGGGGGTCTTCGCGGGAATTTATCATTGGCGTTTGATCGGGGTGACCTTGCTGCAAATCATCGCGATTTTTGCTCTGTTATTGGCATTGCCTCTTTTTGTTCTATGGACTTTTGTTCCTGAAAATCCGAATACGCCCACTGTGGGTTACGCCATCTTAGCCTTTCCAGTGGTTTTACCCCTCTTGATTGACCAGTTTAAAACCGAGGGGCGATACCTTCTGTTGTTCTTAAGACCCTTTGTATTGATTCTTATCGCCCTTTTATTTCGGGCGGCTGATTTCACAGGGTGGGTCCACGACAACTTCTCTGTGGGGACGCACTGGCTTTGGCATTGTTTTGGGGCCGCGACTTGTCATTATCTTTTGGTCTTCATGGAAAAGCGCTCGAAACATCAGGTCTAGACTTCCAAGCCCCATCACCGCTAAACTGATGCATATTGCAAAAGGCTGAGGATAGAGTGCAAAAAGCGGAATTCCTAAACAACTACCAAAAATTTCAATTGGGTGTCTTACCCACAGAACAGCAGCATCCAAAAACCATTGGTCTTGCCGAAACCGTCAATGATGACGTCAGCAAGGCCATAGCAATTTTAAAGGATGTCGATCGCGACGCCTTGGCGTTATTTCGTAATAAGGCCGAGGCCCTGGAAAACCTTAGAGACCAAGCTCAGAAGGTGCTGAAGGCGGGGCATCGCATATTTCTTTGTGGCTGTGGCGCTACGGGCCGCTTATCAATGCTCACAGAGTTTCTATACCGAGAAAAGTACAAAAACGATCAGGTGATTTCTTTTATGGCTGGCGGCGATGTGGCGTTGGTGCACTCGTTAGAGGGCTTTGAAGACTATCCGGAACTTGGGGCTCGGCACCTGATGCAGTTGGGTTTCACGGAAAATGATTTACTGATTTCAACCACCGAGGGGGGAGAAACCCCTTATGTGATCGGAGCCACCGAAAAAGCTGCGGCTGTTTCAAAACACAAACCGTTTTTTCTCTATTGCAATCCCGATGAGGTTTTAACCGAAAAAGTGGCGCGCTCCAAACAGGTCATAGACAATGAGGCGATTGAAAAAATCTGTTTGTTTGTTGGCCCGATGGCTCTGTCCGGAAGCACTCGCATGCAAGCCAGTACGGTTTTGCAGTTGGCCTTGGGCTGTGCCATTGTCGAAACCGATAGGCCAGTAAAAGAACTGATCGATGAGTTTACCACAAGCTTTGAGTCCATGGACTTCGATCTTCTAGCTGACCTGATTAAAAAAGAGCATTGGATTTACTCTGAAAAAGAATACGTCATGTATATGCCTCGGCATTACGCGATTACAGTTTTTACTGATACCACAGAGCGTTCACCGACCTTCAGTTTGCCATCTTTTGAAAACAATGACTACCGCGGGGACCGACCCTCCCTTTGTTATATTCTGTTGCCGGCCGCTAACACGCCGGCTGAAGCCTGGAATCAATTGCTCTTGCATGAGCCGCGTCCTCTTGATTGGGCTGAAATCGACAAGCAGACAACGACTCATTATCTGCAAAGTTTTGATTTCAGCAAAAGCTCGCTAGAATCACGAGAGGAGCGCGTCGGTGATACTCGTCAGTATCTTTTTGAAATACTTTGTCGAGAGGACCAGTTGATCATGTCGCTAGCCGGGGTAGAAAAGCAGTGGAGCTGGAGCACCCAACGCTCTGTTTTTCGACACACACTTTTGAAAGTCTTACTGAATACTCACTCGACCTTGCTAATGGGCTTACTAGGGCGTTATCAATCCAACGTAATGACTTGGGTGCGACCCACTAATGGAAAGCTTGTTGATCGTGCCACTCGCTATGTCGAGGCTCTGCTGAAAGAGAAAGGCCATTCGGCCGAGTATCTAGATATTGTCGATAGAATCTACCAATATCAAGCCGAGCTGGGGCCTAAAGAGTGCATTGTTTTAAAGGTCGTACAAAGTTACACAAACCCATGACGGAAGGAAGCTCCATGGATTTCAGCGAACTGAATTCAATTGCAACCACAACAACTTCACCTGACGATCTAAGTAAGTATGGGAAAGACTGGTCGATGAACTTTCCGGCCAATCCCAGTGCCATTGTGTTTCCGGAAAACCAGGATCAGGTGGTCGAAATTGTAAAATGGGCTAACACCCATAATGTGGCCTTGGTTCCTTCTGGCGGTCGAACTGGGTTAAGTTCAGCGGCCACGGCCACCAACCACGAAGTTGTGGTGTCTTTTGAAAAGATGAACA
Source organism: Bdellovibrionales bacterium (assembly GCA_964230555.1). Lineage (GTDB taxonomy): Bacteria > Bdellovibrionota > Bdellovibrionia > Bdellovibrionales > JAGQZY01 > JAGQZY01. Next base: position 28,586 of record CAXRIX010000154.1, read on the forward strand.
AAATCTTAGACTTTAGCGAAGTCGATCAAATGATTCGTGTTGAGCCAGGTGTGATAACTGAAGATTTACATAAGTACGCCGAAGAAAAGGGTTATTTCTTTCCCATCGACTTAGCGGCCAAGGGCTCGTGTCATATCGGAGGCAATGTTGCGACCAATGCCGGAGGTCTGCGTGTGCTCCGCTACGGAATGATGCGAAATTGGGTGTCAGGCCTGACGGTTGTAACCGGTAAAGGCGAAGTTCTTCACCTCAATAAAAGTTTAGTTAAAAATGCCACCGGTTTTGATTTGAAAAACCTATTTATCGGCAGCGAGGGAACTTTGGGTTTTATCACTGAGGTGGAATTAAAAGTCACTCGCCCTCCAGAGAACACCACGGTTTTGGTTTTTGGTTTAGAAAAGTTAGGCAACGTTATCGAAGTCTATCGACACTTTATGAAGAACACTCAGCTTTCGGCTTGTGAGGTCTTTTCTGAATTCGCTTTAGAAAAAGTGGTGGAAATGCACGACTTGGGTCGGCCGTTTGAAACCCAGGCTCCCTTTTATCTCCTACTTGAAGTGGAGCACGGGGCTGAAGATCAGTCCGAGTCACTAGGTTCTCTTTTTGAGCATTGCTTTGAGCAAGGGTGGATCAATGATGGCGTCATCTCGCAGTCGCCTCAGCAAGCAAAAGATCTGTGGAATTTAAGAGAATTTATCAGTGAGTCGTTAAGCCCGATGAGCCCTTATCGAAATGATGTCTCGGTTCGCACCCCCAACATTCCCGCATTTGCTGAAGAAATTGAATCGGCTTACAAGCGGGAGTATCCCGATTTTGGTGTGGCCTGGTTCGGGCATATCGGTGATGGTAATCTGCACATTGATATTCTTAAGCCCGAGGGCCTTTCCCGAGAAGACTTTATCAAAAAGTGTAAAGAATCAGACAAAATCCTGTTTTCAGTTGTTTCGAAATTCAATGGGTCGATCAGTGCTGAGCATGGTGTGGGTCTTTTGAAGCGGGATTTTTTAACTTACTCTCGCAGCCCCGAAGAGATTGAAATCATGAAAGGTATAAAGAAAGTCTTTGATCCAAAAGGCTTAATGAATCCTGGTAAAGTTTTTGAAACCTGAAAACGAGGGCTCTGTTAAGAGCCCTTAATCATTTAAACTTCGCGGGGTTGCATCGAATTTGTTTTTTTCGACCTATCATCGGATGAGACCGAGCAATGGAAGTGAGGGTCGGTGTCTTTGTGGTCATAGAGTTCAATCAAGGTGACTTTGATATTCCGGCTTTTCGCTGATATTACAAAATCCTCAATAATTTCTAGAACATCATGATGTAAATAGTAGGTCTTTGAGGCGTCGATGGTCACCTCTCGGCCATTCGGTACGTCGGCTAAAACTTTTAAAATTGAAGCTTTCTTAAAAAAGGAAACATCTTCGGAAAGTTCAATTGTGATGTTCCCTTCTTTCTGGAATTCATTATAAACCAAAATTGGAATTTTAAAATTATGGTAAAGAATGAAAACTATGGAGACGGCAATTCCGATACCAATACCGACAAGAAGATCGGTGAAGACGATTCCTAAAATTGTCGCTAAAAAAGGAATGAACTGTTTATAGCCTTGCTTCCACTTCATTTTGAATAACGAGGGGCGAGCCAGTTTAAAACCGACAACCAACAAGATTGCTGCCAAGGTGGCTAATGGAATCATGTTCAAAAGGGTGGGGATTGCGATAATCGAAATTAGAATAATAAACCCATGAACTATGGCTGAAAGTTTTGTTTTTCCTCCGGCCTGCATGTTCACAGAGCTTCGAATGATCACCTGCGTGATCGGGAGACCCCCGATCAATCCCGACATGATGTTTCCGATTCCCTGTGCCTTAAGCTCACGGTTGGCTGGCGTCACACGCCGTTCGGGATCCTGCTTATCAGTGGCTTCCACACAAAGTAGAGTTTCCAGTGATCCCACCACAGCAAGAACAACTGCCGTAATATAGATCTGCGGGTTGCTGAGTTGCGAGAAGTCCGGAAAACTGAAGTTACTGAAAAAAGAATTGATTCCTTCAGCCACTGGAATTTGAACTTTCTGGTCCGCCGCCAAGGCAAGAGTCTCGATCCCAGAGAAAACGGCATTAAGAATAACACCTACCACCACGGCCACGAGGGGGCCTTGGACGAGCTGAAAAAGTTTAATTTTCTTCATAAATTTCATTTCCCAAAGAATCAGGATTACCAAGGAAACCGCGGCAATGATCATTGGGCCATAACTGATTTTATCCATCAGATGAAAAATTTCAGAAAAAGTATTTTCATTGTCTATTTGTTGAAATCGGTAATCTCCTTCGGGAACCGCATCGTATCCAAAAGCATGGGGTATTTGCTTGAGAAAGATGATAACCCCGATACCAGCCAACATTCCCTGAATCACTGACGACGGGAAATAGTAGGCAATCACCCCTGTTTTTAAGTAGCCCATGACCAATTGCAGGACGCCCATAAGGACAACAGCCACCAAAAAGGCATCAAAGCTTCCCAGATCTTGAATGGCCGCTAAAACAATCACCGCAAGACCGGCGGCGGGGCCGCTGACTCCTAAAGACGAGCCACTAAAAAAACCAACGACGATACCACCAATCATTCCAGCAATGAGGCCTGAAAACAGAGGTGCTCCCGAGGCCAAGGCAATTCCCAAACACAGGGGCATGGCGACCAGAAATACAATCACACTCGCGGGTAGATCATATTTCAATTTTGAAAAATCAAATTCCTTTTTCATGAGCTAACGCTCCCGTCACTCGTCATTTCAGAGGTGTAAGTGACCTCGCCATTTACAAAGTCATAAACCATTCCGTAAACCTTCAATTCTCCAGATTTCATGGCGTCTTTGACAAAGGGATAGCTAAATAAGTTTTGCAACTGGTTATCCACATTCCAAGAGATCAACTGATCTAAATCTTTGCCTTCAATTTCTTTTGAGTGCGCCTTTTTGTAGTTTTCCAAAGCTTTATGAACAATAGGGAGCGAAACGAGGTTCTCAAGGTTTGCTAGCCCTCCCATCGCTCCACAGCCGGCGTGGCCACAAACCACGATTTCTGGAATTTTAAGAACCGAGATCCCGTACTCAAGAGTTAAACCTTCGTTGGTGGGGTTGTTGGCATCATGAGGCGGAATAAGGTTGCCGGCATTGCGGATAACAAAAATTTCACCCGCCTGAGTTTGCGATATCTCTTGGGGACACAGTCGTGAGTCCGCACAGGTGATCAGAAATGTGTGAGGGGATTGGCCATCGGCCAAGGATGCGTAGTGATCAGCTAAATCTTTAAACTTATTGTTCTTGTAGACGTGAATCTGATCTTGAAAGCGTGACATAAAGGTCTCCGTGGTTAAAAAATTTTTAATTATTTTAATTTAGGTTTAAATGAAAGCTTGTTTAAGCTCGGGGTGGCCGAGAACTCAATTCTAGAAAGGGCCATTGGTAGGGGCCGTAGCGATGGGATCGGGTTAAAGTCTGTTGAGGAAGACCGTCGGCTTCAGTGAGGCCAAAGAAAAACTCGTCTTCACCTTCCTCATCGTCTGGTTCGGCGTCATCCTCATCGTCTTCTATGGGTCGATCAAATGAACTGTTATCATGCTGGCTGGCCACAATCATTGGTTTTTCTTCCTCTTCACTGATCGGCATGACCGGTGGGGTGAGCAAGCTGAAAATGAATGTGAACGTTAAAGCGACAGACCAAAACATGAGGGAAGTATGCCCTGCTCCCAGAGATTTTTCAAGACCTCTCAAGGCGTATCAAGAATTTGAGATTTGAAGCTAAATCTTCAAAATAAGGCTGGTTTTTGTGAAATCCATCGACTCTTTGCCTGGATTGAGATACCCCTTCAAGGGCATGAGACTGAAAAAAGCCAACCTGATTGAGGGGTCCATCCCCAAGATTCTTCTTCGACTGAGCTTACCGATGATGCTTGGAATTGCGGCCAATATGTCTTTTAACGTGGTCGATACTTACTTTATAGGACAGCTAGGAGTCGAGCAGTTGACCGCTATCTCCTTTTCCTTTCCTGTGGTTATTATTCTACTTAATCTCGCGATTGGAGTGAGTATTGGCCTGACTTCAGTTTTGTCTCGATTGTTAGGGGCCGGGAAAGAAACCAAGGTTAAAGAGCTGGCGTCTCAGATGACGTTTTTAGTTCTCCTGGCCTCCATAGTGTTAGGGGTTCTGGGTTGTCTAACTATCGAGCCGGTTTTCCGTTTTTTAGGTGCAGGGCCAGAATCCATGGGGTTTATCAACGAGTATATGATCTGGGCTTACTGGGCCATGTGCTTTCGAATGACGTCCATCTGTGTGTCCGGAATATTTAAAGCCCACGGTGTGACAGTCGTCCCGAGTTTTGCCATTTTCGTCACGGCTTTTGTGAATGTCATTCTTGACCCCATTTTGATTTTTGGATGGGGGGCGATTCCGGCTCTAGGGATTCAAGGGGCTGGCCTGGCAACTTTTATCTCTAACTTTATTGCGCTACTAGTGGAAGTGTTTTTGGCTCTAAGGGTCTATGGATTGTTCGGCCCATTGAGTTTTAAATATCTCCATGATCTTAAAGATGTGTTGCGAATTGGTGCGCCGTCCGCCGGTGGTAATGCTTTGAATCCAATTTCGATCAGTTTGGGAAATTACTTTCTGTCAAAAAGCTCTCCGGAACTTGTGGCTGGATTTGGAGTCGCTTCTAAAATACAAATATTTACAATGATCCCCATACTGGCATTGTCGGCCGGACTGGGACCAACAGTCGGGCAAAATTTTGGTAGTAACAAAAAAGACCGAGTGATCACGGCTTTAAGCAGTGCTTTTTTATTCTCTCTTGTCTATGGACTGTTTCAAGGCTTTTTACTTTATAGCTTTTCAGGAGCGATAGGGTCTCTTTTTACAGACAGTCAGCAAGCCATTGTTTTTTCCAGTCAGTATTTAGAAATAGTTGGCTGGACATTGTTTGGCTATTCGTTTGTTATTGTTACTAGCTCCGCCTTGAACGCTGTAGGCCAGCCGATTGCAGGAAATTCTGTGATTGCTTTACGAACCATTATTTTCTTTCTGGCTTTGTATTTCCTATTCTCTCGCATGAATCTTGATTTCGATCTAATTTATGCTTATTCAGGGGCTAACGTGCTGGCAGCCGCCACCTCTGTTCTCTTAGCCTTTACTTTCATTAAGCAAAACAGAGCCAGCGCTGTTTAACAGAGAATTAACGTGGAGCAAAAGGCCCAGCCACTATAGGATGACCCTCAAAAGGAATACTGCTATCCGTACCCTTTTTCTTTCTGTTTCTATCTATCTTGCTATCTATATTTTTTTCTATTCGTAATCCACTTCGATAGTTAGCTTCTCATCCGCCTTCGCCGAGTAGCGAAGATTTAGAGAGGCGCGATCCAAACCTAGAAAGAACTGACGTCGAGCCAAGGCCTTACCATTGACTCGGACCTCTTTAATTTTTTTCACTTTATTAGAGAGTTCAAGAAACACAGATCCTGTGTATTTGGAATCATCTATCAAACTGGCAGCAACGCCACCCCAGTTATCACTTTTTGCATGGGCGACAGCTCCATCAAAACTTTTGATGACGGGTAGGTAGGAATAGTCCCAGGTGCCTTCGTTACCAACCTTAGCCTCTTCATCTGTTTTTGGGATGTCCCCAATGACTTTTAACCCATCCAGTGAGGGATGCCCTTTTTTAGGGAGTGGTAAAATACCTCCAAACTTAACAGAGGCGACACCACGGCTGTTGGCATGAATCATGGAGATAAGACTTTCCGGATCACTTTTCATGGAGTCGGGTGCGCCGGGTTTACCAAAATAATTGGCGCCAGGTTCGTGAGTGTCCGACACGAAGATAATATTAACGAAAGCACCTTCGCGAAACAGACGTTGGTTTTGTGAAGTTTTGTAGCTTAAGAGCTGTTCCAAGCTCACAAGGCCAGCTTCAGTCACGGTGCAAGCTCCACCCAACTGAACCGCAGCCGATAGACAGCTGTCTCCATTTGCGTTCTTGGAGTCAGGATCAAACCATCCATCGTCACAGGCGGGTCGGGAAAATCGACTGGTTTTTTCGGGAAAAGCACTTAGGTAATCGGCGACTCCGTCTTTGTTGACTAATCGTAAGTAGCCTGGTTGATGCACTGACATGTTTTGGTGCCAGACCTTTCCATAATCAATGCTTTGATCTTCATTCACCCAAGCTGTCGACATATAAGTGACACCCATTTGGGTGTCTTTTGGGTAATTGGCTTGAGCAATTGTTGCAAACCCATCGCGCATGGCATTGGCAATAGCTGACATTGAGCATGACTCATCTAGAACAAAGAGAATATCGGTCGGTGCCTGTTCAAAAGTTTTTACAATTGTTTCGGTTTTGGTGTTGGTCGATGAACAGTTTTCAACACAGACCTCTTCATCGCCGCTTCCAGATGATTGGTTTGTGGGGGCTGAAACAGATTTCGAGTTACAGGCACCCAACCCTAGGAAACAAACACTTAAAAGACTAAATAAAATCGAGCGCATCATAACATCCTTCCCCTGGTTTTCAGCACTGATGACAGTATAAAAGGATGTCTGTTCCTGACCTAGCTTCTATCTCAGCTTCGGAATATTGCTAAGATGTTTGACGTTTTTTAATTAACAAAAGAATGGTGTCTCAAAAAATTAGATGATTAGTGAAAAAATATTGGACACTTTTTAAGTTGGCGAAATTGAAATGTCTGGGCGACGTAGGCCTCGGTTTTAAGTGATAAACACACAAAGCTTGGGAAAATTTATCTTTCTAATGATCATCGAGCTGGGACTATTTATACCCAAAAGGGCATGATTAATTAAACGCGTGGGAGTTGGCTAAGGAAAAGATTAAATCTCTACAGAGTACACAGCCGGAACAATTTCTTCCGATGGGCTATCCTCTTCTAAAGGCTCGGCAATCTGCAAATCCTCGCGAGGAACGTAGTGGAAATCATAAGCCGTTTCGACTTGCACCCAGCGAATGGTACCATCAACGGCGATCCGAAAAGTGGCGCCTGAGTAACAGTCGGCCTCTTGCAAATGGGAAAAGGAAACGAGGTCGCCTTCGGGTGTGATGGCGCGCGCATGGCAAGCGATCTCTGAATAGTCGGGATTCACAGTTTGGGCATAGACAGTGGCCTGATCTTGGCCATCGGAGTACTGATAAAAGTCACCAACGGCGACCACTCTTAAGCGTCGCCCAACCATCGAAAAAACGGATCCATCAAGGGCTCGGCCGGTGCGACAATAGCGCTGGGGAAGATTGCTAATCAAATGCAGATCTCCCGCCAGGCGATTGCCAAAAGGTCGGTATTCGCTGACATAGGCTCGACAGACAACATCACCATCTTCGGGTTGCGGCAAAGAGCTTAAATCCTGCGCCTTCGCAACTCCCATTGCTAGCATTATTGAAACGGCCAATACTGTCTTTTGGAACCACACCTGAGTCATGAGTCTAACCTCCTGACCGAAATCTATTGCAACTTTGTGCCCAATTTTAGAATCTGGCTGATTTAAGGGGTTTGAGAAACCCCGGGCCCAAAACAGTGGTCCTAACAGTAAATTTCTTTCAAAAGGAGTGACAAATTCGGGCCTAAAAGGGGCCTAGAAAATTGGAATTTGTCAGAGGTGGTCTTATAAATGGCCCTCTCCTATTGATTCTTAAGAAAACCACCATCCGGAGATCAAGCTTAAGGATGGTGGTTATGGGAATGTTTATTCTGCGGATTTACAAACAAAAGACATGCTACCGAAAGAGCTTTCCTCAACAGATAAGATAAAGGCAGCACTATCATTGCTTAGGGAGCCTTTCTTGATCTGCAAGCAGCGACTTTCATCAGCCGTACAGACAGGCTCTTCGCTAAAAAGGTCTACGTTTTCAACAGAGCCGACAGTTCCAGGAACGGCCATTTCTTGAAAACCAGACAACTGATTGCGAAAATATTCAGTGCGGGCGATCAGGTTGACTATTCCGTCGTCAATGTCAGAGGTTTTTTTAACCAACCGAAAATCAGGGTCTTCAGCACCCGAACCCCAGCAATCATAAGTTTTCAAAGATGATTGTCCAGCGTGTTTACAGTTGGTGCCACCGTGACCACAGCCGATAATAATGGCTTGCGCTTGGCTCGAAAAAACAATAACAGAAATAAGTGATAAAAGTTTAAACATGGTTCCTCCTTCAAGGTGGTCAGAGAAGTAGCATAGAGAATTTTGAAACGAAAAAAATTTTCCTGGCGCCAAGGACTTTACAGGCTAAGGTGTTGGAAAAGTTTAAGTAAAGCGTAATAAGGAAAGCCATGTCGGTTCGAAAGTATTTAAAAGATGATCTAAAGTTTGTAATCTTTTCAGAGATATACAACAAACATGTCGCCCCAAAATCCAAACGAGAGGCTTTGAATATCCTTAACACGGCCATCGAAGTTTTTGCTGACAAGGGCTTTCACGGCACAACCAAGTCTATGGTAGCAAAACGTTACGGTGCTTCGACTGCAAAAATCACCTATTACTTTGGAAGTCTTGATGAGTTGAAACTTTCGGCCATTAAATACACTCGCTATTTGTTTCAATCCTATGTCATCGGTGAAATCACACAGAAGAAAACCCCGATTGAAATGTTCAATTGCTACTTTGACTGCTGCATGACCTGGCCCCGATATTTTGCCGGCCACACAAGGTTATGGATCAGTTTTTTACATCAGTGCACCCACACCAAAGAGTTTGAAAAAATAAACACCGAAGCCGTAGAAGTCGGTCGCCAGCGTCTCGAAGAAATGATTCGTTTAGGAAAGGCTCAGGGTGACTTTAAATGCGAGGATGAAGCTCAAGCGGCTTCTATCATCCACACGCTGATTACTGGGCTTCTCTTATCCAATGCTAGCGAACTTGAAAGTGAGGCTTCAGACCTTAGAATCAAGACGATTAAAAATCATTGTGTAGCGATTCTGACCTCACCTTAATATCGCTAAATAAATGCACTGTTTGGAAATTATTTCAGCGTATTACTGTCGTATTGGCCCGTGCGCTTCTTGCCTTTGCATAGGCGTGGTATGGTCTATGCAATGAACAGCCCAATGTTTCGGTGTATTTCCAGTTTAATTATAGTCCTTTGTTTTACTAATCCTCTAGCAAAGGCCAACCTCTGTCTTGATATTTACCAAGACAAAGCGCGAAGCCTTGGGCGCACTTTCACCACTGAAAAGCCCAATGACAGTTGGTTGATCACACAAAAAATTCGAAGTTCAGGCGAGTTGATAGTCGAAAGTCATTTCAACACTCACACTCTATGGGCAGGACAATCTGAATCCGTGGGGTCTTCGCCCATGTTACGAGTCGATCGTGGGATGTCACCCAGCCGCCAGTGGCAAGTGTCCAACCTTAAACCACTGTCGACCCGGACCGACCAGGTGAGCAGTGAAAGTTTATTGCAACAGGTTTATGAGGGTTCGTCGCGGCTTGGTGATTTTTTAAAAGAGCATTATCCCCGTAGAAAATGGAATGAAGAGTTCACGAATGATAAGGCCGCCCATCCTGAGAGTCTCAACCAGTTGTTCGCCCAAACCTATCGCGCTGAAGTTTTTAGTCCCAGTGGGCGCCTCATCGGATCTGGAGTGGTTATTTATTCACCTTTCATAATTGTGAAAAACTTAGCCACAGGTCAGAGGCGCACTTTGCCTTGGGGCGCGGGACGCCAACTCTTAGAGAATTTGGAAAGTGGCAACCTCGCCCGTTCAGAAACTGGCCGCTACGAACTTCCGGTGGAAACTTTTTTTGGAATCGAAGTGCTAAGAAACAAAGGACTCGGGACCGTGACAGTCATCAACTCAAAAGGTGAGAGCTTCACACTTGAGGTGGGCCTTTTGGCAGAGATTGGATCCTTCGCTATTAACAATAAATCTCCGTTTCGCGAGCAAGTGCTTCAGGAATTGTACTACGAGTTTTTAATAGCGTCTTACCATACGCCCTTTCGTCTTCATGAGCGTGCCCCATTAGTGAATTTAGCAGCGCTTTCGCAAAGTCCACAGTTCCAAGGGCAAGCCGTGTTTTTCACTTATGGTGATGGCATCGGACAACGGCTCTATGGTTCAAAACCTTTTGAATTTCAAAAGTTAGAAGAAGTCAGTCGTGAAAGCTACGATGTCGAATGGAAACCTCTGGTACAGGGCACTCAATTCCTACAAAACTTTGCTCAGAAAAAAGATTTCCAAGATGTCGCCAAAAGAGCCTTTGATGATCTGATCACCAATGGCGTTCCGATCGATGCCCCCCAGCTGCGAACTCCAGTGATGCGATCCATGTCCGAAGACATGGTCGATCTGTACCGGGCCGGCCAGTACCAACAAGACTTTTTAAATTTCAGCCAATCCGAACTCCTACCAATTTTCACTCAGTTCACCGAAAGTGTGCGCCAGGATTGAATTCAGATCCAAGCAACTGGCTAAATAGTTAATTTCACTGCATTCATCAGCTTGATTAATAGCTCTGGACAAGTCCAGAGCCTTGATGTTAAACCCTTAAAAATATTCAGCTATATCAAATGCGGAGAGGTGGCAGAGTGGTTGAATGCGCACGCCTGGAACGCGTGTAGGCGTTAATAGCGTCTCGAGAGTTCGAATCTCTCTCTCTCCGCCAAACTTCAAAAGGTACCCGGTTCTTTTTGTGAAGGCGGTGCGCTTACGAAAAAGCCCTGGTAACTCCCACTGCATAGCCAACTTTGATTGATGCCTCAGCGTGAAGCGTTGAACTTTTGCTCATGTGTATCGAGCTTTACTCCTGCCCGGATCCTGGATCGCCTCAGTGATTTATGGGGTCTCTGTTAGAGATTTTTTGTGGTCTGGGGTTTGCACAATCTAAGTATTCAGTCTACCGAGGGGGGTACTTTGAAGCATCTATCAGTATTTGTTTTATCACTTGTTTTAGGATCAAATTCTTCGTTTGCCGGAGGCGGCGGCGGTGGAGGTGGCGGAGGCGGCGGTAAAAGCATATCTATGAGTCGTGCGACTGATCCTGAATTAGCTCCGCGTAGCTATGCTCCTGACAACTATTCTAGGCAACATGCCCCAAGTGGAAACCAGAGAGGTAAAGGTATAGGAATGATTTCTGTTACCGACTCCGGGTTGCTAGGTGCTGGAAGTAACTCTAATGGAGGTCGAGGTGGAAGCAACGCTGGTCGTGGCTTCGGTGGTGGACATCCTGGTGGTCGATAAGATCTTTTGAAACTTTACTTGTCGGCAAAGGGGCTACCTGTGAAGAAATCTAATTTTGTTATTGTTGGTTTTCTGACTGTGGCGATCGCTACCATAGGTGCGCTTTCCTCTAGTCGACCAGTAGAGGAATCGAGCGCTAAAGAGGCTAACGTTGTACCGTCTCAGAAAAAGTCTAAAGTCCGCGATGATGCGAAACAGCAGTCAAAGCCGTTAGTCGAAAAAATGAAAGCCGAAAATTTGGTAGAAAGTTTGCAGCCCGAGGCAGCAAAGCCTCAGGCTCGAACTCTTGCTAGTCTTAAGATACAGAATTTATCTAAAATTGAGACAACAAGTCTACAAAGTCTTTTTCAGGATAATTACTATTCTTTCCATAACCGAAAAGACTTCTCATGGTCTGAGCGGGTGAAACTAGCAAAAGTAATTGAAGAGCTAGGTCATCGTTTGCCAGGTGACGCCGAAATTGCAAAAGCACAGCTGGATCCGATTGCTGCGGAATCAATCGATGAGATGAATGATCATTTGATGGAGAATTTTGAAAAGGCCTCCGAACTCAACCCCAATGATCCTGACCTTTTGAACGTTGAAATGTATTTAGCGGTTATCAACGAGGATCCTAATTTAGAATCCCATTTGGAGGCCTACACACAGGAATATCCCAATGCGATTGAAGGTGACATCTATTTAGCAGGCCTTTACTATAAACAAGGAAGAATTCGTGAAGCCAGAGACTCTTTTTTTGCAGCTTATGCGAAGAATCCACAAGATCCTTTAGTTTTAGCGAACAAGGGTTTTGTTTTGGGACAGCACTCAACTCTAGGTTTGTTGCGATATGGGGATAAAATCTACACCGAAACAGTTTCTCACGAATCGCAGGGTATTCAGTAGCCTGGAAAAGTCCTCGACCGAGGCGTTTAATAATAGTTTTTTCTGTTTTATTTTCTGCTTTCTGACGGGAAGCTTGGTTGCCAGTGGAGCGCTTTTTCAAGTATCAAATTTTCCAATTTACCTCTTCTTTGGCTGGCCATTTTATATTGCTCTCTTGAAGTCTCGGAAAGCAAAGTCGTTTTATTTTTCTAACTGCGGGTTTTTCACAGGTTTATTCACGGTATCGATGAGTGGTCTGATGAACTATGTAGAACTCGCCTTAGATGTTCATCCCTTGGTTGCGTTTCTCCTATTTTTGGTGTTCTCACTCTTTTCACAGGCTCTCTTTTGCTTGCCAATAATCTTAGCCTTTTATTTAAAAGAATATTTTAAAGTTAATCCCATCCTAAGGGTTGTTGTGTTTACCCTAGCGATCTATTTTGCAAGATTGTTGGATTTAGGACTTTTCCCAATGGCAATCACAAGTGTGTTGGGCGGTTTCGACCACTCGTACAAACAACTATTTAGTCTATTTGGTTTGAACGGCCTAGAGGCTATTTTCTTGCTTGTTAATGGATACTTCGCATTTTTCCTGATCTATGCAAATGGAAGTCTAATCGTTAGAGTTTTAAAAGCGTCTGCGATTATGACCGTTACGGTATTGGGGTTGCAGGGATTGGCGAATTATGAGCTAAGCCGATGGACTGTTGCAACCAGTGAAGAAATCCAATTTGTCTTATATCAGCCGGGTCAGGTCGGGTCCGATAGCCGCTCCATCCAGCAAAAATATGAAGATGAAATAATGGCGATCGGAAAGGTTAAACACTTACTATCCAAGGTTGAAGAGTTGGACTCCCTTGATTTTGTTGTTTTTCCGGAAACTTTCGTTTTTTCAAACGTAAATGAAAATTCACCCGGCCTCAGTTTTTTACGGGAAGCGGTGAAAGACTTAGAAATTAACTTGTTTTCAGGTGGTCATGCCTTTTATCCGCAGAATGAACTTAACAATAATGTTTTATTTTTTATGGATAAAAAAGGTGAGGTTTTTAAGGAATATTCTAAATACTTTCTTATGCCTTTTGGCGAGACTAAGCCTTTAAAAGTGACTTGGCCAAGTCTTTCTGCATACCTACCGGGAAGAAATTTGTATGCAAAAGGATCATCTTTAGAAGACGGAATCTATGAATATAGAGACCTCAAGGTGGGACTAGCAATTTGCTATGAAGATATTCAATACGAAGTGTACAATAATTTTATTAAAAATGAGGTGAACGTTATTCTAGTTGTTTCAAGTGATAATCAGTTTTCATCAGAGTTATTTGCAAGAAATCATATGGCAGCAGTACACTCTATAGCATTAGCTTACCGGTTGCCACTGATTCGAGCGACGTCAACCGGGATATCCACTGTCCAAAATCAAACAGGAGAGACTGTTATCCAAACGGATTATGGCGGTGAGGAGATGGTGCCAGTGGCGCTTTCGATACCCTCGAAAGTCGCAAAGAGTTTTTATAGTCGTTATCGATCAACTTTTCCGTACATTGCTCTTGTATTTCTTATTTTAGTCTTAGTCGTAAATAGTTGGATTCGGGAGAGGGAATAAAAAAGAGATTAGATGGGGTCAGAGTGCCGGCCTATATCAAGTTGGATGTTTGAGACTGCTGTTCTAGAGACCAATTTACAATCCTTTTTATGATATTTTAAAAAAAACTTTTGTTTGATGCTATATATTCCCGTTGTCAGGCAAAGGCTTTTTTCCACGACCTTTATCGCTATATTCGGCTTTATTAACGTCGATAGACATCACAAAATAAACTCCAATACTATCGCCCCGAAACCGCTGACCCGAAGTGGCTTCAGTGTATGTGATGGACGTGTATCTTATGCCTGTGGAGAAACTACCGTTGGGCATATCGCGGTAGCTTTCAACAGACAAAGTATATCCCAGAGTGTCTTCAAATCTGAAATCGTTATTAACGCCAGATCTTTCCGAATCTAGGCTGTTAGAGAATCTGTAAGTTAAGCCGTAGCCAATTTTAAAATGATTCCGGCGGTTGACGTAAAAATACTCAAGGTTGAGTGGTATGCTTGTCCAAGTCGAAAGCTTGTCTTCACCCCCTTGGCTTTCAGAGGCGTTGAGTCCTAGGTGAAATCGGGTCTCATAAGAATGGGGATCATTGTCGACAATATCGAACTTTACACCTAAGGAGAAGTTAATCCCGGCCCCCGCTGATAAAGATTCAACGGGCTTGCCTGATATCTGAGAGATTTTGTCACCTCCCAATTCTCCACCTAAGATCATCAAAGGAGAAGCCGAGAAAGCCAGCGCCATAGAGGGAGTTATACAAAATGCCAAAATAGATGAAATTGTTTTTAACAATCTACTGACCTTTAATCATGTTCACAATCTGCGCTTTTAGATCAGTGAGTGCCTTTTGTTTTGCTTCTGAGTAAATTTCTTTATCAGTTTTCCCAAAGGCTGGAGCATAAGTCTCCGATGCTTGACCTTCGGTTTCTGCAGTTAAATAAAGAAATTCATTTCGAACGTCCCACATCGTGGCCGAGGCTATAAACAAGCCGTCGACTTCAGAGCCATTGACGAAGAATGTGGGTAGAATAAAGGCGTAAGTCCAACTCCAATTGTTCGCATAGCGATCAATATCTGTGATTCCACTAATAATTAAAAGCGCGTCCGCACCATGCCGGGCGGCTGCAAGGCGAAGGCCTTTTAAATCCTCTGATTCGACAACGGAACCTACAAGTGGGAAGACTTTTGATACGATTTTCTGATCTTGCAGACTTTCGGTGGCGGAGAAAATAAGGTCTTTGTCTTTCTGATTCCAAAGCCACTTCGGCGACGTTGTTCCATAGTGCTCAGGTTCAGAAAAGTAAACAGCGATTTTGAACGGTTTAGGTAAATTTGCTTTCTTTTCTAACGCCTTAGCAATGTCGGCATCGGTCGTTACGGGCTTAGAAATCCCCACCTGTTGTTTCAATTCGCCTCTGTTAAAACCTTTACTCGAGCATCCAGCAATTGCTAGAGCTGCTGAAAAAATAATCAGGAACCTCATACACACCTCTTGTTTTTAATAAGTATTAAAGTCTGTACAAAATAGGTCAATAAAACCAGTTTTTTAAATCAAGAGAAGGTAAGGTGCGTAGAAAATCGACTGAAAGGGAAGATCAACTAAGTTAGTCCTCTCAAAAGCTGACCCACTTTCTTTTTCTCGTGGTGTTTTATAATTTGGGTAAACAATGAAGAAATGGGTTAAAAAAATAATTTGAAAAACCAATTTGGTTTTTTAGAACAAGTGTCTAATGTTTAAAATTTTTAATATTCAGGGAACTTTTTAAAAAACGATACGTTTTAACGGCTTAGACTTGTTTCTCAATTTGAGCCGTCAACAAAACAGACATTGTTATCAAATCGATACGCTTTAATTGGCTTACACAGGAATATCTCTTGCATTACTAACAGCCTTGTAAGGGTGGAGTCAGAATGGGTAAAGTCTATGTCTATATTGTATTGGGATTAACTATTATTTTTGGTCAAGGTTGTGTGGGAGAAATTTCTTCTATGCAGGACGGCAAGAGGTCAAGCTTTGTCTATAGCTCAGCTCTTCCTGCCCAAGATCAACTTCTTGTTCATTATACATTTGATAATATCGATGGCGATACTCTGTTAGATAGTAGTTCCAGTGGCAATCACGGAAAACTGGTAGGCCCAGCCACACGGGAGACCGGGCGTGTTGGCCAGGCTTTGAAGGTCAATGGCGATAGTTATGCCATTCTTACAAACGCAGTAGGATTGCCTTCTGGCGGTGAATCTCGTTCTCTCGCTTTTTGGGTGAAAGCAGATGGGATTATCCCGGGAAAAGTTATGGCTGGCTATGGTACGGAGTCTCGATGCCAGAATTTTCAGGTGGGGACGGACCTTGATACCGGAAAAAACTTAAGCTTCTACGGTTGGGCTGAATGTGATTTTGAAACCGATTTCCCGATCGCGATGTTAATGGACGGAGACTTCCATCATATCGCTTTAACCTATGATGGTTCAAAAGTGGCTCTGTATATAGATGGCGAACTTGTAGGCGCTTCCAACCAGAGCCTGGAGACCGCCACTCGAACCCTGTGCATTGGTGGTGAAGTGGCAGGAAATCAGTGCGATCGACTTTTTCAAGGAAGCATTGACGACTTTCGAGTGTATGGAAAAGCTTTAAATCCATCAGAAGTTGCAGCCTTTATGGCGCCTGTCGGCGACCCCTCCCTGATTGTACACTATGAGTTTGAAGAAGAAGGAACTCAAGTTCTTGATTCCTCAATTTATCAGAACGACGCAATCGTTGAGGGTGACTTGAATCGGGTGCCCGGAGTGCGAGGCCTGGGCCTTTCTTTTTCAGGAAATTCCTATGCTGTGGCTCAGAACATAGGCTCTCTCCCTATCGGGAATAAGCCCCGAACCATGTCTTTTTGGGTCAAAACAACCAGCTCTCAGGCAGCGACTGTTATCGCCGGATATGGAAACACAAAAGTTTGTGAGAACTTCCAATCGGGTTTTGATTTGCAAGATGGCGAGAGCCTTTCTCTTTACGGTTGGTCTGATTGTGACTATCAGTCGAGTATTGCGTCTAATATTATAGCTGATGGAAAATTTCATCATCTCGCTTACGCCTATGACGGAGATGTTTTAAGAATTTATGTGGATGGGCAGCTTCTTGATTCTGTTCAGAGAAATTTGCAGACCGTAGCAACAACCTTATGTCTTGGGGGCGAGGTTAATGGCACTTCTTGCGATAGACTCTTTGAAGGGGTTATCGATGAGTTTAAAATCTACGATCGGTCGCTGTCATCAGCTGAGGTCGGTGAACTTCAAAATGAGTCTCCGATATACGAAGAGCCAGTGACTTCAGAGGTGCGGGTGTCTCTTTCCACAGCATCTGGCACGGCCCTCTCAGGAATGAGTGGTCTGCCGCCAGGAACGATCACTCTTAATCAAGATATTGCCGACGACGATTACGTCGTCATCGAAGCGCAACTCTTAGAAAGCGCCATGGCAAGTGTGACTTTTTCTCAAAACGGCAATCTCATTCATACTGAAAATGGAGCACCCTACGAACATCGTATAGGAGGTGCTACAGCGCCTAACAGTTATATAAAAGTTGAATCCGATAAAACTACGGAATTTACTGTTCGATTTTATACTGAAAATAATGGCGGGGGTGACCTTGTCGCAGAGGCGACTTATCAAATTCATTTTATGGGAAATTCGGAAAATCCAAGCGATGGCAACGATGATGGTGGTACGAATGAACCAGCCCCTGTTGAAAGTGGATCCAATCGAACTTATGACATGAAGTACGCTGAACAGTTTGGAAGTCAAAACCTAACCTTTAAGCGCTTTGCAAGTTCTAAGCTGTGCAAGGTTCTAAAGGATCGTAGTAATCAGTATAAAGATCTATCGAAATTTGAAATTACGGTGGATGGCATTAAATATCCAGTGATCAATGCCCCTAAGCGTTTTGCAATATCTAGGAACAGTGGCAACCAACAGAGCGCTTTGCAAGATGCATTTAATAAAATCAATCGAAACTTTACCAACAGTGAAGGACTTAACGGCAGCGGAAACCCGGTGATCTACTTTCCAAGGTATGGAAGTAATGATGTCTATTCCTACAACAACAAACTGCTCCTTCCAAATTCAAATGTTATCTTATGTGGAAGTGGCGTGACACTTGCTTCGACGGATACGCAAAATGTCGCGTTTGCTGTGGGTAACTCAAATAATGTCCATATCGTCGACTTTCGCTTGATCGGTCGTGACGATACAATTTCGACTTGGCCGGAGCGTTTCTTTGCTCGTAATAAAGAGGATGCGGGAAAAGAAGGGACTGATATTAGTTTAAAATCAAGTTACGCGGCTCGAGTCCGATGTGTCGGTTGTAAAGGCCTTGTGATTGCTGGAAACTATATGCTAGGAGGCCGAGGGGGTGTCAGAACCTATGGGGCCGATGGTGTTTATGTTTATGACAATCACGTTGAGCGAACCCAGAGTGATGGGATTCATCTTGTTTCAGGTACTCGAAATATGGTGGTTGCTAACAATCGTCTGATCAATGTCGGTGATGATTGTATTTCTTTTGTGGCCTATAATGCTCCTCACCAGAGCGGACATGCCAACGATTCTCCATCAAACGCGTTAGTGGAAGGTAACGACTGTTGGGGCGGACGTGGACGTGGGCTGACGGTGATTGGTGGGTTTCATGTCACCCACCGTGGGAATCACATTAAAGACCAAAAAGCCAATTGTTCTTTGTTTTTTCCCTCTGACAACCATAGCAAGACAGATGTTGGTAGTTTCCTGGCCTCGCAAAACCTTTACGAGAATTGCTTTCACCAAACGAAAACCATAGGCTATCCGTATCGTGGCGGGGTCGGTTTTATGGGGCATAATGGAAACTTTGTTCGCGATGGAGTTCTGTACAAAAATATTGTACTGCGAACATTGAGTGCAGGGGACGGTCATTTTCGGTTCAAACATACCGAGTACATAAGAAATCTTCGTTTTGAAGGCAATAGAACTTACGGAAATAAGCCGCAATTTTTTGGAGCTCCCAGTGGAAACGGAATGGTTTATACAGAAAATATTCACAGCACGAACTCGAATCCCGAGATTGATCGCTCAAAATATGGTTCAACTCTAACAACTCAACCTTCAAAGCCCTATGTTTTCCCAGAATGAGCCCTTCTCTTGCGATTTGAAAAATAGTAGACATGCGCGCTCTAGCAGAGAGGCGCATTCTTCTTACTTCACTCATCGCTTTCGTGTCATAGGTGGAATGGAGAGAGACGGGGGGATCAACGTTTCTTTTAAGAGTTGATCTTCATTTTAAATACAAGGTGATCAGACGTGGTGATAGGCAAACGAATGGGCAGTTGTCTCATTATACTGTGATTAGTTGAAAAAGTTGGAATCCGCCATTTTCTGACTTTTTTTTGAGCATGAAAAATTATAAACAAGATTGCCCAATGATAAGAAGATCCCTAAAATATATCAGTGATTCATTTCATTATGTTTGTTTTTTTAACGGTCGGTTTGGCTCAAAATCCTCCAGGCATGGAAGAGGCCGTTTGTCGCGATAAAAAGCATTTTGTTGAATGCTTTGGTTGGAATCACGAGACTTGTTTAGCCCTAGCCAAAAAAGCGGTTAAACGTTGCCAAAAAATTATGCCGCCCTCCCCTAAGCCAGGGGCGTTAACAGAAGAGGCTATTAAAAAAAGCTTTAAAAATCGTGATGGGGCGGGTTTTTGGGGAATAACCATTGGTCATTGTGCCGAGGTGACGCTTTACTTAATGGCGAAGGATAAAATTACTGATCCTGCCTGCCACACTTATTTTGAAAATCGATCGAGTACATTAGATAATAATAATTTTGAGATTACGTTAGCTAAAGTAAAAAAGGAATTAACAAAACCTCCGATTAAACCTTCATTTTGGAACACCACCAAAAAAACGACGCTTGTCATGTTAATCGTTGGCTTACTTCCTTTTTGGGTCATTGGTGGATTCATTTGGAAGATGTGGCGCTTAAGTTATAGTGTCGTTGCAATGATTCTTCTGATTCCCTCTTTCGTTCTTTCTTGTGTGACTCCTATTAAGATTGGATTGTTTTCTCAAGCGGTACGGGAATTCGGTGACAATCCGACGGCAATGGCCCCTCTGTTTACAGGTTACCTTTATCTTTTTCCGTTGTATTTTCTTAGTATGTGGTTGATTTATCGGTGGGTGGCTAAGCCATTAAAGTCGGTCGAAAAAATTCGAGAGTCCAATTCTTAATAGTCTCCCAGATTACTGGGATGGCCGTTTTTCTGGTTGAGTGACTTTCAGGGTGCATTTTTGTTTATGGCACAGGGCTTTGGTTTTTAAGCACTGTACTCTCATGGAGTGGCATTTTTCATCGCTTGGTTTTCGCAGTTTTTCGGCAAAGTCTTTATGGACGGCAAGATCGGCTCCGCAACAACCGCCTTGGCCAATAACGACACAGTCAGAATCTTCAGAGCAGGCTAGGGAGCTGGAACTGACATGGGGTTTGCAAAAAGCCAGAGAGGCAGCAAATAAAATAAATCCAATAGCATTTAAGACTTGAGGCATGAATTCACACTAAAAAAATCTTGGTCTGGGTTCAAGGACATATTGGTCCCATAGCTAATGTCAGCGGTCCGGAGAGTAGTCTGGGTGATTGCGAAGTTGATGAAATAAATACTCAAGACCATTGAGTTTGACCTCGTAGAGGATGGCCAGGAGGCGCCCGAGCTCACCGTCAGGATAGCCTTTATTGTTAAACCAATTGATGTAGGGTTCGGGGAGATCGACTAAGACTCGACCGGCATAGCGGCCAAAGGGCATTTTATAGTTCGCTATTTTGATTAAATCATCGGGGCTTTCGATCATGGAAGTATGTTAGCGCATTCTGGGGAGGTCGGCACCGTCTGTTGACGCACAGAATACCCGAAAGGTGCCAGGCACCTTTTGAGGGGGGTGTTTTTTTGTTTGAAATTGGGGCAATTCGGGATAGGGTCGGGCAACTTCAGTTAGGTGGTCGGTGTGAAAAAGACGTTTTCTGTGATTGTGGCCAATAAAAAGCCCGCGCGCCAAGTGGACGCTATCAAATTTGAAATCAAAAAGTACATTGCCCGAGAGCGGCGGCGGGATTTGCCGGAAAACTTTGATTTCTGGGATTTTACCTGCAAAATCGGTCCGGATGAAGCAACCGTTGAGGATGTGCATTTAACAAAGATCAACTCCATGATCGACCAGCTGGTTGAGCAAGGGAACGAAAGCTTTTTTCTCATTGTCTCGGCAAAGCCTCGCAAACGACAGAAGAAAAAATCATAGGACTTGAGCTTTGCAACGTTTAACTTGTGTGATCTGCAATAGAAATAAAACGGCCCTGAGATGTGAATCCTGTGGCGATCCAAGCTGTAAAACCTGTGTTCAGTTTATTGATGAGGATCACTTCGAAATGATCGAAATGCTTCCTGATGACCTGAAAAATAAAACCTTTTGTACCAACTGCTACAATCAAGGCGTCGGTGAGAGAATCACGGAGTATTTCGATGTGGTTGAGAAGGCCAAAAAAGTAAATGTGTTCAGTAAAATTCAAAGCAAAGAAACTCGACGAATTAAGCGAACCCAGCCGCCGGTTAAGGTTGATGACTGCAACGATCGCGAAGAAGCCCTTTTGAAATTGGCCTTCCTTGCTGCCGAAAAAGGCTTCGACACCCTTGTCGATGTCGATCTTAAGTCTAAAAAGGTAGGAGAAGGCAAAACTTACAAGAAATTGGTATGGTCGGGAGTGGGTATCCCTGTCGATCCCACCTTAAGAAAGTGAGAGCTTTACCCGTTCCCGCTACTTGTTCCCTTTCTTTTTAAAAAAGCTTTTTATTCTTTTTGCTGCTCTTGACCCACTGCTGGATTTTTTCTTACCGGACTTCGAGCCAGAGCTGGTGTCCTTCGGTGAAGTTTGTGATCCGCTCTTCGAAGTCTTTTTGGATTTTCTTGAGTCGTTTCTGGAATTCCTCTTGGCTTTTCCTGAGCCGCTACTGAAATTCTTTTTCGATTTACTAGAGCCACCGCTAGAGGTTTCCTTGGTTTTTTGTGAGTCGCTACGGGAATTCTTCTTGGCTGTTTGTGAACCGCTACTAGAATCCTTTTTCGTCGTGCTAGAACCACGGCTTGAAGTCTTTTTGGTTTTTCGTGAGCCGCTGCCGGAATCTTTCTGAGAAGAGCTTGAATCACTGCCAGCTTTGCCTTTAGACTTTTTTGAAAAACGTTTCTTCTTTTCGCCTGGTCCGGATTTCTTTTTTCGGCCTGTTTGCACACCTGATTTTTTTGCGCCTCGGCTGAAGGATTGACGCCCCTCTTTCTTACGCTCGGTTTCAAGTTTTCTTTTGGCTTTGCCAACCTTCACGGTGGCTGCGTTTTGGGCCTCTTCCGAGTGATACGGTTGATCGGTATCGACAGGGATTTTCTGGTCAGTGGTTTTTTCGATATTCACCAAATAAGATTTCTCGTCGGCAGTCACCAACGAGATAGCAACGCCATCGGCGCCGGCGCGTGCCGTTCGTCCAATACGGTGGACATAGCTTTCCGCTACATTGGAAAGTTCGAAATTGATAATGTGGGTGATACCGTCGATATCAATTCCTCGGGATGCGATGTCTGTGGCCACCATCACACTCACCTTACCATCGGTGAAATCTTGAATGGCTTTTTGACGAGCATTCTGCGACTTATTGCCATGAATGGCGACGGCACCGATGCCATTCTTTTCTAATTTGTCGGTCACACGATTGGCGACGTACTTCATTTCGACAAACACCAAAGTCTTTTGCTTCTTTTTACCCTTCAACAAATGAATCAATAAATTCAGTTTCTCTTTTTTGTCGACGTACATCACCGACTGGTCAATTCGACTGACCGTTGTTGCCGGAGGAGTGACCTCCACAGTTTTAGGATTTTGCAATATTGTATTAGCAAGCTTTTCAATTTCACTGGGCATAGTCGCCGAGAAAAACAAATTGTGACGTTTCTTAGGCAGGAGGGGGAGGATTTTTTTAATATCCTTCATAAATCCCATATCGAGCATGCGGTCGGCTTCATCAAGAACAAAGACTTCAACGCTATTGAGCTTTAAAAACCCTTGGTTGATCAAATCAAGAAGACGCCCAGGGGTGGCCACTAAGACATCCACCCCTTTTTTTAGTTCATTGACCTGTTTGCCTTGCTTGACGCCACCAAAAATGACGGAATACTTTTGCTGGGTGTTTTGCCCGTATTCTTTTAAATTTTGATGAATTTGAATCGCCAGTTCCCGAGTCGGAGTTAAAATCAAAGCCCGCGGACTTTTTGGAGTCCTTTTGGTTTTGTTAACCAGAAGGTGATTCACCATTGGTAAGCAGAAGGCGGCGGTTTTGCCGGTTCCGGTTTGCGCGATTCCCAGCACGTCGTGGCCGTCCAAAACATAGGGAATGGTCTGTTCTTGGATGGGTGTAGGGGTTTGGTAGCCAACGGTTTTCAAAGCGTCCTGGATAGGGTCGGCCAGCTTCAGGTCAGAAAAATTAAGTGTTTTCACAGGGAACCAATCGATAAATCATGAGTAAAATTTGCAGTAGTCCTACCCTGAATCAAAGGTGAGGTCCACCAAGATTTGGAGACAGGAATACTTTGCAAAGCTTAAAGTCGACAGGTAGGTTCTGAAACCTCTATGAGCCTGAATTATGAAGAAATTGATTTTCGAACCACGCCGATCGGTGACCTGATGCTGCGAAGGCGTCGTATGGCCCAGTTTGGAGATCTTGATATCTTTGAAGTGAAACTGGGTGAAGAGTTCTTAATGACCAGTTTATTTCATGAAGCTGAAGATCAGTTGGCGGTTTTGGGTCTCAAAGCCCTTGCGGGAGACAATCTGGATGTGGTGGTTGGTGGTTTGGGCCTTGGTTATACCGCTGTTAAAGCCCTGGAGGACTCTCGAATAAAGTCTTTGGTGGTCGTCGACTACCTGGAGGGGGTTATAGAATGGCACCAGAAAGAATGGGTCCCCATGGGGGAGGTCCTCAACAAGGATCCGCGCTGTCGCTACGTTCACAATGATTTCTTTGCCCAAGCCCGGAAGCAAGGGGAGGGTTTTGATCCCAGTCGTCCAAAAACAAAACATCATGCCATATTACTGGATATCGATCACACACCCACCCACGTGCTTCATCCCACTAACACCCACCTCTATAGCCTTGAAGGACTTAAAGAGCTGGCCAGTCATCTTCATCAACAGGGCGTGTTTGCTCTATGGACGGATGGGGTAGCAAACGCAGACTTTACTGAAAAACTGCAACAGGTTTTTAGCGAAGCTGAAGGTCATACTATCGAATTTAAGAACCCTCTTCACCAAGGTGTTTCAACAGGCGCTGTGTACACTGCTGTTTTGTAAATAGATTCCAAGAGCGGAAACTGCAAAGGTAAGTGAGCGGAGGCCCCAAAACATCTGGCAACACAAGGACTGTCTTCAAAACCGAATGCTTTTAAAGAAGGTCTGACTTGGAAACCAGTCGACCGATTTCAGCCATGATCTTTTCGGCATCAGAAAGTTTTTTCCAATTTCGGGTACAAACTAAAATAAGAACCTTGGGGCGTTGGCTTTCAGCACGCCAAGCCACACCCACATCACAAGCCCGTTGGTGTTGGGTTCCAGTTTTATGGGCAAAAACAACATTGCGAGGAAGGCCATATTGAATACGCTTTTTCCCGGTCTGCAAGTTGGCCATGATGGTCAGAAGTTTTCGGGTCGAGGCGCGGCTTAATAGCTTTTTGCTAATGAGATTGCGAAGAAGTTTCGCATAGCCTGTTAGCGTCGCCGAGTTCCAGTCCTCGGAATAATACTGTTCAAAGCCTTGAGCCAATGTCTTTGTTCGAAAGTCAGTTTGTTTGACCTTTAACTGTTTGGCGAGCTCTTTCATACGCCGCTTCGGGGTTCGAGCCTTTTTTATTGCAAAATAGGCCATATTGGAGAGGTCTTTGGCTTTTGGATGAATCTTTCCGTAAGCCTTTTTACGCACGTCAAGCAAAGTGGTGATCGGACCAAAACCATTGTCAGAAGCCGCCGCGGCCAACTTGTTAACATTATCCAGTCCTACTTTTTGAATAATCAAATCGGTAGCGGCGTTGTCGCTGTAAATCAGCATTTGTTCTAAAAGATATTGGTAGGTGACTTTGTTGCCAGGCTTTTTCCAATTGACCGAGCCGGCGCCGTCTCGATAATGAGCCTTTTTGATAGTGACCGTTTCTGTGAGTTTCACCTTCTTGTGATCGACCATCTGTAACAACGCGATAGCCACTGGAACTTTCACCGTAGAGCTTAAATACCATGATTCGTTGGCCTTAAA
Organism: Bdellovibrionales bacterium; assembly: GCA_964230555.1. GTDB lineage: Bacteria > Bdellovibrionota > Bdellovibrionia > Bdellovibrionales > JAGQZY01 > JAGQZY01. The sequence continues at coordinate 53,616 of CAXRIX010000154.1, forward strand.
AGAAAACTCTTCTTGGGTTTCTAGATCTTGGATATAGACGCCAAACTCCCCTTTAAAACGACTTTCCAGTTTGGCCATTGTGTTTTCAAATTGGATTGCCCAAGGTGCGGGTTTTCTTGGCGCCAGCGACGACACACAAGAGGAGTGGGCAAGATAGAAAAATAGAAATAAGGCTGTCCAAATTTTCATGCAAACACCGTCTTTGTTTTATTCCAAAAGTACATTGAAGTAATAATGCCGATAACGCAGATCCCGGTGAGTCCAAGGCTTTGCAAATAAGTGACCTTGTGATGAAGATCAAAATAGTACCTATAAAAGTAAAAAATAATAATAATATGTAAAATAAAGGCGTTCAAGGAATGCTGACCAATATACGAAATAGGCTTTAAAACTCTCCTTACGGAAGCGCCCATTAATAAAGAAAGGCCCAGTACCAAGAGGGCGCCGCCCAAACTAAAACTTAGAAAGTGAGCATCAAAAGGATGTTTGCCAACATTGTTGGCTATGTCATACAGGCGTTTCATCAAGTCTTGTGAGTTTAAAAAGTAAAAACTAGAAAGTCCTATGAGTCCAAGGGCGATACAGTACTGGGGCACTGGGTTTTTAGAATAATTTCCCGAGTTGAAATGCTTGTATAGATCACCGATTGAGAGTCCAAAAAAGATCAAAGCGCCCCGTTGAAACTGTCCAAAAGTGTAAAAGCCTTCTTGTTCAACAAGTAAAGCCTTCAGGACATCATAGTTCCAAAAATCAAAGTTGTAATGCAACCAGTGGCCGGAAAAGAACAATCCCAGGGTGAATAGAATTTTTACCAACCCATGCATGCGTGTCCACAAGGGAAGAAACAAAGGCAGCCACAGCAAAGCAATAGAATAAAAGCAAAGGATCTCGACAAAATCTGGCATACTTCGAAACAGAAGGGTGTCGACGATCATCGATTGGGGATAGAATTGAAACATTTGAACGACAGTGAGTATTTTGTACCAAACCATAAGTTCAATGCCTCGTTTGATCATCCATAAACGCTTCTTTTTCCAGCGCTGGGTTCCAATATGGGGAATGAAGTAAAGAGAAACACTCACTCCAAACACCAGGATAAAAAGGCTTGAAGAAAACTTTGTGATCAAGTGAATAGGAACCACGCCCCAGTCTGGAATCAAAGAGTGCACCATCAGACCTTTTACACAATGACTTAAGATCATTAATATAATGGCGAAACCACGGGCGATATCAAGAGACGTCCAGCGGGCCGGCTTTGGAAGACTTTCCAAATCGGGCGCGCGCTGATTGTACCGATCATCTGTTAAGGATTGATCAGGTTGTGTCACTTTTCTTTTTTCTGCCACAGTTTTCTTAACCTCATGTCGAAGTGTTGCGTCGACATTGGACCGAACGACCGCAGTGGGTGGTTCGGGCTAACTAGTTTGTATTACTCTCCTCTTCGGAATTTAGCAGAGAGGACCTAAGGCTTCGTTAAGACTTTGGTCATAGTTTTAAGTGGATGAATGCAGTCGTTAGACAAGTTATAGATATAAGACCAGGGGTTTCAATACTATGGCCGGCAGCGATGGGGCTAAAAAGCGCTGAATCTCACAATTCAATGGTGTTAAGGCGGTTCTGCCACTGATATTTGTTTTCAAGCTGTTGCCCGACATTCAATAAAAGTCCTTCCTGTCCCATGGCCGCTCCCAACTGAACGCCAATGGGTAAGCCGTCTTTATTTACAAAAGTGGGTAAACTGATCGCGGGCATCCCTGAAAAATTATAGATCTGAGTGTTGGGTGATCTCTCAAAAGCTTCAGCCGCCATTTTCGAAACAGCGTTGAGCATAACTTTTTTCATTGGAAGATAACCCATAAACTTGATTCCTAACTCTTCAAGAGGAGAAAGTTTAAGTTGATTGACCGGGCTTGGAGGGTGAGCCAGGGTGGAGTGAAGAAGAATATCGTATTTTTCAAAAGCTTCGTCGAGCACACGAGACACCTTACGGGTTTGTTCAATGGCCCATTGGTACTCCAGCGCAGTGATGGATTGACCAAGGCAAAACAAAAACCAAGTGCTTTTTTCAAAATACTTTTCGGTTGGTTTTCTGTTGAGTATTTTCGACCAGTGCAAAAGCTCGTTAGCAATACTGACGGCGACAATAATAAAATAGGTCAGGCGTAGATCTTCCTTGTTGAGTTCAAGGTCAAACTCCTCCACATGATGTCCTAAGGAAGCTAGGGCTGAAGCGGTCTCTTTCACCGCCTCCTGGCAATCTTCGCCCATTGTTTGACCCAAAACAGAAGCTGTTGAATAACCAATTCGCAATTCTGTAACAGGCTTCTTTATAGTTTCGACATAGGGACCACGGGAAGGTGGGGCAAAATAAGCGAATCCCAGTTCGGGGCCTTCTGTCACATCCAAAAGCATCGCTGTGTCACGAATGGTTTTTGTGACCGCAAGGTTGGAGACCAAGCCGGCCCAAGATTCAAACTTATGGGGTCCAAGGGGTGTGCGGGCCCGCGTCGGTTTTAATCCCACAAGTCCACAGCAAGAAGCGGGTATTCGAATCGATCCACCACCATCATCGGCTTGGGCGGCTGGAACAATTCCTGCTGCCACAGCCGCTGCCGAACCTCCACTAGAGCCACCGGGTGTGTGCTGTAAGGACCAAGGGTTGCGACACACTCCTGCAAAATCCGATTCGGTGACTCCATAGATTCCAAACTCTGGAACATTGGTTCGACCCAAGAGATTTAATCCGGAATCATTAAATCGCGAGATCAATGTTGAATCGTGATCGCTAACAAAGTCGGCACAAAAACGACTGGAGTAGGTTAGAGGGCGGCCCTTCATATGAAGCCCTAGATTTTTAATTAAAAAAGGAGCGCC
>CAXRIX010000155.1:0-17550 GCA_964230555.1 Bdellovibrionales bacterium
TGGCGCTTTAAAGTATGCCATCGAGAATCTAGAAGACGGAGAAAGTTGGGTCTTAAAACCTGAGTACGCCAATGACAATGAGTACATGCTTAAGCCCAGTATCAAATGGGGTGTGAAGGAAAATAGCTTTTGTCATATGAACGAACTTTTTGGTCCATGCCTTTCGGTGATGCGAGCAGACGATCTGAAGCATGCTGTTGAGATCGTCAATGCCACAGGCTATGGGTTGACCTCGGGGATAGAGTCCTTAGATGAAAGGGAAGTGGAGTATTGGAAAAAGAATATTCGCGCCGGAAACCTTTACATCAATCGCGGCACCACCGGCGCCATTGTATTGCGCCAACCTTTTGGAGGGCTTGGAAAGTCGGCCATTGGTGCCGGTCGAAAAGCGGGTCACTTTAACTATGTTTCCCTTTTTATGGATGTGAAAGAATCTCGACGCCCTCATACAACCGAGAAACGCACCAGTCGCCTCACCAAGATTGCTGATCGCTGGGATACCGACAGCCGTTACGCTGAGTACTCCGAGGAGATATCAAATTTACAGGCCGCCTTACAAAGTTATCTAAAAAACTTTGAAGAGGAGTTTTCTAAAGAACGGGATTACTTCAAGCTGCGTGGGGAAGACAATATTTTTCGCTATTTGAAAGTTCAGTCGGTGGCCATTCGAGTGTGTGATGGCGACAGTATTTTTGAGGCGATGGCGCGAATTTTTGCTGCCAAAGTCTGTGGTGTTGAAGTGCGTGTCAGTTTAGAAGAAGATATGACCAATCCGATCTCCCAGTTTCTTTTTCGCTATTCGCAAAAGATTCTGAAAGAAGGCGACATCATCAAACGAGAGTCGGAAGCGGACTTTGCTAAGTGTTTTTCACAAGTCGATAGAATCATGTATTCGAAAGAGCAAAATATTTCAGATTTTATTTTCCGTAAAGCGGCTGACGAATTGACCTTTATCGTTCGAAACCCGCCACTGATGGAGGGCCGGTTAGAGCTTCTTAACTTTTTTGAAGAGCAGTCCATTTCTCACAGCTTTCACCGCTATGGGAACCTAGGGGGCCGTGCCATTAAGAACAGTTAGAGGATTGGCCCGGGCCGTCAACCGGGCCCGGTGTTATTCTACTTGTGTCTATTTTGTTTGGAGTCTAAAACAGACCAATGAAATATGGTTTTTGGTTCAGCTTTTTATTTTTGTTTTCCGGATGTGCCACCTCGACGCCTTACCAAAAAGCCAACTACCTGGGATACGGCTACACAAGCACTTTGATCGATAAGAATACGGCCCGAGTCGGATTTAAAGGAAACAAGTTAACTGACCGCGCCGATGTGGAATTGATGCTTTTGTACCGTGCTGCTGAAGTCAGCCAAGACAATGGTTTTCAGTATTTTAAATTGTCGCGCCTTCAGACCGACCGTCAGTCCGAAGCGGAACTGATGACACCGCGAGTGCCCTATTTTCAATACCGAAGGGATGGCCGAGTCCGCTATCGACGCAGCAGTGTTCGCGGCCAGCCTTCTGAAAGCTTTATCACCTACAACCAGTTCGAAGCGGTGTCTTTCATTCATATGGCCAACAAGAAAAAAAGCGATGACTATTACTCAGCCGAAGAGACCCTAAAAAACTTAAAGTCTGAAATCAAGTTTGATAATTAAATACATCGTAAATGAAAGCGGTGTTGGCTATTGGCTCAACTCATATTTTCATTCAGATTGAAATCCAGAAAAATAAAGTTTTCTAAATATTGAGGTTCAGTTTGTCGAGGAACTTTAAGTCTTGTTCCATCACCGTTTTGCGTCCGTCTTCACGAGCATTATCGATAGCTTGCATGGCGACGTAACGAAGATGATCCGATAAAGCCTCCATGACGGCGGCCGATGTATTGAACTCAGATTGTTGACTGATGAACTCTTTCATTCGGGAAGCAATAACCAGAACTTCTCCGCCCTTGGATTTTTGGCGATTGGAGGGTTGGCTCTGTTTCTGAGTCGGAATGATTCGACGGCCTTTTGGTGGCTCTTTTGGCATATCCGATTTTTTAGGCGCTTTTTCTTCAATGGCTCCTGCACTCTTATGGCGCGCACCGGGAATGTGCTGGTCAAAACAACTGACGCTACAAAATTTGTAGCCGGTGCGTTTGGCGTTACAGGTCGAAACACTGCAAACAAAGTAGGAGGCACCGTAAGCAATTGAGGTTTTACAGATACTGCATTTTTTCCATTCGTTGTTCTCGGCTGACATGATGACCTCTATTTTTATGATTCCATTAGTTGTTTTGGGCTCCCTCGGCGATCCAATCACGGATCAGAGCTTTTTCTGCCGCTTGCAGAGGCGTCGCACCACCCGCAGGCATACTATCATTTAAGACTCTTGTGTAGAGTAAACTTTGATTCGGGTTCTGAGCCACCACGCGCGAGATAGTACCGTTATAGGTATTCAGGGAATAGTTCCCACGGGGATTATTGGCACCATGGCAACTCGTGCAATTGGCAGCCAGAATGGGCTGAATGTCTGATGCAAAAGAAACAGTCGCTGCTGGCGGATTTCCTCCTGATGCCGTGGATTGGACCACCAAAATCACGCGGGCAGTGACGACGGCTCCAAAATCGTCTTCAACAAGAAGCTCAAAGGTATAAGTCCCCTGCTGAACACCGCTAACAAGAAGAATCGGGGTTCGACCGCCATTGAATGTGGCGGTATTGGGGCCCGAGACCTGCGACCAAACGGTACGCAGTACGGCTCCATCCAAGTCTCTAACATTTGCTAAAAACTCAACACTGTCTACCGGAAGTTGAACGGTTCGATTGTCAGGCATATCAATAATAGGTAGAAGGTTGGCGACGCCTCCTTCCTCATCTGGGGCTCCGGCGTTAATCCAAGTTCTGATAGCTTCGGCCTGTGGTGAACTGAGGGGTGGTAGACCCTGCGGCATCGAGCCGTCTTCAATCACTCCATACAAAAGACTGTTTTGGGCGTTACCACCAATAACGATGCCAGAGTCCATGATCGCTTGGTAGCTACCAAGAGCCACGTTGCCGTTTTGCGCAGAGGCTGTGGTGTGACAGGTGACACAGTTGCGGTCCAGTATACTTTTGACTTGCGCAAAATCCGCAGTTTGTCCCACTGAAAAATTTAAGTTGCTACCGCCCGTTCCTTCAAGAGGAGCACAGTTTTGAAACCCAAAGTAGATTAGCACTATAAGAAAGAAAATAGATCGTTTGTTCATTACACCCGTCCCCGTCAATAGTATCCACGATAGGACTGCGAAATTAAAGAGTGTTGATGGAATTGTATCAAGCTGAGACAGCACATAAAGAGTCACTGTTTCAGTTTCAAATTGAATGTTCTTAATTGAAACAGATGTCACATTTATGTCGGAATTTTGCCAGACGCTGGTAAACTTTAGAGTAGATGAAGAGTATTGCAGGACGTCCACGAAATCGCTTCTTCATTTCCATACAAGTATCATTACTTACTCTTTTCGCAATGGTCTTACTCACCGGTTGTCTCGATGAGGGTAGTGGAAGTGAAGACGTAACACAGGTTGTTGCGGAACCGGGAGAAGTGGATCCTCCACCTCTAACGACTCCGGAAAGAACAGTCTGTGACCCGTTTAGTGCGGGTTCCTCCGCTCAAGACCGAGGTCTTGTGGGTAACCTCCTCTATTTAGAAAGCGACCAACCTCGATACGAAAGTATCGACGACTATCTTGATTTCGGAACGCCGATTTCCAGTACCCTGTATTTTGATCAAATTCATGTTCCCACTCGGGCTTTTGATTTGGGTTTTTACACACAAGAGGGTCAACTGGTGACCAATAGTGAAGGCGAGGCCATTTATGAGTACTTCGCTTTAAGATTAGAATCGCAATTGGCATTGGCAGACAATGAAGAAGAAGGTTGGTATCAAATGGCCATACTTTCCGATGATGGGTCACGCCTTAGTGAAAAGAAAGAAGATGGATCTCTTGATGTGCTGGTTGAAAATGATGGGTTCACTCCTACGCGAATGGCGTGCTCCGTAAAATCTGTGTATCTTGACCACGATTCGAAAATTCCCGTTGTCTTGTCTTACTTTCAGGGGCCTCGTTATCACATCGCCTTAAATGTGATGTGGCGGCCTCTTCCTGAAGGTGCTGATCCCAATGATCCGGCTTTGGACATTGAGTGCGGCCGAAGTGGCAACGCTCGATACTTCGATTCGACACAAATTCCCTCTGAACCAACGCCCACTTATTATGGTTTATTGGAGCGAGGGTGGAAGCCTTTAACCAATGAAAATTACTATTTTCCAGTTCAGGCTAGTAACCCTTGTGCCACCGATGACCCGTTATTACTGACAAACTTTACCCTGGTTTCAACCACAAGAACGGAAGTGACTGTCACCTGGAACACAAGTCTGCCGGCGACCTCACAGGTGGTGGTTAAAGATGTGATGTCGGGGCAAATTTATACATCGCCTCAGGATGCCACACTGAAAACTTCACACAGTGTGACCTACACTGGACTATCGTCGAACACCCTTTATTCAATTAAAGCAGTTTCAGAATCCGCAGACGCTCAAGTCACAGAGAGCAGCGAAAGCGCTTTCCGGACTCCGAGGTAGTCAGCTCGCGACCAACGTCTTGGCAATTTTCGTAAAGTCATCGACCGTATTTTCCGAAGTATATTTAAGGGGATAATAGTAAATGAAGCTTTCGATACGGCTCAAATTCTTGATGGTCATGAGTGGACTTTTGTTGGTCTGCTTGGCGTTTTATTTGTTGATGTCGATCACTGTTTTTAAATCTGACAAAACTCAGCTTGTCTACGATCTTAACCGCAGTCAGGTAAGCAACCTTGCCAGTGAAATCGAAACTCGCCTTGCAGGCGTTGATCAAACTCTTGGATTGTTTGCTCAGTTGACCCAGTCGCAACAGAACCAAGTCGTTGAAGGGTTGTTCTCAAAAAATTCAGACGTGATCGCTCTGCAAGTTTTTAAAGACAACAATGCTCAGGCCAATCGGTCCTACAACAAGAAGGAATTTCTCGAAACCTATGGTCTGAGCGAGTCGGATTTTGAAACCTCTTTAAGTGAAAGCCAGAACGTTCCGTTTCAAAAAATTATGGGGCAAGGCAAGGCGATTTGGAACGCTTCTTTTGCAGGAGCTCCACCCTTGATTGGCTACGGAAAGCTGGTATTGGTCCTTGATGCCAATCAAAAACCGATGGATCAGTGGGTTTTAGTTTCGTTCTTAAAAATCGATTCTTTTTTGAAATCAGTTTCGCTTCTTAATTTAAGCGAGATCCAAATCAGTAATCGCGATGGCGACATTCTTGTGCAAAAGCAAGCCTCGGAGCTTGTGAATCGTCCCAGTTTAAATCAAGACCCTCTGTTTCAAAAGGCCATGCAATCCTCAGCCCGCCTGTCGGTCACTCGGGTTGATCAAGGTGATGGCGGCTGGCTTTCGGCCTACGCTAAAGCCTTTGATGATCAACTGGTGGTAACGGCAAAAGCTCCGGAAAGTGAAGTCTTTGAAGTTGTACGAGCGTTGACGGTCCGAACTCTGTTGTTTGGATCTATTGTTCTGACTTTGGTGATATTGGCGGCATTTTTACTATCACGCTCACTGACTCGCAACATCGCCTTACTGTCGAAGCGAATGGCTGCAGCATCAAAGGGTGATCTTTCGACTCATTTATCCCTGCGGGGTCGCGACGAAACCGTAAGTTTGGGGCAATCTTTTAATAAAATGATCAGCGATCTAAAAAGGTCGCGCGATGAACTTGAAGTCATGAACCGTGAGTTGGATCAAAAAGTGAAAGACCGAACTCAAGAACTTGAGGTGCAAAACCAAAAAGTGGCCGAAGCCCAGGAAGCTTTGTTGCGAACCGCTCGGTTGGCTTCAATGGGGGAAGTGGCGGGGCGGACGGCCCATGAGGTATTAAATCCTTTAACCAGCTTGCTGACTCGTGCCGGCCTGACCCAAAAAAGAGTGCAAGTGAAGTATCAACAACCTTTAGAACTTCTTGATGAAATTGGCGAAGCCTGGACCTCCGATTACTCAGAAGGAGGCTTTGACACTCTATTGAAAAACTGGGAAACACCTTCGGATGTTTCGCCTGATAAAAATCTCTTTGTCGAAGATATTGAAAACATCACCGAGATAAGAAGAAGTCTTCACGAACAGGCTCGCGAGATTGCTAATGACATGCAATTTATTCGTGAGGAGGGTGATCGTATTGGAAAAATCATCCATGGGATGCGTCGTCTAGGCAATCGAAACTCCGATGTAAAGCCACAGGCCGTTCACGAGCTGTTGACCGATTGCTGTTACATCATGGCCGATCTTTTTGATCAGCAGAGGTTTAAAATTCATAAAAAATTTAATGCTGCAGATGACAAGGTGCAAGTTGATCGCGATGAATTTATACAGTCGGTAACCAACCTGATGCGAAACTCATTACAAGCTTTGATTGAAGCTCGTGGAGATAGGCAAGATTGGAAGGGTCAGTTGACCATTACAACCGAAAACAAGGATGATCACCTTATTATTAAAGTCGAAGACAACGGACTGGGTATTAGCCAAGACAACCAAGAAAAACTATTCAAAGTGAACTTTACAACAAAATCTGTAGAAGAAGGAACGGGACTCGGACTGGGAATCAGTCGACGTTTTATCCGTGCCTACGATGGTGACATTCGATTCTCTAAAGATTCGAAGCCCGGTCAGACGATTTTTGAAATTGAACTCCCTCTCATTAGTAAAAGTAACAGCAGGAAGGCCGTAGCATGAGTAATGCAGCAAAGTTATTAAAAGACCAAAGAAACTTGATCCCCGTAGGATCTCCGGTGCCAAATCGAAGAATTTTGGTGGTTGATGATGAACCAGAGATTGCTCAGGGAATCCTTCGAGTGCTTTGTCCCGAAGGTGACAATGTTATCAAGTTAAAGTCGAGCCGTAGTAAAAAACGTCAGGCTGAGAAAGCCGGCCCTGAATTCGACGTTGTCGTTGTTCATAACCCAGAAGAGGCGTTAAAAGAAATTCGAAACTCGGTAGCGCAAGACAACCCCTTCGCCATGGGATTTTTTGATGTTATGCTTGGAGCTGATATTGATGGGATCGAACTTGTTAAGCAGGTTTTTGATATTGATCCCCGGTTATTTGCGGTTTTTGTGACGGCTTATCATGACAGAAGTGTTGATACTATCGGTAAGTTTCTAGGTGAAGAGTCCCGCGAAAAATGGGACTACATAAATAAACCTTTCACCGAAGGTGAGATTCTGCAAAAAGCACGAAATGCCACAAGTCTCTGGGATCTCAATCGATTGAAAGAATGGCAAGCCGAGCGCCTAAGCGAAGCCCATCAGTTGTTATTAAATAGTGAAAAACACAATGCGGCGGCGGCTATTGCTCGTTCGGTGGCCCATGAGTTTGGCAATTTACTGACCCATATCGTCGGTCATGCAGAAATTGCCAAGTCCTCTGAAGATGTCGAAGATATTAAAAACTCTTTGGATATTATTTTAAAAGCCGGACAAACGGCGTCCTCGGTTCTAAAAAATTTCCGCAACCTCAATGACAATCATGATGATCAGGTTGAATTCAAAGTCATGAATTTAAGCCAAATTGTTGAGGAAGCCTTGGAGCTGATGGAATTTCGTTTTCGTCGCCATGGAATTCGCATTGATATCTCAGAGATGGAAGGTCTTTCCGCTGAGGTTAACAAAAGTTCTTTGGTACAAGTTTTTGCAAATTTATTTATTAACGCGATTCATGCCATGCCCGACGGGGGTGAATTGAAAGTGTCTCTCCATGAAAAAGACGACCGTCTGTTTGTCGAAGTCAAAGATTCAGGCACCGGCATCTCTGAAGAGAATTTGGAAAAAGTCTTACAACCTTTGTTCACCACAAAAGGGTCTGATGGCAGTGGTCTAGGATTAGCCATATGCAAAGAAATCGTTGAGATTGAACACCTAGGAAAGTTCAGTATTGATAATCATCCCAAAGGCGGGGTTGTTGTCAAAATTGAAATTCCCCAAGTCCGTGAGGTGGAAAATGGATGAGTTGAACATAGATACATCAAAAATTCGCGAGATGACTGTCCTTATTGTTGATGATGATCGTCTCATCCGAGACATCATTATGCAGAATCTAAGGGGCTTAGGGTTCCAGCGTTTTCTGCATGCGAGCAATGGGGTCGAAGGATTTAAACACGTACAGAATTCAAAAACGCCAGTGAACTTGGTGCTTTGCGACTGGGATATGCCAGTGGCTGATGGATTGACCCTATTGCGAGCCGTTCGCGGCGATGATCTTTATAAAAACACTCCTTTTATAATGGTCACAGCTCAACAAACCCAAGAGCGATTGAAAATCTCACAGGCAGCAAAATACAAAGTTGATGCCTATATAGTAAAACCCTTTCAGGCCGAGACTCTTCGTAAGAAGGTGATGCAGGTCTTGTTTGGAGTGGGTGAGGATAAAAGTCAATCGGCATGAAGTTTTTAATCGGTGGTTTTATTTTACTCGCTTGCTGGTCAGCGGTGGCCGCCGAATTCACCTTTGATTTTTCCGAAAATTCTCGGATTGAAACTAGCAGTTTAGTTATAAATACCGCTTTGGGTGTTCTACATCCAACTTTGGTGGTCAAGAATTATAACAACCCCAACGAGTTCGAAATGCCAGTGGGTGATGGACGACACGGCCCTTTCAATGCCACCACCTATCAGAACTTCAGTGTTAATGGTGATGTTACTGGAAATCGAATTCTAATCGACGTTGATGAATATCCCATTTTGCAAGTGACTAATTTTAATTTGCAACAAGGTTGGCGGATTGAGGTTATCGGTGATGGTCCCTTGATCATATACAGCTTAAAAGACGTCAAAATTGCCGGCGAAATTTGGTGTCACGGAGACGATGGAACCAACGCGGTTGGTGCCATACCTGGAGTCGGTGGCCAAGGTCGATGTGGCGGTGGCGATGGCGGCGATGGTGGGGCTCCCACTCAAGATGGAACTGATGGCGAAGATACCGATCCTTTGGTGACCGGTGGACAGGCCGGAAACTTCACAGGTGGTGCCGCGGTTTCCGGTGGTGGTGGTGGATCGTGGAACACCAGTTCGCCATCGGGGCCTGGAACCAACGCCAGTGGGGCCGGTGGAACACAAGGCGACAGTGCCATGGATGCTGAATTTGCGACCAACGCGGGTGGCGCTGGTGGGGGTGGCGGTTCCGGAACAGCTACAGACGCTGGTGCTGGCGGCGGCGGCGGTGGTGGCACTGTCATCATTCATGCTGTGGGCGATTTTTATTTAGGAGATTTACCTTCATCCAATTTCGGTCGAATTCTCGCTTCCGGAGGAGCCGGTGGCGACTCCAATGTTTTGGGTGGTGCTGGCGGCGGCGGCGGCGGCGGTTCGGTTCGGGTTTTTGTTGGTGGTAACATGGAAATGCTGAACACCGTGGGGTCTGGTGCTGGAGTCGCACAACCCGGATTGGGTGGGACGAACGGCAACACTGATAACGGAGGCAACGGTGGTCCAGGTCGCAATTGGTATTCCAGTACGGCTGGTGGTTACAATACCATTCTTGGCGGCGGCGGTGGATACTACACTCCTGGTGAACAAGGAATTGCGCCTGGAGATGTCCAATACACAACAGTCGCTCAGAGCACAGAAACGACTATTATCGATTTGCAAAACACTAAACCTGTCATCAACGCGGTAACCTTCAATCCAGCTTCTGCCGATTTGAGTTTTGAAATCAAAGGCAGTGACGATAATTTTACGAGTGATGATACCGGTTGGACCACCGACCTTTCTCAATTGATAGGTAAACGCTATATTAAAGCTCGGTTTTCGATTACAAATTCGAATATTTCAAGCCCTTCGACAATCGATTCTGTCTCTATTAATTTTACTCCCGGAATTAAAAATCAGTATGATTTTGCAGCCACAAGTTGTGGGCGAGTCGAAACTCCGCAATCACCGACGGGTCTTTTGCTTTGCCTATTGCCATTGTTCTTAATTTTTCATTTGCGCCGAAGATTTATCTAAAACTTCCATCCTAAAATGAAATAACCATCAGCCAAAAGATCGCCATCATCTTCTGCGGCTAAATAAATCAATTCAATCTCAGCCCCGACATGAAATCCCCAAGAAAGAGGGTAAAGAAAGCGCTGACTGGTGGCGCCACCCCAAGAGTCTTGGCTATTGATAATCGCGGCTTGTGAAATCCACTCTCCGGCACCCACTGAAAAAGTTTTTTCACCAAGGATTCCATAGGCCACGGTTTGTTCGATGCGTACCTGCTCGAAACTCTGTCTCTCCAAGGTGGGGAGTTCACTGATCCACAAGCCCACACCCCAAGTAGAATCCAGGGGAGACCAACTGATATGATTGACCCAAGTTCTAGTTTTAATGTTGGGCTGAAACGGAAAGGCATTTTTAGGCTGAGGCTCATACTCTAAAAGGTTAATTTTTGAATACAGACGAAGAAGAGACTGGCGGGTGATAAAAAACTTCAATTCCACACCCAATGAAATAGGATTGCCGCCTTGAAGGTTGGCTTTCGTAAGTCCATCGGCCTTGTAATTTTTTAAGGCAAATCCTGGCATATAAAAAAGTCCCGCCGAGTGAAAGTAAGGGCGAGGAGTGGTATCTTCTTTAGTCTCGGTGGGCCGTGTGGTCCGAGGCGGGCGCGGCTCGGACTGGATCTTTTCTGGGGGTTTTACTCTGTCTCTTACCTGACGTCGCTGAACCACAGGTCGGGTTCGAGGTTGAGTTCGAGGTTTGGGTTTCACTGCCTTAGCCTTTGTCGGTGTTGCTTCGGTTTTTTTCGGCAGCACGTAATCCCAATCGACAACAGTCGGTTCCGAGAAAACACCCATGCGTCCCGAGCGATCCCCGGCCGCGACGCGCCAGTAGTAGGTTTTCTTTTCATCAAAATCCGCCCACTGAAAAACAGGTTGTGTCAGTTGTTCTTTAACGACTGGGGAGCGAAACTCTTTGTCGGTGGAAATTTCGATAAAGTAAATCTCGGCCCCTGGAATCTCTTGCCAACTGAAAACGGCTGTCTGATTTTGTTCGGCTCGGGCTTGCGGAATAAACAACCTTTCTAACCAAGAGGTCTTCGGTTGAGGTTTGATTATTTTAGGTTTGTTGAGCTTGGGCGGGGCAAACGGATTGTCACGCAGAAAAAGAGGATAGGTGTATGCGGGAGGAATTTTAAAACCTTTATGATCCAGTCCCCAAACCTCCCATTCGAAATCACCTTCAAGATCAATCGTTTCGGTGGTTTTATTTAAATTGGCTGGAAAGCGGAGAGTTTGACCCTCCGTTTTTAGCACCAGTTCATAGGATTTTAAACTCGACTGGGGTGTCCAAACAAATTGCAAAGCGCCTGATTTTCTGCGATCTCGGGGACGAGGCATAACCAACTGAATTTTTGGCGCTGGCCAAATTTGTAGTTCGCGATTTTTGGTTCGTCCTTCTTGGCCTTTTAGAAAAACCCAGTAGGTTCCTAACGGAAGCTCTCCCATCCACTTTGACTGTTGGGGTTGAAGGGAAATTTGCAAATATGTTTCGCCGTCTTTTAAGACCACCAGCTTTTGAGCGGAGCCAACCCAGGCCAAAGACACTTGGGTCTGGTCAGAGTGGGTATAATACCGCAAAAGATCCGAGCTGTGCCATTTAAGGGAATCACTGACTTTATCTTTAGAGACTCCCTCTTTATTGAGGACCATTCGTTCGTTTTTTGCAACGGCATAGGCTTTGTCTTGAAAAACAATATCGGCTTGTCCTTTGTTGACCAAGATTTCAATCTGTCCACTTTCATCTTTCATTAAATCGATATCACTGTCGGCATCGATTTTTACAGAGGTGCTTTGGTCCTCGATGATAGCTTTCTCAAAGGGATTGCGCGCGCGTATATTCCCTTGTGCCATTTTGATACGAATCTCTCCGGAAGAAGACTCTTTTTCTGGTTCAATTGTGATCAAGGTATTTTCCGATAAATTGATCTGGGTGCCATTTTGTAATTGAATCTTAGCGGTACTGTCAGAAAGGGTGAGCACGGAGTCATGAAAGTAGACTTTTTCAGGAGCGCGGCTTTCCTCCCAAATTAAACTATTGATGGGGCGACGTTTCAGATTTTTTTCAATGGACTCGATGGTGCCAGCCACTTGGCCGGACGTTTGCGAAGTCTCCGCACCCGGCAAACCAAGCAGCCCCATATGCCAAAGAAGCAATAGGATTTGCGAAATTAAAGCGACCAATAAAAGGCCAATGACTTTGTTGTCGGACAGGTTCAGTCTCATCACTCTTCTTATCGGGAAAATCGCCTCAAAACAGGACAGGACCTCAGTCTAAAATACTGATTATATTGATGAAATTTAGGTATCAACCCAGTCTTTAAAAAATACCATTCAGTTGTCGGAGGCCTTTATTTTTGCACCCATTGTCCGTTAAAATAGACAGGAGACCTTGACACTTTTAACAGTGACATCAGGTTTCAAGAGAGCTCCATTTTTCTATGGGCTGTCAAAAATAAAAAAAAGAATAGATGTTTAGTTCGTATTTACAAAGGAGGTAATAATGAATGACTGGACCAGTTATTTTGAGTTCAACAACTTCACGCCGTCTCCGTCCCAGGTGAAAGTCCTGCGAAAAACTCTCGATGAATTACTTTGGATTTCCCCCAGTGATTCAAGTTTAAAAATTGAAGTACGAAAATCCAAAGCCTTGTTTAATGTTCGCTGCTATATCGCAGCCACAAGTGGCAAGTTTGCGGCTGAAGGTGTGAGTGAAGACTTTTTGCCGGCGTTGCGTATTATGGAAAGCGGTATCCATCGTGAAGTCAACCGGTGGAAGCAATCAAGAATGTTCAACTTTGAAGAAGGGACAGAACAAAGAGTCAGCTAAGGAGGGTTTTATGGAGACACTCAAGTATCAGTTGATTATCGATCAGAATGAAAAATTACCAGAAACAGCCACAAAAAAACATGTCGATCTTGTTGTCAAAGAGGTCCATGAAGTGATCGACCAAGGGGAATTGCAAGTTAAAATAAAAGCTCTTTCCAATCAGGAATTTGCAGTTTCGATGGCCGCACAGTTACCCAATGACACCTTGGTCACTGAAAAAAAGGGTAAAAAAGTTATCCCTCTTCTTAAAAAAGTGAAAAAGAATCTTTTGCGACGACTTCGAGGTCGTCGCAAAAAAAAGCGACTGATAAAACGTCGAATGCGACGACGGCTGAATCGGCAGTGGGCTGTGTGAAGGTCTGGGACATAAGGCGTTGACCGGAGCCAACATCTAGAAAGGAGGAAAGATGATCAGTCAAAGTCTAAAAGACAAACTTATTTTTTTACTGTCTGGCCTGTTGATCGGTTTGGGAGTTGCGGCGTTTGTTGTGAATGTGAAAACCATTCAGCTTGCCAATGCCGAGAGTGAAACTCTGGCGCCCCAGGGTGAGGTCTACCCCAAAGACGACACTACGGCTCTGCAATCTGACTTGAACGAATCGTTTTTCAATTCGGATCCGTTTCGAGAAATCAGGGAAATGCAAGAGCAGTTTTGGAGGTCAATGGACAGCCGGAAAAATTTCTTCTCGGACCGAAGCCTCAAAGGATTTTCTTTTCCTCAATTTAAAAGCCTTGGCGGTTCTTCTATTGAGATTTCAGAATCCGAAACGGCCAACTACCATATCTACGAAATATCGTTGAAGGATGCAGACGAAGGAAGTTCTGTGGATGTTAATGTCGAAAACCATCAGGTTACTATCCACGGCAAAAAAATTCAGAAATCAACGGAAGGGCATCAGCAAACAGGTGGCTCTTTCTTTTCATCGTCCAGTTTTTCACAAAGCTTTACAGTTCCCAGGCACTTGGATTCCGATAATGTGATTGTGCAAAACCAAGGGAACAAAGTGATTTTGAAATTTCCTCGACTGGGTTCAGAGGTGTAAGGAAAAGGATGGGGGGATTCCCCATCCTCGATTTATTATTCTTCAAGAAGGCTACGTAACATCCAAGCCGTTTTTTCATGGAGTTGAACTCTTTGGGTCACAAGATCGATTGTGGCCTCATCGGAGCCCGCCTCAGCCGTTGGAAAAATCTCGCGAGCGGTTTTGATAACAGACTCATGGGCCGTTACCAGATTACGAATCATCTCATGGGCTGTTGGCCATCCAGTCTCTTCTTTGATTGAAGTGAGCTTGGCAAATTCTTGGTAAGAACCTGGAGCCTTTTCACCAAGAGAGCGAATGCGTTCGGCAATTTCGTCTACAGCAGGAGCCAGCTCCTGATAGTGTGTTTCAAACATCATATGCAATGTCTGAAACATGGGACCTTGCACGTTCCAGTGGTAGTTGTGAGTTTTTAAATACAAAGTGTAGCTGTCAGCTAACAGCTTTGACAGTCCGGCGGCAATTTTTTCTCTGTGTTCATTGGGTATTCCAATATCAATTTGCATGGGTTCTCCTTTATAAAAAATTGATCAATCTATTCCGTAGTTATTGAAGTCAGCTCGTCTGGAAGGTGGCTCAGGTGTTCATTCGAAACTAAAGGTGACGGCCTACTTCAAATAGTCACTTATAATAGCCCCGAAGACGGTCGGAAAGCCAATGATGACAATTCGTTTCAAGGCCACATAAGGCTCTTCGAACAGAGGAAATTTGTTAATGAGAGCTAAAATCAATATAATGCTACTAGTGGCAATTAAATAAGTGGCCACCACCCGCTTGATAAATTCGATCACATGACCTTTCATGCGATAGCGATAAAAGTTAAAAAAAATAAAAGAAATCACCACAACCAAAGAAATTGACACCAGAGCCAGAGCATTGCGGTCAGGAAGATCTTTGCTGAGAGTCCAAATCTCTTCGGTAAAAGATAAAGGTGCGGCAATAAGAAAAGATCCCACAAAAAGCTGCAGGACATCTCGCGGCTTGAGCTCCACCATGACCGGATTGATCACCTGGTGAATAGGCTTACCGGTGGCATCCAGAAAAGTGATGACCTCTTTTAAATAGCCGTTGATACGCTGAATTTCAGATTTAAAATTATCACCCATAGGCTTATTTCATCGAACTCTCGGGGCGATGGCAAATGATTTAAAATTAATTCAAATCATCTAGAGCTGGGGGCAGAAAGGAGTGGCTCTCTATGACTTCAAAATGATCGGCAAAGATTTGTATCAACTGATAGTAATTATTCATCAGTTCTTCATACTGGTTCAAGCTTTCAACCGGGTAGCTACTTTCGGTAATAGTCCCTGATTTTTCCTCTACACATTGATCTTCGTTAAACAATCCATAAAAGAAAACACCATTTTGTTTGAAGTCAAAATTCATGTTCAAGGCGACTGTGATCTCGGTCATAAAGTATTGGATCATTGTATGTTGATAATTGTAGTCACGTCGACGGGGACGAAGGAAATCAGCGGCTCTTAAGTCCTCGCCCAGTTTTTGCAATTTTTCGGGATTTCCTTCTTCAATGCAAAATTCATATTGGTCAAAAGGAGTCCAGGCGACGCTATCGCTAGAGATATGAGTTCGATGAGACGGAATATTTAAAGCCATGTAGTTGGGCTCCGCTTTCGTCTTAACTAATATACATGTTTCGGATTCATCAAGCGTATGGTGGATCTGAAACAGATTGATCGCGACCTCTTCCTGTTGGCATTGAGTGGAGCTTTGAGCCCAGCTTTGAGCACAGAAAACAAGCGATAGAACAATAGGAATAAAAAAGAAGCGCTTCATAAGGCTTTATAGAGCAACATCAGTGCCAATGGAAGCTTACATAAATTCAATATTTACAAGCACTTAGGTCCTTCTTGAATGGCTGCTGAGAAATCAAAGTGACACTTAGGGGCACTTTTTGAATTGGACTCTTAGGCCGCGGTATCCCCAAGGCGGAAAGAGAATAAGCATTTGGAAACGCAGGCTCCTGCCTTCGCTGGGATCGCCTGCGGCGAACGCTTCACGCTTCCCAGAGGCTTCTATAGGCTTATTGTCTTTCCCTCTTGGGGAGCGAGATCCATAAGTGTCTGTATTTAAGAGAGCATTTGGAAAGTTGGAAATAACCGTTCGATTGCTTAGTCCTGGAAGATCAAAGTGCAAATTAAAATTTAAATTAAAAAATAGAATAAAAGATAAAAGGCTGTTTGTAGAGTCGCCGAGTCTGGAGCTTAAAAAGTTAGAATGAATCCTATTTGCAGGTTCGATAGCCAATATTCTGAGTTCTATACTGTTGATCAGGACGTAGGCTTTTAAGAAAGATTGAAAATGAAGGCGTTCGAACTCCTTTCGGTGAGTGAGATCACCGAAAGGTGCGCGAAAAATTTCGAAGGTTTAAGACTTTTTGCTTGAAGACTTGGTGGCGGCTTTTTTATTCCAACCGGTAATGCCTTCGCTAAAATGGCGAATGTTGGTGTAGCCCATTTCGCAAGCCGCTTTGGCTGCTCTTTGCCAAGCTGTACACATTTTTCCACCACAGTAGGCGACCACTAAAGCGTTTTTATCTTTAGGTAAGACTTTTTTAAAATTGTTTTTGTTCGAGGCGTAGTGAATGGCACCGGGAATGCGACTTTTCTTAAACGAATCATCAGAGTTAACATCAACGATGGTGGCTGACTTTTTGTTAACGATGGTTTTCATTTCTTTAACGCTGACATCAGAAAATTTGTCGTAGTCTGTGCAGTTTTTTGCTTTCGCAAAACCAAGGTTAGCGGATAGGGCAATCGATAAAATTAATAATGCTCTCATAGAGTTCTCCTTATTATTTCAAACATTAAACAGTTTAGGGGTTCGTTGAAATTCTGCAAGTTTTCTTTTAATGTGACCTTAAGTTTCAGACCAAAAGGGGCTGTGATTGCGCACTTCAGTTGAATCAACAAATTTACTGCCAAAAGACGGGTGTGTGCTCTACTTTCCACATTTCCTTAACAAAAAAATAATAAAAAAAGCCTATGAAGAGATCTTAGAAACTACACCTTGGCGTGAAGAAGAGATTATGATTTTTGGCAAAAAGGTCATGCAGCCCCGGCTTTTTTCATGGCATGCCGACCCCGGCATCACTTACAAGTATTCGGGGTTGCAGTTAACACCTGAGGCTTGGACTCCCTTGCTATTGGAACTAAAGGAGAGTGTGGAGCGGCCTTCTGCGGAAACCTTTAATAGTGTTTTAATCAATTTGTATCGTGATCAACGAGATTCTAATGGCTGGCACAGCGATGACGAAAAAGAACTGGGGCGGCAGCCAACCATCGCGTCGTTGTCTTTCGGAGAAGGGCGTGATTTTCACTTGAAGCATAAAAAAGAGGATTTAGGGACAGTCAAAATTCACTTAGAATCGGGAAGCCTTTTAATCATGAAAGGTGCCACTCAGCAATACTGGAAGCACTCGATCCCAAAACGCTCGAGGCCGTTACAGCCTCGAATCAATCTAACATTTAGAAATATAATTTATTGAATGAGTCTCTTTTAAAGAGACTCTAAAAGAGTGTTAAAGGTTTTTGATGGACGCATGGCCTGACTGACCTTGTCGTCGTCGGGAAAGTAGTAACCACCCAT
>CAXRIX010000156.1:0-2914 GCA_964230555.1 Bdellovibrionales bacterium
AGTTTGTGACGAAGTTATTGAAGTGGATAAGTCGAACAAGTCTGAGGTTGGGAAAATACTTAAAGACCGAACCTTCGATACTATTTTTTGCCCCCATCAATCTTTGACCAGTCATAAAATAGTGAAATCTCTAAAGGCCACTCAAAAAGTCGGCTATAAAAAATTTTGGAATTCGTCGTTTTTTACAAAAAGGGTGGAAAGAAACCTTCTGTGGCCAGAAGCTCTCCGTCAGTTACAACTTCTTGGGGCCGTCTACGATAAAGTGGCCGTCAATCTTGAAGCCTTTGCTCAGAAAGAAGAAAGTATTCCAAAGTGGGCGGAAATGAGTCTCAACCATTTTCCTTGGACGGAGAATAAGCTGAAAATAATGGCTGAAGACAAGTTGCCTGGTTTTAAAGTCGATCGCCCTTACGTGTGTGTGGCGCCGGGTAGCGTTTGGCCCACCAAGCGTTGGCAGTCGGAGGGCTTTATCCGGGTTGCCACTCATTTTGCCAGAGAAAACTTTCAGGTTTTAATTGTCGGTGCTCCCGATGAACGAGAACTCTGCGAAAAAGTCCACAAACAGATTCCCAATAGTTTTAGCTTGGCTGGCCATCTCGATGTTTTGCAGTCGATGATGTTTCTATGGAAGGCCAACCTCCTTATTTGCAATGATTCGGGGGCTATGCATATGGCCAGTGTGGTCCGTTGTCCGACGATTGCCATCTTTGGACCCACCGTTCAAGAGCTGGGCTACAAGCCCTGGAATGCTGATGCTAGGGTGGTCGAAGACCATGAACTTCTATGTCGTCCTTGCGGTCAGCACGGCAGTCGCGTATGTCCGATTCGAACCCATGCCTGCATGAAGAACATTAAACCTCGACATGTGATCGAGGCCGCCGAATCAGTCGTCCGGTAAGTTTTTTAAGTCGATATTGAATTTTTTAATTTTCCTTAACAGGGTGTTTTTGGGAATATTAGCATTGGCGACGGTCCGGTTGATTTTTCCGTCATTGGCCGCTAAAGCTTTTTCGATAAAGGATTTTTCCGATTCAATTTTGAACTTTTCAAAATCCAGATCTTCTGTTTTAGGCTTTTCCGACTTCACAATCTGAGGCGGAAGATCGTTAAGGCCTATGGTGTCACCGGTCGCCAGTATCAAAGAGCGTTGAACT
Source organism: Bdellovibrionales bacterium (assembly GCA_964230555.1). Classification (GTDB taxonomy): domain Bacteria; phylum Bdellovibrionota; class Bdellovibrionia; order Bdellovibrionales; family JAGQZY01; genus JAGQZY01. The sequence continues at coordinate 1,155 of CAXRIX010000156.1, forward strand.
AAGTTTTCTAACTCTCTGATATTTCCAGGCCAGGGATAGTCGGTGAGCTTTTTCATAGCCTCAGGAGAAAAGCTTTTCTCTTCACTGGGGGTGTTGGCGAACTTTTTAATAAAATAAAGCAGTAGAGAAGGAATATCATCCTGCCGCTCCCGCAACGGTGGAATAAAAATAGGAATCACATTCAAGCGAAAATAGAGGTCTTCACGAAAACGTCCTTCCTCAACCAATTTTTCCAGATTCTGGTTGGTGGCTGTGATAATCCGAGCATTGGTTTTTTGGGTTCGGTTGGAGCCAACGGGCATAAATGTTTTGTCTTGTAGAACTCGCAACAATTTGGCCTGCACTTCAAGCTTTAATTCGCCAATCTCATCAAGAAAAAGAGTGCCATTGTTGGCCAACTGAAACTTTCCGATTTGTCTTTCGTTGGCGTCGGTAAAGGCTCCTTTTTCGTGGCCAAAGAGCTCACTTTCAACCAGGCCGTCAGGAATGGCTGCGCAGTTGACGTTAATCATTGACTCGCTTTTCCGATTTGAATTGAAGTGAATCGCTTTAGCAACAAGGTCTTTGCCGGTTCCGTTCTCTCCTCGAAGTAGAATCGTACTGTCAACATTCGATATTTTTTTTATCAGATCAAACACATCTTTCATTGGCTTTGAGTGGCCGATGATTTCACTTTCAACATCGGATTCCAAAATTGGAAAGCTTAAGGAGATCTCTTCAACAAGGCGACGGGCTTCAACCGCTTTGCGAAAAATTTCTAAAATTTTATCTTTCTCTAAGGGTTTTTCCAAATAGTCATAGGCTCCCAGCTTGATAGCATGAACAGCGTCGCGGACGTTGGCGTGAGCGGTGATCATAACCACAAACGCGCTGACTTCCATATCGATGAGTTTTTCCAGAGCCTCCAGCCCATCCATGACAGGCATTTTGACATCTAATAAAATAAGGTCAAAGGCGGTGTCGGCAATTTTGTCAATCGCCTCTTGACCGTTTTCGGCTTCAACAAAATTCATTTTGCCGCCACCATCTTTTTCTAAGATGTGGATAATGTATTTTCTTAAATCGGGCTCATCGTCAGCTATTAGGATATTAAGAGGTTTCATTGTTGTTCTCCTCGCTCAAGGGTATTAGAAAGCCGAATTCACTACCACTATTTTCTCGACTATTTAAAAAAACTTGTCCTCCGTGGAGGTGGATCACGTAACGTGACAGAAACAGTCCCAGGCCATACCCACTTTTTTCTTTATCAAATCGAAAAGACTTTTCCCAAATATTTTCTTGGATATTTTTGGGAATACCATTGCCTTCATCGATGACTGAAACTTTAATAAAATCCTCTACTTCATCTGAAATAACAGTGACTTGACTATTTTTCGGAGAATAAGTGATCGCGTTTTCCAGAAAATTGATAATGACCTCTTTCACTAGGGAAGGATCGATATCCACCATGAACAGCGGAGTCGTTTTCTTTTGAATTTGAATTCCCTTGCTTTGTGCTAGGTGAAGGTTTTGTTGCACGGCTTGGTCGATCAGTTGATTGAGATCCGTGGGCTCTTTGTTTAAAGAGATACTTTTTGATTGAATCTGCGACATTTTCAATATTTTTTTAATATACTTATCGAGCTCAAGTGAAGATTGATGGATCTTGTCTAGCTCAGAATGGATCTCTGGGTCGTCAATTTTACTTTTTAGGGTGTCAACGATACCAATAATTTTTGCCAATGGAGTTTTTAGATCATGGCTGAACAAACTTAAAAAGT
>CAXRIX010000157.1:0-3762 GCA_964230555.1 Bdellovibrionales bacterium
ACAACCATGCTCGTGATTTCAGTTTCAGTATTTGGACTCAGGCTTTGCAAAAGCGACTGCACAGCGAAGGGGAAAATCTTGATTGGGTCCCCGAGGGCAGCGGTGCGATTGCTCAAGTTTACGACTCTGTGGAGGCTTTGCGTTCTGACATTCATGCCAATGTTGATAAACTACTAGCTATCGAGAATTTTTATTACCGTGTCAAAGAGTTGGAGCTGTACCGTTGAAACAAAAAGAGTTACCCGAAGAATTTGAGCAACAGTCGGTGAAAGACATCGGTTGGACCGATGTTCACACTCATCTTAATTTTTTAGAGATCACGCCCGAAGAGGCCATTCGCATTGCCACTGAAAAAGGCGTGAACCGGTTTATAACTATTGGAACAGAACCAGAGGATCTACCGGTGGTCCTTGAGCTGGCAAGAAAATGGGCGCCCCAGGTTTTTTGTACTCTGGGAATTCATCCCCATGAAGGTAAGGTCTATAGTCAAGACGTCGAAGACTTCCTGTTGGCAAATCTCAACAACCCACGCGTGGTTGCGGTGGGAGAGATTGGCTTGGATTACTATTACAATCACTCCGATCATGAATCACAAAAACAAGCTTTTCGTAAACAGATGCAATTGGCCAAGCAGTTTAATCTGCCGGTCGAGATCCACACCCGCGATGCCGAAGACGACACGATTGAGATTTTGCAAGAGTTCAAAGGTGATGTAAAAGGAATCATTCATTGCTTTACGGGAACCCAAGAGCTGGCGACAGCGGCATTGGACTGCGGTTATAATATTTCTTTTAGTGGTGTGGTGACTTTTAAAAAAGCCGAGGCGTTGCGCGAGGTTTGTCGGAACACTCCGGTGGATCGTATGCACGTTGAAACCGATGCGCCGTTTTTAGCGCCGACGCCATTACGGGGCCAAAAAAACCAACCCGATTTTATGCTGTGGACCGCTAAGCTTGTAGCGGAATTGAAACAGCTTTCGGTGGCTGAGTTTTGTCAGCAGATGAAAACCAATGCCGATAAAATGTTTCCGCGATTATTGGGTTGAGATAAATTGATTCACTTGTGGAAAACTTCCACCCGTGGGGACGGCCACATACTGAATGACTAATTTCCAGCCCGTGTCCATACGAGTGAAAATGACCTCTTTGACTTCAATAACATCGAGATCTTCATTGAAAAAATCGGCGATGTTAATCACATCGCCATTCAAGCAAATTTGGTCGACCAAGCAAGCCGAGTAGACTTCAAATTCGCCGATAATGTCTGAGGAGATTCGCAAGCGTCCGACCCCGACCTTTGAAACTTGCACGTTGTGGTCCAGAGCCCAGGGGAGGTTCTCGCCGTCGATGGTTTGCATGAAACCGACATAGGATCCGGTGACCTGCTGGGTGTCCGTTAAATCACCGGCGCCATCGTTACCGCAGCCAACGATGATCGCATTAAATAAAATAAAGATCAGTGATTTTAATAACTTATGCATATGCCCCCCGGTGTTTTTTGGAGTGCTTTCAGGATACCAGAGCCAGGGCTTGGGGCCACTTGAAACACTGAATGGTCGAGCCAAGAGACTCAGAAAGTCTTTAATGTGCCACTTTGGTACGCATTCGATTAGAGCAAATGGGAGAAATTCGGCGACTTATGCGCTGCCTCATTTTGCTGTGGAAGTGAAGAGAATACTTTAGAAAATTCGCTAAGTTGACTCAGCGGAACCCTCTGGATAAGACTGCGATTTAACAAATTATATAGAGGACCTTCACAAGGAGAATCCCATGTCCCAAAAGCTTCGTGTTGGAATCAATGGTTTTGGAAGAATCGGACGGATTTTGTTCCGCCACGGTTTCGATCAATTCGATATTGTCGGAATAAACAATGGTCGCGGTACCACAGAGAATCAAGCGCACTTCTTAAAGTATGACAGTGCTCACGGTCGTTTTAATAAAAAAGTCGAGCATGATGAGAAAAATATCATAGTCGATAATAAAAAAATTCCCTTCACTTTTGAAAGAGACCCATCACAAATACCGTGGGCCGAATGGGGTGCTGATATTGTTTTTGAGTGCACTGGTGTTTTTAAAGATACGGAAGCCAATCAAAAGCACCTGCAAGCCGGAGCCAAAAGAGTGATTGTTTCGGCTCCTGCAAAAGTGGATGCGACGTTTGTGTATGGAATCAATCATCAAGATTACGATCCCAGCAAGCATAAAGTTGTTAGTAATGCCTCATGCACGACCAATTGTTTAGCTCCTGTCGCAAAAGTGTTAAATGATTCGTTTGGAATTGAGTCAGCTTTAATGACGACAGTTCACTCTTATACCAATGACCAAAGGGTTTTGGATTCCAGTCATAAAGATTTACGTCGCGCTCGTGCCGCCGCTGTTTCGATGATTCCGACCACAACCGGTGCCGCTGCAGCTGTTGGAATGGTTTTGCCTGAACTTGAAGGTAAAATTAATGGTATGGCGATTCGCGTGCCGACGCCCAATGTAAGCTTGGTCGATCTTGTGGCCAATGTGAAAAAAGAGACGACGGCGGAACAAGTGAATGAAGCTTTGAAAGCCGCCGCAGATGGGCCGTTAAAAGGGGTTCTCGCATATACCAACGATGCAGTTGTGAGTGTTGACATGAATGGAGTGACCGACAGTTCGATTATCGATTTAGAGAACACATCAGTCATGGCCGGAAAAATGATTAAGGTGTTGGCCTGGTATGATAACGAAACCGGATTTTCTTGCCGGATGTTGGACTTGGCAAAATATATGGCTGAGCAGGGACTTTAATGGCACTGGAATCGTACTTGGACCTTCAAGAGATGGAGCTGCGTGGGAAACGGGTTTTTCTACGTCTTGATCTAAATGTTCCGTTAAAAGACGGCAAAGTTCTTGATGAAAATCGGATCGATGCAGCCCTTCCCACCTTACAGTTTTTGGTTGAAGCCGGGGCGAAGGTGATTGTGGCTTCTCATTTGGGGCGTCCAAAAACGGAAGAGGATAGACAAAAACTGTCGTTAGAACCGGTGGCTCACAGTCTTAACAAAAAAGGCTTTGAAGTCCTGTTGATGGACTCACCGGATTCGGAAGCTCCCTATGAGCTTTGCAAAGGTCTGTCGGGACGGCAGATTATTTTACTAGAAAATCTTCGGTTTGCTTCTGGGGAGACCAAAAATTCCAATGAGCTGGCGGCGAAGTGGGCCCGTTACACTGACGTTTATGTGAATGATGCCTTTGGTGCTTGTCATCGAGCTCACGCTAGTATTGATGCCATTGCCAAACAAATTCCCCAACGCTGTTTTGGGTTTCTTCTAGAAACAGAGGTTAAGGCTTTACGAAAGATCAAAGAAAAACCAGACAAGCCTTTTTATATTTTAACCGGTGGGAGCAAAGTCAGTGATAAAATTCCTTTACTTGAATCTTTCGCCGATAAAATGGATGGCGTCATTATTGGTGGCGCAATGGCGTATACATTTTTAAAGGCCGACGGTTTTGCGGTTGGCGCGTCGCGAGTCGAAGAGAATTTTGTTGGAGTAGCCAAAAAGTTCCTTCACAAAATGCGAGTCTCTGAGAAAAAGGTGTTTCTACCAGTTGATCACCATGTGGTTAGCGATTTTGAAAGTGATGATTTCACCGTGGTTGACTCGGCGACTATCCCTGAAGGCAAAATGGCGTTAGACATTGGACCCAAAACTCAAAAACTTTATGCCGAGGCTTTACAGAGCGCTGGTAGTATTTTTTGGAATGGTCCCATGGGTGTTTACGAAAGAAAAGT
>CAXRIX010000158.1:0-11580 GCA_964230555.1 Bdellovibrionales bacterium
GAGAAGTTAGAAAAACAAATCTGGCAGCAACACAAACCGCCGAAACGCCGTCATAAAGAAAGCCATACTTTGGTCAAGTGATAAAGTGGTTACGCCCACAGCGGTGACCAAACATACTGCATTGGCGATCAACGCCAGCAACACTCCAGCCACCAAACAAGCTACAAATCGTGGCAGAACAAGGTAGTTAAAGGGATTGATTCCCAAGAGCTTTAAAGCATCCACCTGTTCAGAGATTTTCATTTGTCCGACCTCGGCAGCGATACCTGCACCGATCTTGGCAGCCAGTAAAAGGGACATCACAACCACAGCCAGCTCTCGGACGATCAACATGGAGGCAAAGCCTGGAACCAAGCTATCGTCATGAAGCACCAACTTCATGTGAAAGGAGGCTTCTAAAATGGTTACGGCCGCAGCAAAAGACACACAGACGGCAATAATGTTTAAGCTACGATAAGCCAATTGATCGAGATATTTAATCACCTCTCGCAAACGCAGACCATGGGAGAAAAAGCTGGCGAAGGTGGCATAGCAGACCGTTAAAAAATTCAACCTAGGCATTGAAGAGCCCTTCTAGCACAAAACTGCTAAACCAATCGGCAAGAACCAGAGCAATCATGGTTTGGGTCGCCGCTTGCACGACCCCTTCACCGACTTCGCGAGCCCCACCAAGCACAGTATAGCCTCGGTAAGTACACAAAGTTGCGATGACTATGGAAAAAACAAGGCACTTGACGACTCCACTGAAGACCGAAAACCCTGAGACCACCTGAGGAATATGCTGAATATATTGCTCCCATGGCAAGCCACTGAATTGGACCGCCATCAGCAGACCTCCAGCAAAAGATAAAATCAAACCGAAGCTCAACAGAAAGAAACTCGCTATAATAATACCGAGAAAACGTGGCACGATGACTTCTTTCAGTGGATCAGCCCCCAAGCATCGAATGGCGTCAATCTGCTCGCTCACCTTCATGGTTCCGAGCTCAGCGGAAGTAAAGGCTCCAATCTTACCACTCAACAAAAAGGCAATCAGCAAGGGACCGACTTCACGAATCGTGGCGCTGGTGACAAGAGCCCCCAAATAGGAAAGCGCACCAAACATTTGCACCTGCAATGTGAACTGCAAGGTCATGATGGCGCCAACGAAAAAACCAGCAAATAATGTGGTGGCTAAGCTTTGCTGTATAACCGAAAGACATTTCTCAAAGACTTCTTCTCGGTGACTCCAACTTTTCGCGGATTCTTTAAAGACATCACCGACATATATAAGGACAGATCCAAGGCTATCAAGGCTTTTTAGAACTTGCATCACTGAACCTCTGCCAAAAAGTCTTGCACTAAAGGGATATGACTCTTACGAATCTCCTCGGGAGAGCCTTGAGTTAAAAGATTTCCCTTTTCCAAGACAACAATATGATCGGCCACTTTCAAAGCACTGACCATGTCGTGACTGACAACCACCGATGTGGTCCCCAGATCCTTTGATAAATTCAAAATCAATTGATTAACACGGTTGGTGGATATCGGATCCAGACCTGTCGTCGGTTCATCGAAAAGTAAAATTTTAGGCCGCAAAGCCACCGTTCGAGCCAAGCTTACCCGCTTTTTCATTCCATAGGACAGTTCATGACTTTGTTTTTGCTCGACATTTTTCAGACCGACCAAGGCCAAACTTTCTTGAACTCGTCTGATAATTTCTTCTTCACCTAAATCAAAGTGGCGACGCAGTCCATAGGCCACGTTCTCAAAAACATTAAGAGAATCAAACAAAGCCGGTTGTTGGAAGACCATGCCGCAGATCTTTCGAACCTTCATCATTGCCGTCTCGTCCAAGCGATGCACAGGATGTTCATCGACAAAAAGTTCGCCGCCATCCGGCTTAAGAAGTCCGACAATATTTTTTAACAGGACAGACTTCCCAGTTCCCGACATTCCTAAGATAAAAACGATTTTTCCTTCGGGAATCACCAGATCTAAATCTTTTAAAATAGTTCGAGCTCCAAAACTTTTGGTGACCTTCCGAAATTCAATCACAAGGCCCCCAAAGGACCGTCGACATGACCATGGATAAACTGTTGGACTCGGGGGTCTGTGAAACTTCGAGTCGCCTCGGCATCACCGGTGGCTAAAAATTCATTGGGAAAGCAGACCAAGCAGTGTCCGGCCAACTGATAAGCTCGCATCATGTCATTTGTGACCGTAACAATTGTGGCACCCCACTTTTCCTTGAGCTCTAAGATCATACTAACAATTTTTCGACTGGTGATGGGATCCAATCCGGCCGTGGGATCATCATAAAAAACCAGCCGTGGGCGTAAACAAAGAGCCCGGGCAATGCCTAAACGCTTTTGCATGCCGCCGCTGATTTCACTAGGATAGAGGTTAAGCGCATGATCAAGGCCCACTTCGGCCAGTAAACTGTTGATCTCATCTCGTTTGGCATCGGCAGCCTCGACCCCTTCAACTTCTGAAAGCACAAAATAAAGGTTCTCAAAGACAGTTAAAGAATCGAATAAAGCATTTTGTTGGAAAAGCATCCCAACCTCTGCAATATGCTGGGCATGCTCTTTTTTGCTGAGCGTTGAAAGATTTTTTCCCCGGTAGAGTATCTCCCCGGAGTCTGGCACTAGTAGACCCGCCATGAGTTTTAGGAGACTGCTTTTGCCACTGCCACTTGGTCCCACCAAAACCAGGGAGTCGCCTTGATTCAAGGTTAAATCGAAATCTTTTAGGATTTCCAAGCCCTCAAAGCTCAATGAGACCTTTTTCAGCTGGATTATGGCGGCGTCCTTGCCCGATTCCATCACTCCCCCTAATACCTGACCAAGTATACTGCGAATTGGTCCCGAAACACAGCCCCAAGTTGAATGAAAATGGGCATCTAACCTGCCAATTTCTTTGTCTTAATTTTGTTGGCATAGGTTTACTCTTGCTCTTCTTGGGTATAAGAAGGGGAGACACGAAAAATCGAAGAACTCTTGTCCCAGCCGGGAGAGTGCTGGGCGCAAGACGCGGAGGAACAATATGAGTCATACAAGAAAGAAAATCACTGTTGTCGGAGCTGGATTTGTAGGGTCCACATGTGCCCATTGGGCGGCTCAGAAAGAACTTGGAGATGTCGTCCTTCTGGACATCAATGAAGGTGCAGCCAAGGGTAAAGCCCTCGATCTTTTCGAAGCCTCTCCGGTTGAAGGTTTTGACTCTATGGTCACTGGTACCGCCGATTATAAAGATGCCGCCGGTTCCGACATTGTTATTGTGACGGCTGGCCTGCCACGTAAACCTGGAATGAGTCGCGATGATCTTCTGGCCACCAACGCTAAAATTATGAAGGGCGTTTGCGAGGGCATCAAAGAGCACGCTCCTCAATCAACTGTCATTATTGTTTCCAACCCCCTTGATGCCATGGCGATGGTTGCCAAAGAGACTCTTGGCTTCCCTCGTGAAAGAGTTATTGGGATGGCTGGTATCTTGGATGGCGCCCGCTTTCGATCTTTTATTGCCGAGGCCACTGGAATCAGTGTTAAAGACATCAATGCGTTTGTTCTAGGTGGACACGGCGACACCATGGTGCCGATGCCTCGCCACTGTTCTGTTGGGGGTGTGCCCTTAACCGAAATGCTTTCAAAAGATAAAGTTGATGAGCTTGTTGAAAGAACACGCAAAGGCGGCGCCGAAATCGTTGGACTTTTAAAAACCGGATCGGCCTATTATGCGCCTTCCGCCAGCGCTGTCGAAATGGCTGAAGCGATTCTTAAAGACCAAAACCGAATTTTACCTTGTGCTGCCTACCTTGAAGGAGAGTACGACATTAATGGTATGTTTATTGGAGTGCTCTGCCAGCTCGGAAAGAACGGTTTAGAAAAAGTCATTGAACTGAATTTGAATGACGAAGAAAAGGCCGGTCTTGAGAACTCTAAAAAACATGTTGAAGAATTGTTAGCCGCACTTAAAAACCTCGATTACTAAGGATTAGACGAATGAATATTCATGAGTATCAAGCAAAAGAAATTTTTAGGAAATATAATCTGAAAGTCTTAAAAGGCCAAATTGCCAACAACCCCTCTGAAGCGCGTGCTGCTGCGCAAGTGTTGGGTGGAGATCTATGGGTTGTAAAAGCCCAGATTCACGCCGGCGGACGAGGCAAAGGTGGCGGTGTAAAGATCGCTAAGAGCCTCGACGAAGTTCAAAAATTAGCCGAAGAAATCATCGGCATGAACCTTGTGACCCATCAAACAGGCCCTGAAGGGAAAGAGGTTCAAAAGGTCTATATCGAACAAGGTTGTAATATCGAAAAAGAATACTATTGTGCTGTCTTTCTGGACCGGGAGAGTTCGAAAATTTCGATCATGGCTTCCTCTGAGGGTGGAGTGAATATCGAAGATGTTGCCGAATCCACTCCAGAGAAAATCCACACCCTAACCATTGACCCGTCTTTTGGAATGCAAGACTTCGAAGCTCGCAATCTTGCCTTCAAACTTGGCTTCACAGGCAAACAGGCGATTAAAGCGGCTGGCTACTTCAAAGGATTGTATGAAATCTACATGAAAGAAGACTGCGATATGGTCGAAATCAATCCTCTTGTGACTACAAAAGAGGGCGATGTGATGGCCCTTGACGCAAAAATGAGTTTTGATTCGAATGCTCTTTACCGCCACCCTGCTGTTGTTGAATTACGTGACTTAACAGAAGAAGATCCTTCAGAGGTCGAAGCTTCTAAGTACGATCTGGCGTTTATTAAGCTTGATGGAAACATTGGCTGTCTCGTCAACGGTGCCGGTCTTGCCATGGCAACCATGGATATCATCAAATTGCACGGCTCTGAGCCAGCCAACTTTCTTGATGTTGGCGGTGGCGCAACCAAAGAAAATGTAACGGCGGCTTTTAAGATTATCCTTGAAGACCCGAATGTAAAAGGAATCTTAGTCAATATTTTCGGTGGAATCATGAAGTGCGATATCATCGCTGAAGGCGTTCTGGCTGCTGTTAAAGAACTGGGCCTCAGTGTTCCGTTGGTGGTTCGTTTACAAGGAACCAATGTTGAAGAAGGAAAAAAGATTCTGTCTGAAAGTGGTCTCAACGTTACACCCGCTGATTCTTTGACCGATGCCGCTGAAAAAATTGTTAACGCTGTGAAGGGAGCTTAGTCATGGCCATTATGATCGACAAAAACACTAAAGTTATTTGCCAAGGGATCACTGGTTCGCAAGGGACCTTTCATACCGAACAGGCCATCCAGTACGGTACAAAAATGGTAGGGGGTGTCACTCCCGGCAAAGGAGGCAGCAAACATCTGGATCTTCCTGTTTTCAACTCGACTCACGAAGCGGTTGAACAGACCGGAGCCACGGCGACCGTGATTTACGTACCACCGGCTTTTGCTGCTGACGCCATTATGGAAGCCGTTGACGCTGAAATTGAATTGGCCATCTGTATCACCGAAGGCATTCCCATAAACGACATGGTTAAAGTTAAAGCTTTCATGAAAGGTAAAAAAACTCGCTTGGTCGGACCTAACTGCCCGGGGGTTATCACCCCAGGCCAGTGTAAAATTGGAATCATGCCCGGGCACATTCACAAAGAAGGACGCATCGGAGTTCTTTCTCGCTCGGGAACCCTGACTTATGAGGCGGTTCACCAGTTGACGGCTCAAGGATTGGGGCAAAGTACCTGTGTTGGAATTGGTGGTGACCCTGTGAATGGCACAAACTTCATCGATGTTCTCGAGATGTTTAATGCCGACAAAGACACCGATGCTGTTATCATGATTGGTGAGATCGGTGGTTCTGCTGAGGAAGAGGCTGCCGAGTACATCAAACGCGAATTCAAGAAACCAGTAACAGCCTTTATCGCTGGAGCGACAGCACCTAAAGGAAAACGAATGGGTCACGCTGGTGCGATCACAAGCGGAGGCAAAGGAACTGCGGAAGGGAAGTTTGAAGCCTTGCAAAGTGCAGGTTGTTCCATTTCCAAAAGCCCCGCCGACCTTGGCTCAACATTAAAAGCAAGTTTGTAACTTACTACTTATAAGGAGAATTAAAATGGCTGTTGAACAAACTTTTTCAATCATTAAGCCCAATGAGATCAACAAAAACGCGGTTGGTCCAATCATCACAAAGTTCGAAGAAAACGGGCTTAAAATCGCAGCAGCGAAAATGGTACGCCTGACGCAACAACAATGCGAAGAGTTCTATGCTGAACATAAAGAGCGCCCTTTCTTTGGCGAACTTGTTAGCTTTATGACCTCTGGTCCGGTTATGCTGATGTGCTTGTCTGGCGAAAACGCTGTGGCTAAAAACCGTGAAATCATGGGAGCCACCAACCCAGAAGAAGCTGCTGACGGCACGATTCGTAAACTCTACGGAGACAATGTGGGCGAAAACGCCGTTCACGGTAGCGACAGTGCTGAAAGCGCGAAGCGCGAACTTGGTCTTTTCTTTGAAGACAACGAAATCGTAAACAAGTAATTAAAATGGCTCTACTGTCCTAACAGTAGAGCCTCCTTTCATGTCAAAAAACTTTCCTCGAATCTCTCTTACTCTTGACTCTCTAGCCAACTCTTGCGATGGCGTCGGCCGTCTCAATGACAAAGTGGTGTTTGTTCCGTTTGCCCTTCCCGGCGAAGAGATCGAAGCCGAAATTTTGCAAGATAAAAAGACTTTTGCTAAGGCCAAGGTTTGCAAGATTGTTAAGGCATCCAAGGACCGAATCGCCCCTGAGTGTCCCGTCTTCGGGCGGTGTGGTGGTTGTGACTGGCAAAATTTAAAATACGATCAGCAGTTGGTCTGGAAGCAACAACACTTGGTTGATGTTTTAAAAAAAATTGCCAAGATCGAGCCTGGAGAATGGCTGCAACCCATTCAACCAGCCCCCTCTCTTTTCAACTACCGCAACCGCATCCAACTGCACACCGATCGAAAAGGAGTATTTTATTTTGCCAAAAGCAGTCAACAGCCCGTCTATATTGATCAATGCCCCATTGCCACAGAATCTATAAATCATTGGTTACTGACTAACAAAAACAAACTCACAAAACAAAAGACAAAGATAGAATTGGCGGAGATGGACGATGGCAGCGTTAAAACATTTAAAGTCGATAAAAAGGGACACTCGGAGCTTGGTTTTCGACAAGTGAACTCTGAACAGAATCAATTTATCTGCCAAGAGATCATAGCCCACGTCCAGCACCACCAGATTTCAACTGTTGACGATCTTTATTGTGGGCAAGGCAATTGGTCGCTATCGCTTGCTGAGGCCTGTCCTAAAATTCATTGTCGAGGAATTGATAACAATCCCGTAAATATAAAAAAGGCGCAAGCTCGGGCTCCGGAAAACTGCGAGTTTCAACTGGGTGACGCCTCCGAACTTATAGAAGACGAATTGCCAAAAAGAGACTTGTTCATTATTGATCCTCCAAGAGCGGGCTGCTCTATCGAGGTTATTGAAAAATTGAGTCATAACCCTCCACCATGGCTGGTCTACATCAGCTGCCATCCAGCAACCATGGCTCGCGACTTAAAACTTCTATTAGACTCGGGATGGTCAGTGAAAACTATGATTCCTGTCGATATGTTTCCTCAAACCTCTCACCTAGAGTGCCTGACTATATTGCAGGGCGCAAACTAGGCAAAGACTGCGAATTATTAAAAAATTTGCTAACTTTATGTGATGATTCGTAAGGGAATTTTTGGCACTTTTGCCTGCATACTGTTAATGGTTTTGATGTCGTGTTCGACAAACCAAGACAATCCCAAAGTTGCTTACAGTCATTTTCAACTTGGAGTCTCTTTACTGGCCAAAGGCCAAAAAGCCAAAGCTTTAGAACAGCTATTGACTGCCAAAGAGTTAGATCCCGACAATGCCTTAATCCACAATCACCTGGGTCTCTGCTATTATTTTTTAAAAGAATATGAACATGCCATTTTAGCTTTGAAAAACGCCATCGAGTTAAACTCGGGGTACTCTGAGGCTCATAACAATTTGGGACGTGTTTACATAGAAATTAAAGACTTTGAGCGAGCGCGAAAGCATTTGGCTCAAGCCGCCGCCGATCTCACTTATTCAAACAAAGACAAAGTTTGGCTGAATTTCGGGCTGACTTATTTTTTTCAAAATGAATATGAAAAAAGTGAGAACTATTTCTTAAAGGCCATTAGCATGAACAGAGAAAACTGTTTGGCCTACAACTATTATGGACGTAGCCAAGTTGAGCAAGAGCGCTTTCAAAAAGCTTCGAAAGCTTTGGATCAAGCCATCTACCACTGTCGATTGAAAGGCTTTGACGAACCTCACTATTACAGTGGGATTTCTTTTTTTCGCCTGGGCTACAAATCAAAAGCGATCGCACGCTTGGAAGAAGGCCGAAAAAAATTTCCTAATGGCCCAAATAGAGAAAAAATTGACGAAATGATTAACCTCATGAAATTAACCGACACAAAGTAATATGCAGAAACTGGGACAATATTTAAAGAAACAGCGTGAAAAGCAAAACCTAAGTTTAGAAGACTTGGCGGCTCGCACTAAAATTCATATTCAAAAATTGGAAGATATTGAAAAAGGGCAACGCGACAAGTTGCCAGCAAAAGTTTTTTGTATAGGACTTGTTAAAAGTTATGCACGTGAACTTCGTGTCGACATGGAACATGTCAATCAACTGATTGACGAAGCCTTCGCCGAAACCAAAGCCTCGGACGAAGCGCCGGTGGTTGAAGCTCCGGCTCCGAAAAATCCGACCAACAGCAGCCAAGATGACCAGATGGTCGGTCTCTTTAAAGTTCCCAAAATTGTGATGATTGCTGCCAGCGGCTTACTGAGTCTTCTGCTTTTGTTTTTCATTTTTCAAGTCGTGGAAAAAATGAATGCCTACTCTAAAGAAGAGGCTTTACCAAAAGAGGTTTTTGTCCTTGATGAAGAGGCCGTGGATAATAGCAACTTAGAAGACAACCTGGAAGGAAAGCCAGAGCCCATCACTAGCGAACAAGAGTCTAGCGAAACAGACAAGTCCTCAGAATCGGTCTCCGAAACAGATTCCGCCGAAAATCAGAACGACACTCAGCCGGCGGTGGTCACAGAACTTTCTGAAGACGGCAATCCGCAGCAAGAGACGAAACCGCCTGAGGCGGCTCGCCCCGCTGTGCCGCCCATGGATATGTCTGAGGGAGACTTTAGTGAAGACAACTTTGGTGGGCCCGCCACAGCCTCCAGCAGTGACGTTGTTTCAGACAATAAATTAACTTTAACAGCCTTGGAGCCCATTCGAGCAGAGGTTGTTTGGTCTGATGGTTATGTGCAGGTGATGTTATTAAAAAGTAATGAGTCTAAAACCCTGGTATTTTCTCAGCCCATTACCTTGCGAGTTAATAACGGGGGGGCGGTGCAAGTTTCGTTTAATGAAAGTGAGAAAAAAGTTCCCGGCCCGTTTAATAAACCAATTGAGATTCAATATCCGTAAACTAATGACGGGAATGGCTCGTGTCTTTATACATCTCCCTGACATCACCAAGGCTGGTTTAGCGTGAGACGTTTATTTTTCTTTTTTAGCTTCATTCTTCTAATTTATTTTAGCTTTGGTTTCTACTTAGCAACCTTTCAATTGAAAATTTATAAAAATGCTTCAGAAAAACGGGAACATGCCTTTTACTATGACTATCGAGGTGTTAGCCATGTGGTGACCTCTCATTCGAAAGGAAGCCTTCCGCCCCCTCAAATTCTATTAGAGGCCGCTAACACCGATTTATCTTTTCTCTTTTTTACCGACCTGAATTTAATGGAGCGACCTTACGACCTGGCTGGTTATCAAGGGGACGTCTTCACTTTTTCAGCTCAGAAGCTGAGCTATTTAGACTCCCATATCTTGATTTATTCGGACAATCCTGATTTTTATTTCGATAGCTTAAGCAATGCTCACGCCCAGTTGCACCAGCATTTTTCAGAACCTCCCAGTGAAGACAAAAAGTATCTTGCTGTGATGGCTCACCCGTTTAAAAAAAACCACCAGTGGCGAGGCGATTATCCACTTGGACTTGATGGAATAGAAGTTATAAATATGCGCCAACAGTGGCAAGAAAGATGGCTAAAGGATCGTAGCGATTTTATTTGGTCGATTTTCACCTACCCATGGAACCCACAATTGTCTTTGCTAAGACTGATTAAAGAGCCAAAGAAAGAACTGGAATTGTGGGATCACTTGAATAAGCAAAAACCCACTCTTGGCTTTCTTGGCAACGAAACAACCGCTAAAATTTTTCGCCTTCTTGGCTTAAATTTCACTTTCCCTTCCTATGAAAAAAGTTTTAGCTTTGCCTCGAATCACATTCTACTGGCCTCCGAACTGACGGGTCACCTTGAATCGGATCGCAAAAAAATATTCAATTCTATCAAGGATGGACATTTTTATTTTGCTTTCGATGCCATTGGCGACCCGAAAGGTTTTGCCACCTATATCAAGCGAGGTGAAAAACGCTTTTTAATGGGTTCAAAGCTTCAGCTCAAAAAGCAAGATCAACTGATTGTCGAATTGCCAAATGGTTTGGTCGTCCCCACTTTAGTGGAAATTTTTCGCGATGGAGACCTCTATTATCGGGGCAAAGAAAGTATTATTGATATACCGGTGACCAAACCCGGGAATTATCGTATCGTCGTTAAGGTTCAACCTAAACTTCCCTTGCCGGACACTAAAAGGTGGTTGGCATGGATTTACACCAATCCTTTTTTTATTAGCCCTTCTAAAACAGACTAAGTTCCAATTGTTTCTCTTTTTTCTCGATCACAGGAAAGCGATATTCGGGGCGTCCGGTCAGGGCAATAAGATTGTCGATCACAACGGTTTCACCGGGATTGAAAATTTTCTTCATGATCTCAATAAACAAATTGCCGCAATAAGAAGCGTCCTCTTCGGCGCGGTGAAACTGACCTGCAGGTAAGTCGAGATGCTGAATCAAGGTTCCTAACTTGTAATTCGCTAAGCCCGGAAACACCTTTCGTGAAATCGGTAAGGTGTCTAAAACCACACCGCGGGGACCAGGAAGCTCATGTTTCTCGATATCAGCTTTTAAGAACTGAGTGTCAAATGGAGCATTGTGGGCCACCAAGGGAAGGTCGGAGCAAAATTCAGCAAAGGCCTCTAAAAGGTCTTCGATCAAAGGTTTACCCACCAGCATATCATCGGTGATTCCATTAACAGCCGTGGCTCCTGCTGGCATCGACCGTTTCGGATCAACAAGGGTCGAAAAAGTCCCTTCCGGTTGGTTATTGATATAGCGAACAGCACCGATCTCAACGATTTGATCAACACCAGCCACCGTTCCGGTGGTCTCTAAATCAAATGCTATAAAGTCCATAGTCTCCCCTTTCCTTAGAATTAACCATCGAACGAGCATTGAGGCAAGATTTGGCCCAACTTTAAGAGATTTTTTTTGAACTTTATAACATGTTGAAATAACTTAATGTTATGAAAATTCAGTATGTCACGGAGTCTTTACTGCTCGACCCAGAAGAGGCCCCCAATCTCTTACTGCTTGCCATTCGCCATCGCATTCCGATTGGACACTCTTGCGAAGGAATGGCCAGTTGTGGAAC
>CAXRIX010000159.1:0-10106 GCA_964230555.1 Bdellovibrionales bacterium
CCAAGCTCTTGTTGAACCTGGTGATGAAGTGGTGGCGTTCGAGCCACTGTTCGATTCCTATGCCTCGTCGGTACAGATGGCTCGTGGCGTTCTTAAACCCGTTACATTACATCTTCCTGACTTCCGCTTTGATCTTAAAGAGCTTACTTCACAAATATCAGACAAGACAAAGTTGCTCATTTTCAACAACCCCCACAATCCCACCGGGCGAGTTTTTGAAAACTCGGAAATTGTTGCCATTGCCGAGCTGGCTGAAAAATTTGATTTTTATATTTTAAGCGATGAAGTCTACGAGCATTTAAGCTTCAATAAAAATCACGTACCAACAGCTGCTTGGAAAGGACTGAAAAACAGAACCATCACCACTTCATCAGTCGGTAAAACTCTAAGTCTTACAGGGTGGAAGATTGGCTGGGCCATTGGGCCCGCGGAACTCATCAAGACGATTCACAAAGTTCACCAATATATCTGCTTTAGTGTTAGTCATCCGTTTCAGGTGGCTTTGGCCAATAGTTTTCACCAGTGGCCTGAGTACCTTATTAAGTTTAAAGAAAGCTACGAATACAAAAAAGACTTACTTGTCTCGGGACTTAAAGACTGTGGAGCTCAAGTGATCTCCCCGCAAGGAACCTATTTCTGTGTCGTCCAAACCCCAGGGATTGGAGACTGGGAGTTTTCTAAAAAATTGATCAAAGAAAGTAAGGTCGCTACAATTCCCCTTTCCCCATTTTATTTAAAGTCTCGGGAAGGCGAAGGACTTGTACGCTTTTGTTTTGCGAAGAAGAACGCGACCCTTCGGCAGGCGCTGGCTCAATTAAAAAAAACTGATACAAAATTTTAGTGAATTCAAGTCCCTCTCCAGTCGAAATTCCTGAAGACAGTTCGAAATAAAAACTCAATCAACCATCATGCAGGGGGTGGAGTTTATCAGAGATGGACTTCGGCAATATAGTGCGGCCCAATGCCCTCTATCTCAAACTCTTCTCCAACTTTATTAAACCCAAGTGACAAATAAAAACCAATGGCGGGAGTCCGAGCATTGCACCAGACCGTTTGCGCCGACTTTTCATTGGCATAATTAAGACAAGCTTGAACCAGCTGTCGCCCCACACCTTTTCCTTGAAGGCTTGTATCTACGGCCATACCTCGTATTCGCCAATGCCCCTTGGCCATTTGCCCATCTTGGGCTTCCGGATAAATCGAAGCGACACCTATGAGTTCACCATTCATAAAAGCTCCAAAATGACGACTCCCCTCTTCATCATCAAAAGGATAGGCCATCTCCTCAATAGGCTGATGGGGTCTTAAAATAGAATGTCGAAGGGGGTGAGTTTGCCTGGAAGAGATTTTTTTAATTTTCATTTGAAAACTCCATTTGTATCAACAAAAAGGGATTCCTCGAACTTGTATCTGGAATCAAACATTTAACGTGAGGTCTCGACTGACTTTTTATTTCAAATGGAGACCTATGAACAGTAAATCGATATAAAAAATTAGTCATTCCTGAAAAATATTCACTAAGTTATTACAAAGATTTTAAGCGACCGAGCTTTTCCCTATACTTCGTATCTATGAAAAAAATCATTTTTATTTTGTTGTTCTTTGTTTTGCTAGACTCTTCTCGTGCCGATGATCTAAGCGATCCCTGTGAAAGGGCGTTGCAATTGGCTTGCTCGAATGAACTGTTAGAAGGTCCCACGGGCCAGTCTTCAGGTGGAACCTCAGGCCCAGTTGCCTATGAGAGCATAAAGCGCAGTTTTGCAACGTCCCTACGGCAATCTCTTGATGAAATTTCACAATCCCCTCGGTGGGCAACATTTTTAGAGACTTTTGAACAAGTAACCCGCATCACTCAGCACCTCACTTTTCAAGATGTCGAAGCTACAAAGTTCGCTATAGAGACCTGTTCTAATGATGACGCAAGTGAAAGTTGCAGAAAGGCTTTGGTAGAGGTTTTTGTATCAGAGATTCTTGTTAGTGCTTTTGCGACCACCGACCTCATGTTTCAATCTCAAACTCTTAGAGTTAAAAAAAAGGGCCAAATTATGTCGGTGTCTTTTAAACCTCTAATGAGACCTATTTCTGATGAAGAATTGCTTGAAATACCAATTGGTACCATATTAAACACGCAAATCACCATTGACCTGTGGAAAAATGAGGAATCGGGACTGAAAGCCGCTTATTTAGAGGCAATGAACCAAAGCTTACCTCTAATGACGCCCTCAATGGCTATGTTAAACCGATTGCAAAATGAAATAGTACCGAATGTTCAAACTTTACTAATCGCTTTTCTTGAGGAAGGTCAACAATCCAGCCTCCTTCAACGATTGACTAGAACTGTTGATAACATTACCTATAATCCCCCAACTTTGATATCAAGTTTTGAATCCACTGCGACAGGTCTTCTAGATTTACCTCTTAACTTTAGTGCTCCTCTTGCACCAAATGCGGTTTACAAAAGCTTCGATAACGAATTTGAAGTTTATCCTGGTTTCATAACTGCTAATACCAGTATTTTTGGGCAATTTTTTGTCGTAGCCCATGAAATGGGTCATTCCGTCGACCCATGTCTGATTGAATATACCTACGGAGATGAAGGATACTGGAGTCAGACTGTTCTCGATGAAGCGCTACGCGCTCTTAGCAGTGTCGGATTGAACAAAGACGAGCTTTACTACCTTGATTTTGAAAATCAAATACGATGCAACTCAGGAAGTGAGCTCGGAGAAACAACGGCTGACGTAATCGCAGCTGAATTATTGGGACGTTTTTTAAATCAAAATTGGAGTCATTTGGATACTGACGATCGTATCAAAGCTGTGGCCCAGTCTTTTCGCCCTTTTCGCTGCGACTTAGAAAAGTCTCCTGAAAGCTTTGACCCTCATCTTAACGTTCGCGATCGCTACCAAGAAATTATACTAAAAAATGAGAAAATACGTTCTTTTTTACAATGCCAATAAAGGAAACGGAGAACAGCGTCTTCACTTTCTATATCCAGTGCAAGTCCTTCTGTCCTCTTCCTATGAATATATTAAAAACGCAGAGTCGGAATTTACTTAGAAAGTGGTCCGATGAGATCAGTAGACTTTTAAGCTCAATTGGAAAAGTTAGATCCTCCAACATTCATCGGAGGATCTTTGGTCAACTTACTGAATGTAACTGTGATCCAACTCGGGAAGTTTCTTTTTCAACTCTTTTTCGGCTGTGTGAAAATAATCTTGATCGTTCATTCGCTTAGTGATGGCTAGAATTCTTAGCGACATGAAGACACCCTTGGCCCAAGAATCAAATCCAGTTTGCGGAAATCGAGTGCCGATAAAGTTCTGAATATTTCTATTCAACTGACTTTTTGCCGCAGGAGTTAGACTGCTGTTGTCGGCTGCGACCAGTTGAGCCACTAAATCAAGATGCTCCACATATCTTTGATCTTCGATGGTGATTTCACTAAGCTTCTTACCGTTTCGAAGGTCGATTTCGTTGTAGTAGTTGCTGAAGTAAGGCGCCCAACCGGGAGGAACGCTGGCGAGAAAGTCATCGAGGGCTTTTGTGAACTCTGCAGGTGGAAGAGTCAAAATTTTCAGGTTGAAAAGGTCAATGCAAGAGCGACCGTCGAACTCACACCCCTCGGCCATATCACTTTCGGCATCTTGAAACTCACCGATTCCGGCTTTGCTAACACCCATCAGGTGCAGGTTATGGGCGTAGTGCCAGTCTTCTTGCATGGGAACCCCATTGCGACTGGCCCAGTCCAAATGAACTTGGTGAGCTTTTTCAAATTCAGCCACCGCATCTTTCCAACGTCCCACTTCAGGCAGAACGTGGCCCAACATGTGAATGGCGTGGCCATTAAAGCTTCCGTATTTCGCGACTTTTTCAGCGTATGGGATGGCCTGAGCCGACTGCCCCGCGCCTTCCAACATATGAGTCAAATAGTGGTTGGCTCCAATGTGGTTCGGTTGCATCTGCAGAACATCCAAGTAAGGTTGCGCTCCACCTTGACGAGCTGTCCAAGAGGCAAAGGTCAAAACTTCTAGATTGGTTGGCCCTTGAGATTTTAAAACTTGATAAGCTTGATTCACACTTTTAACGCCAGGCTGACTGATCACGTTACTGGCTGAGGCCACAGCCAAGGCAAAATCATACCAGGCCTGTTCAAGAGGATCGATAGTATTCACACCACTCATCTCCTGAACTAAAGCTTGTATAAAGGGAGCCGCGTCATTGGGGCTTAAGCTGAGGTAGCTAAAGATCTGACCGGTGGCCGCGTAAAGTGACTCTTCGTCGATCTCTTGAGCCATCTTAAAAGATCGAAGGGCATCCACCCAATGGAAGACGTGAAGAAAGGCCATACCTTGGCTCAAGTAGGCATTGTGAGCTTTCGATCCTGTCGATGGATTCCCCCACTCAATAAGATTGTTCTCTATTTCTAAAGAGATTGTTTGATTGGTCAATCCAACGGAAGCATTGCCGATATATTGGACGCCAAAAAGTTCCGTCTCTCCCGATAGCTGTTGGACTGAGTCGGGATCGTGTTGGTCGCCGTGAGCCAATAGAGTGTTCGAAGCAAGAAGACATGAAAGCAAAAATGCAAGTTTCATAAAAGCCATCCTTAAGGGTGAAATTAGGGTTTGAAAACCGCCACTCTAGTCATCCAAAAGCCTTCAGGCTAGAGATTTTGTAAAAAGTCTCTATTTCGCTCTTGGGCACTTGAAATCAATTCGCCTATCAGCTCCCGTTCAGAAGCCAATCAGTTGATTCTAAGCCTTCAGTCGCAACAATTGGGCTTCCTTTCATTCATCAATTCTAAGGAAACATGGCAAACAACGAACCCTTCATGAAGAACCACTCAAGACTGCTAAGTCCGTCTGTCCATCGCTTAGACAGGTAAAATTTACGCTCTTTTCTTAGTGAGAGCAGGCACTTACTATGGTCTCCTATGCGAGCAGGCCTGGTTTCTCTGGTTTTTATTTTACTTTTCGGCACCTATGGAGCATGGGGTCAACTGTCTTACCGTGAATATCGAACAATCAAGAGGATTGGCGATCGAATTCTTAGCCAATACCCTCCAGCGGAGTATCTTTACGTCGGTGTCGGCGCCAGTCCGACAGGTTTAATTGCCTACCTTGAACTGGTCGAAGGATCGCGAGCTGTGGCTCAGCTTCCTCTTTCTGGAGGGATGGCTTTGCAACGGGCCTACGATCTTGACCGCGAACGCGCCGCCTCTCTTGATCAAATCCTGGATGAACACTTCCGTCGGTTTCTTTCGGACAGTCGCATTGGGGGTAAAAAAGTTTTACTGATCGATTTTAGTATCATGGGAATCACTCTCCCCTTTGTTGGAGAACGTCTGCAAGAGTCTATAAATCGAAGAGGATACACAACCGAGATTCGAATGCTGTCTTTGCAGCGTAATCCTGAAATTGCTGAAACCTTAAGCCAACGAGGAATCGATAGCTACCGCGTGTCCGCTTATGCATTCGATCTTTTTATGAGCCAGAGGTTTGATCGATACAGACTTTACGAAAAGTTTCATGCTTTTAAAATTGACTCTCTTTTCTCCTATCGCTCACCAGAACGACCGGTTCCCGAAATTCGTTTTTCTGAATATCTAGAAGCTCAAAAAAAAGGACACTTTGCCCCCGCCCATTACCAGTTTCTTATACAGGAATTACAGGCATGGATACGAAGTGACTTCTCTGGTCGCCACTTTTATTTTGCTCCACGGCTCCAGCCTGTTAGCACGCGATGCTCTGAAGTCTTTGTCTATTGATAGCGAACTTGTCACCGCCTCTGATGACGCTCCAGTCAGCAAGCCTTTTAAACCGAATTCCGTCCACCCGCCCCTGTTGTTGCTGAAAGCATTTAAAAAGACCCAGGTCGGTAAAGATTCAAATTGACCAACCTCAATTTATAGGGAAATAACAAAGAATGATAATTCCATGGGTTCAAATTCAGTGGATCTCTGATGAGAAAGGTTATGGGCTTTTTGCGACAAGAGATATTCCCAAAGGCACTTTGACTTTTGTGCAAGATGGTCTTGATATTGTGATTTCCCCTGAGGGCTTGGACTCTATAAGCCCGATGCTCAGGGAGTATGTCGAGAAATATTCCTATGAGGACTTCTTAGGAAACCGCATCGTGTCCTGGGATTTAGGCAAGTACATGAATCATGATGACGACGCCAACACTCTTTCTACGGGTTACGGATTTGAAATTGCGGTGAGAGATATAAAAAAAGGTGAAGAGGTCACCGACGATTACCGAATTTTCAGCACCCATCATAACACTGAGACTTGGCACATTCAAACAAGCAAAGACCAATTGTTACTGGAACTGCCTGCAGACTTAGAAAAGCAATGGGATAAAAAAGTCCTAGATTCTCTTTTTGACATGGATAAGGTTGAGCAGCCCCTAAAGGGGTTTGTCGAGTCTGATGTGTGGGCGAAGGCCCAACAAGTTGCCAAAGAGCAGGATCAGTACCTGCCAGTAAGAAACGCCTTTCCCCTTCGTTACACCGTTCACATGGAAAACTTAAAGTCAGAATAATTCCAGTCGTAGGGTTGTACTGCTTTTTTTTGGGTTTTTTAAAATTAGATGAATCTATTTGATGTTGTCTTTGCTTCTCTGATTATTTTTTCCAAAGGGAAAAATGGTGTTTCAAATTGAGAATTGTACCATTTTTGTATAAATAGTTTCGATTCCCCCGGCTTTTCCTGTGTCTATGTTAGACTATTTGAGTGATAGCTTTAGGGGGGTCAATTTGTCTAATTCTAGTCAGTTCAATAAGTTCCGTTGGATTATTTCATTTATAGGTGCAACGGTTGTAATGCTTTTGGCTTTCCAAAACTGCGGGGGCCCCAAAAGTACATCCAGCGACAGCGCTTCTTCCCTTAGCCAAAACAGTCCTGTTAATTGCACCAACAGCACCACCTATATTGATTGCTCGCAAGTGATACGTATACCAAAAACTTTTCTAGAAAATGGTTGTGCCCAATTCGCTTGCCAAGGCGATAATCCCGTTGAGGACAATAACCCCGGCCTGGTTCTCTGTAATCCTGCTGCCGGATTTCCCACTTGTAATGTTGGCGAACAGTTGGTGGCCACTGAAGAAAACAATTGCTTACAGCTCACCTGTGAAATGGCGAGTGTGGGAGCCAACGAATCTTTTGTTAGAGGCCTTTACACCACTTGGTTTGATCGCCAACCAGACCAAGCAGGTCTTGACTACTGGGTGACCGAATTAGGGACCAAGACTCAAGAAAGAGTTCAACTGGATTTTCTTGGTGGAACGCAAAACGTAGCTCCGCACTTTGACCAAGACTTTATCGTCAACAATCGTCCACAAGTGTTTATTACAGTTCATGAAACTGGTGATGAAAGTGGTCCTAGAGACCTTCCACAATGGTTTGTTGATGCCACCACGCCAGAACCTCCGGGTGGCAATGATGGTGGAGACGATGGTGGTGGCACAACACCGAATCCAATGGCTTGTAGTGCGCGCTATTTTCAAGGTGGTGCTTTTCAGCCGAGACGAAGCTTCGCAGCCGGTGAGACTGCGATCGTTCCTGTGGTGGTGGCTGGAATATCATTTGTGCCAGACAACACCGGCGCCGGCAATCATCGGTTCCAGATCTCTGCTGCTTGTAATATGCAGAGACGACGTTGCAATAGCAACCGACGGTGGACGACCATCAACGGTGAAGACGCCACTCCCACTGGGGAGACTCGGGGGCGCAGTCTAAGTATCGATGGTGGTAATCTCGAACTGCAATTAAACGATTTGGCTATGGGCGCCTGTTACGATGCTGTCGAACTGCGATCAGTGAGTACGTGCGAGAGCGACCCGAATAATTGTATCAGTAACTTCAATACGGCGTCGGTTTTCGACCGAGACGATTGGGTGGCGCGCGTGACTTTTGTTCGCAGTGTATACACCGAATGGTTCGGTCGCTCAGCCGATTCGGCCGGGCTCAATTACTGGGTTCATTATTCGAAGACTCGCTCACAAGACCAAATCCGTTGTGATATCATCACCGGAGCCCAGAACACAGACCCGCACCGAGACCAAGACTATGTTTTACAAAATAAGGTTAATGATTTCGCAAACGAGGTTCCCAACTGCCAAAGACCCAGCTACTTTCCTTAAAAATAACTTTCTGAGCCTCGAAACCATCGGGGCTCTGTTCTCTTAAAATCTACTTTTATTCTTTTTTAAAAAGAAATTCTCTAGTCCGGGTTCTGAACTTTGGAAGCTCACGATTCTATTTTGGGCTTTGAAGTTGAGAATCCACTTTGCATTAAATCTTCAAATAAAAACTATATGAGGTTTATATGAAAAGTTTTAGGACACTGGATTTGGCGGTGGAGTTTTATGAAAAGGTTGAAGGGTTGGAGGTCAAAGGTCACCTCAGGGATCAGCTGCTGAGGGCTGCGGCTTCAATCCCGCTAAACTTGTCGGAGGGCAATGCTAAACCCTCGCCTAAAGAGAAGAAAAGGTTCTATCAGACGGCCTATGCTTCTATTCAGGAATGCAAAACGATTTTTAAACTGATGAAACTTGAGGACGATATTGTTGATTTCGCGGATAAGTTGGGTGCTTACAATTTTAAGCTTTTGAGATCAGATTTGAAGGTGAATCAGTTTCGGGATTCCTGAATACCATTCCGGTACCCCGGGATACCGGTGCACATGTATTCTTGGGTACCGGTATTATGAATGGCGTCCCCAACGGGAGTCGAACCCGTGTCTCATCCGTGAAAGGGATGTGTCCTAGGCCTCTAGACGATAGGGACTAACCTAGAAAAAAAATGGTGATCCGTCTTGGGCTCGAACCAAGGACCCTCTCCTTAAAAGGGAGATGCTCTACCGACTGAGCTAACGGATCAACGAATGAGGACATGTTTTCTATTTTCAGGGCGTGAAAGTCAACCCTCTTTTGCCAGTTTTTCCTTTAAGAAATGCTGGCTTCGCTCAATTGTTGGGCATTTGCGGCCGATGATTCCTCAAAGATTTCACCTTGATAGATGGTCTGCATGCGATCCGGCCCCACCGAGATCACCGGAATCTCCACGTTGGCGCCCTTGGCGATAAAAGAGATATACTCTTGCGCCTCTTTGGGAAGCTCAGAAAAGCTCTGTGCCTTGCTGATATCGGTTTTCCAGCCTTTCATTTCCGTATACACCGGCTCTACACTGTGGATGTCATTGCTCATAAAAGAAAAGTTCTCAACCAGCACGCCATTCACTTTGTAGTGAGTGCAGACTTGGATGGTGTCACAGGCCGAAAGCACATCAAGCTTTGTCAAAATCAGACGATCAATACCGCCAACATGAATAGCGTAGCGCAGAGCCACCATATCCAACCATCCACAGCGTCGACGACGGCCTGTGGTGGCGCCAAACTCGTGGCCTTCTTTTTGTAAAAGCTCACCGATTTCATTATCCTGCTCGGTCGGAAACGGCCCGGCTCCGACACGGGTGCAGTAGGCTTTGGTGATACCAAAGATTTTTGAAATATGTTTGGGGCTCACACCCACACCCAGACAGGCGGCTGCGGCTCCTGTTGACGAGCTGGTCACATAGGGAAACGTGCCATGCAGATTGTCCAGCAAGACCCCTTGGGCGCCTTCAAACAAGACTCGCTTCCCGCCTTGAATCATGCGTGTCACTTGCAGGCTGACATCCTCACAGCGGTACGGCTGAAGGATTTTAGCCACTTCCACTAAGTTTTTATACTCTTCTTCCAGATCCACGGGTTTCTCACCGTAGAGCTTTTCAAGTAAGATATTTTTCTCTTCGATGGCGCGCTTTAATTTTTCTTTTAAATCACTGCAGAAAAGATCGCGAAACAAAAGAGCGCGGCGAGAGGCGCGATCCTCATATGAGGGCCCGATTCCACGTCCCGTGGTGCCGATCTTGGTTCCGGTTTTCCAAGCCTCGCGGGCTTTGTCTAATTTTCTATGAAATGGCAAAACCAACAGGGCACCGTCGGAGATCGACAATTGTTTGTCGTCAGCGAGAAATCCTGATTTTTTCAAACCATTGATCTCTTCAACCATTTCAAAAGGATCGAGTGTGACTCCACTTCCGATCATACAACGAACATGA
>CAXRIX010000160.1:0-5266 GCA_964230555.1 Bdellovibrionales bacterium
GAGCCTTTGCTTCTTCAAAGTGGGCCGAGATCACATTGCCGACCACCACAAAATCCGGAGCTGGGTTCAGGTTTTCGGCTTTGTAGCCTGACATGATCGCAATGCCCTGTTTTTCTAAAAAAGTCGACATCGGCGGGTACACGTTTTGATCACTACCGGTGATCTTGAATCCTCTTTCTTTTAAAATTCCGGCCAGCGACGCCATCGCCGTTCCGCAAATTCCCATGAGATGAATGTGGGCTCCAGGCTTTAAATCAATCATGTTTTCTTCTCCAAAAATTCAACTGTCCAATCATGCAACTGAGGACGCAAGCGCTGAAACCCTTTATTGTCCCTGGATGGATGAACGCGGTTACTCAATAAGCAAATAAACAGGTCACGAGTGGGATCAAACCAAAACGAGGTTCCGGTGAAGCCGGTGTGTCCAAACGATTTTTTACTAAACAACTCTCCAGCCGACGAACGTTCCTGGCTTGGCTTCATAAAACCCAACCCCCAGTCCCCAACGCCTTTTGCAAGCGCGCGTTTCTGGAAGCGCTCAAGAACTGATGGCGAAATACTTTTATTTTTACCTTTGCCAATTTGTCGGAGGAGTTGACCGTAGATTTCAAGGTCTTCGATCCGCCCAAACAAGCCGGCGTGAGGCGCCACTCCCCCCAGAGCCCAACAGTTTTCGTCATGAACTTCACCTCGTACCACTTTTTTTCGCCATGGGCACTTTTCGGTGGGGGCATATTTATCAATTTCGTAGGCGGGCTGATTGTTGTAATTAAAATGAAAATGACTATTAGCAAAAAACTTTTTCTTAAGACGCTGCCAAATTAAAAACAGCGGTTGGCCTTCGATTTTCTGCATAATGGAGCCCAGCAGATAAAAATCTAAATCCGAATAAACCGCTTTTTCACTTTTCGATAAAGGGGCTTGCTGACAAAACTTTTCCATTTGCTGATAGGATTGTTCAGGAGAAAGGCTGCCACTGATTTCTTTGTAGAAAGGTTGCCACCAATCGTTGCCACCACTGTGGGTCAGAAGATGCGACACCTTTAAGTTTTTATGCAAATACCAAGGCAGCAGATCCTTTACTTTTTTTGACAAAAGCTTGGCGTCGCACTGGCAGGCTTCCATAAACCACAAAGTTGTGAAAACAATTTTAGTCAGTGAAGCGATGTCAAAGTAGCGATATTCGACACCCCAACTGGTGCGCATTTGTTTTTTACCTTGCCAATACACACTCATTTGCAAACTTTGAAAATCAAAGTCCTCTGAGTCTCTTACTTTTTGGTCAATCCATTTTTCTAAAGATTTCAAGGTTGAAAGGCTCCCGTTTCAACAAGGAGCTTCGCTCTTGGGCCCAGCAACAGGCTGGCGTTGGTTCCTAACGGCAAAGGTCTTTGATTGGGCCCATGCCCGCTTGGAACCCCTGTGAGAACGGGGAACTTTTGTTCTTGCGCCCAGTTTTTAAAGTAGGTTGGTAAAATGTTGCGACCATTGGGTTCATGGCCTTCCGTAAACTGACCTAAAATTACAGCGCGAATATTTTTAAGCATTTGCAGTTGGCGCATATGCTCCAGCACGCGATCAATTCGATAGGCCCGTTCTCCGATCTCCTCAAGAAACAAGATCTTACCCTTAGGATCCAGACTGAATGAGGTTCCAAAACTGGCTTGCAGAGTTATTAAATTGCCGCCAGTGACAATGGAGTGAATGGTTTGCTTTTTACGAGCCGCCGTATTCACTGGACGAAGGGTGAAAGCCACATCCAAGTTTTTGCCGAAAACAATGTTTTTGATTCTTTTGGCCTCACTCGTCGAACCGGTTCCGAGCGCGAAACGGTCGATATTGGGTCCGTGCAAAGTCGCCCAGCCCCACTCTTGCTGAAAGAAAGTGTGCAAAGTGGTGATATCACTGTAGCCCAAAAAACATTTGGGATTTTGGGGCTTTAGCTTTGAAAGCTCATCCAAAAGATGCAGACATCCATAGCCGCCCCGCACACACCAAATCATTTTCGAGTCTTTGGCTTTAAGCGCGGCCTTTAAATGCTGCCAGCGTTTGCCGCGACTGTTGCCGCAAAGTAGATCTTTGCCGACAGCGGACTTGGCGATTCGCCCCTTTAGCCCCCAGGTCTGTAAAAAGCTTTGCACGCCTTTTAATGTATGTGGTTTTGGCTTTCCAGCGGGGACGATCACATCGACAAGATCTCCCGGCTGTAGTGCTTCCCAGTACTGTTGCTTCATGCTTCCAGTCTAGGACAAAATTCGATTGAGTCCAGTAAAATTCAAAGATTCCATAGATTTAAAGCAGAGTCTTGATGACAGAGCGAGGCCTGTGTGGGAAGTTGATGAAATGCAAAGTCTCGATCAATATCTGTTTGTTTTAATCAACACTCACATGGGAAATGATTTTTTTGACGCCATCATGCCCATTCTAACGGACCTTCATAAGCAAGAAATTTTCATGAAATACATTGTGCCTGTCTTGTTGGCGGTTTGGATCTACAGAAGGCGCTGGCATGTCGTCTCTGTCCTGATAGGAGCGATTCTATGCGTTGCTTTGGCAGACAATGTCACTTATCGAGTTTTAAAGCCCACCTTTGAGCGCCCCAGACCTCCCGCCGTCGAAAAAGTCATTGAAATCAGGACTGACCGCTATGCTGGTTACAGCTTTCCCTCCAACCATGCCGCCAATAACTTTGCAGGAGCCACTTTCTTAAGCTATTGCTATCCAGCTTTTACACCCTTGTTTTATGCTGTAGCGAGTCTAATTGCGTTCTCAAGAGTCTACGTCGGAGTCCACTACCCAGCGGATATTCTGGCTGGCGGCCTTGTTGGCTTCATTTTTGGACTTTTCTTTTTTAAAATCTGGGTCATAATTTGGTTAAGAGTGGAAAGGCGTTGGCCGCTGCTGGCTTTATCAGGTAAAGCCTTACAAGTAGGAGACACCGATGGAAATCAGCAAGGAATCAATCAAACAAAGAACCGCTAAAGAGTGGGCCCAAATCGTTTCAAAATATAAAAACCCGAGCCCGGCTCGAAGTATTTTTGAAATCGCTGTCACCTGTGTTCCGTTTCTGGCCCTGTGGTTTTTGGCCGTTTATTTTTACAATCACAGTTACTGGCTCTCTCTTCTTTTTATTGTACCGGCGGCTTTTTTCTTAGTTCGCCTTTTTGCCATTCAACACGATTGTGGCCACGGCACGATGTTTCGTCACAAAGCCATCAACGATTGGGTGGGACGCGTGCTTGGAGTGTTTACCTTTACACCTTACGATGTTTGGCGTCGCGACCATGCCGCCCACCATTCCACTTCAGGAAATTTATCCAAGCGTGGACAGGGAGACATCACCACCCTAACCATCGAAGAGTACCAAGCCCTTTCGGTCTTTCAAAAAATCAAGTACCGCGTGTATCGAAATCCTTTGGTTTTATTTCTGATTGGCCCCTCTTATCTGTTCATCATCCGACAACGCTTTCCTTTAGGACAAATGAAAGAATTCAAAGCCTGGGTGAGTGCTATGGGCACCAACCTGGCCATTGGCGCCATTGTTGTCATCTTGCTTTATACCATTGGCACAGGTGCTTTTTTCCTGGTCCATCTTCCCATTGTGATTATTGCCGGAACCGTTGGTGTTTGGCTTTTTTATGTCCAACACCAATTTGAAACCACCCACTGGGATCACGATGACAACTGGAATCCTCAGCACGCGGCCTTGTATGGAAGCTCCCATTACGATCTTCCCTTGCCGCTGCGTTGGGCCACCGCCAATATCGGACTGCACCACATTCACCACCTGCACAGTCGGATTCCCTATTACCGTTTACCGAAGATTGTAAAAGACTATCCCGAGCTCAAAGACGTCAGTCGGATCACATTGTGGCAATCCTTCAAATGCGCCAACTTGCATTTGTGGGACGAAGCCAACAGCCGATTGATCTCTTTTCGCGAACGCCACCGCAACAAATAAGCACAGACTCACTATATAAGGGGGAGACTTCTCTCCCACCATTTTATTGAAATCATCTGAACTTGATCTCAATAAATTATGGCTTCAAAGTATGGAGCCGTCTCACTTACGGACATCTCTTTGCTTTAAGATAGAATCCCATTGGCTTTAATGGCCATTCACACTCATTCAACGCCTCCTCTCATCAGTAGAACTGAACCAGCAGTTACAAAGTGTTCGCTTCCTTTAACAGCGTAGCGCAAAAAAAATCAGTAATAGGGACTCTGCCTCCACCTGATTGAAATTGGGCACTTCTCCCTTAGGAAAATTTATCCTGACTCCCCACTCTGTGAACAAAATATTAACGGAGCCTCGTGGACAGTTGTGTAATGATTTCAGCCTGTATCTTACTCTTGGCTTCGGTGTAGTAGACTCCCGGTTTTAAACCACAGGAGGACCCTAATATGCGTTTGATTCTTTTAATTGCAACCCTAATGACCACTAACAGTTTGTATGCCGGAAACACCAACTCACAACCACAGCTTGATAAAGTTGTTGCTAGCTTGAATGTTGATTTGGATGGCGATCACTATGTCGATACAGCTATTTTAGCAAAGCCCGAAAAACAAGCTCAAGAAGATTTGGATCTCTGGATCAAGCTCTCATCAGACAATCAGTATTACAAAGTCGAAGGACTTGTTATTGATATGAACGGTGGAATGGCCGGACAAGGGACTGAACTGAAAACCAATTCTGCAGGATCTTTACAAGTTTACTCTTATAACGAAGCCATCGGACGTTCCCGTTGGGAGGAGACCACAACTTTCGCTTATCGTGGTGGCAAAGTTGTTCTTGCTGGTTACACTCACAACATGCGAGACACTTTGGACCTTAGTTTTCTTCAGTGTGACATCAACTTGTTGACTCGCAGAGGTGTTGTTCAGTCGGATCGTGGCGACGGGACTTTTCAGCTCAATCCTAGTAGCATTCTTTCTTTAGAAGAAGTGAACCAGAACAGCGTTATCGATCAGTATCTTGATGGTGGTTGCGTGGATGCAACTTCGGACATGGATGCTGGTGACCTTTAAGGCGCTTTAAAATATCAATCGATAATGTGACAAAAGAGCTCCATGGGAGCTCTTTTTTTATACAAAAAGCTATTACTCGTTAGTTTTCAGCTGACTCCATTATTAGCAAGAAAAAAAAATAGAAAATAGGCAGGCGACCCCATTGATATCTGCAGAAGGCGATCTGGTTTTACCATTCAATCTTTGTCGGATAGTTGTCCGTGAAACAAGCGGCACAAAACTTTTGCTCTTCACTGTC
>CAXRIX010000161.1:0-9475 GCA_964230555.1 Bdellovibrionales bacterium
TGTCTGTCCATTGGGTTTCTGAAGTCGTGGTTGTTAAGGCTGCATCGATGACACGTTTGCCTTGTTCCTTGGCCAGTTGCTTAAGACTGGGACATGAGGGGGCCTGTTGAGGAGAGCACGCTTTCGAGTCCCCAGAATCTCGTTGATCCGTTAGACTTTTGGGAAGGGGCTGAGTGACTTTATCAATGTCATGTTGGCGGAGTTTTAAGCTCAGTTCAGCAAGAAAAATGGTCATCATCTTACTAAGAATTGTATTGGCCGATTGGTATTTGGCTTCTAGAGACTTTAAACGAGCGTAGTCTTGTAAGTCTTTATTGTAGATGTCTTGTATTTGATTTCTTAGTGCTTCAAGTTTGATGTGGGCTTGTTGGGTTTCTTCACTTATTTTCTTATCCGGAAACTTCCAGTTTTGACCAATCACAAAGGCCGCTGAAATTAAAACCACCAACAGTAGGACTTCAATAACTCGTCGACTCATAGATTGGTCCTAAGAAAGGGGAAGGCAGCCGCCGACAAGTAGGATGGTCTCAATAAATTTCTTTAATTGTTCATCGTACTCTGGCTCACAGATGTCCCACTGTTCAGCATATAAAATGTCGGTAAACTGATTGATGGCATCTGGATTCTTGCTCTCCCAGTGACTGGTGTTGAGCATAAATCCCGGGATTTGGTCGCCCTCATGGTCCGGACCACAGAGAGGAATTTTTTCTCCCGTCTGCGAGTTAAAGAGATGAGTTGGTTCAACCATCATACCACTGCGAACGTCAGCAACAATCTGCGCCGAAAGATAGGGGATGTTTCCCAGTTGTTGTTTGATTTGATCGACAGCCTGTTGAGGGGTGTAGGTTTCGTAAGCGGGCACTGAATCACTTAAAAGAATGGTACCAATCACTTGCGAATCTTGGAGACGATCCCAATTGGTTTGTAGGGATTCAACTAAACTGGAATAGGTCAATTCGTCACCGCTCTGAGGGATTCCTTTATGCTGATCTCCATCGTGCGTGGGATGGACGGTATCATGGGGAAACGCAATCCGGTCATGAATCTTTTGAGGACCGTCCGGGGTTTCTTGCGTGACCCATGCTGGGCCTCCGGGTTCCGCCCAAGGAGTGAGAGTTGAGAAAGAAAAATCTTTATAAAGAATACTGCCAACCGCCACTTGAAATTCGCAACGTGATCTTTCCATAGCGGCCTCAACAAGAGGAGCCAATTTTGTCATTTTCATTCGATGGGAATCCATGGAAGGACTGAGATCAATAAGAACTAAAAGCGATGCCACGTCTTTCTTGGCGGTCCCGTTATTAGCCTGTGCTGACGGATTGAGGGACAGCACCAGAATCGCAAGGAAGATGATAAAAAAGTGAGTTTTCAAGATTGCCTCCATTTCCCCGCAAGGTACCTGTTTTCATAGAGAGCGGGGACCGAGACACTTATTTTTGTAATATTTTTAGGATGGCTTTTCCTATTTCCACAAAACCCTCTCCACCTTTGGAGTCAGAAACGAACTGAGGCAGGTGAGTCAGGTCATTTTGAAACTCTTTAATATTGGCCACTGCAAACGAGTTAGGAAAAAATTCAAACATGGGTTCATCATTGGGAGAGTCTCCAGCAAAGGCGCAAACCTCGAGTGAGTCTTTTAAGTCTGTGGAGAAGTTCTGTTTATAGAAAATTTCGCACATCGATTTTTTATTATAATCGCCGAACCACCCATTGACGTGAATGGAGCTTACTTTGGCAGTGGCCCCGTGGCTTTTAAAAATATCGACAATTTTTTGAATCGAAGATTGAGGTAAGGCTTCGACATCTTCGCAAAAGTCGATGGCGAGGTCGAACATTCGTGTGAATTGATCAGAAGCGACCGCGGCTCCTTCAATGTTTTTCAAAACTTCGTCACGAATGGTTTGCAATTTCTGCTGGTTGACTCGACGTTGATCCTCCTCGACCGCAAAAACTCGATGCATTTTTTTATTTTTATATTGGAAGGCCAATGCACCGTTTTCTCCAACCACACCCAACACCGGCCATTGTCTAGCAATCATTTCACACCAGCCCGCCGGGCGTCCCGTGACAGGAACAATTGCGACTCCTGAATTATGCAATTTCCAAAGCATTTCGTAACTTTGCGAGGTTAGGCGACCGTCGGTTGTGAGGGTGTCATCAATGTCTGTAAACAAAACTTTAATCGAGGAATGGAATTGAGAAAGGGGCTTCATTGGTAGCATCCTTTTGCGTTGCGTTGTCTAAATCGCGATCATTTGTACTATATTGCGTTATAAATTCCCCTTGCAAGCTCAAATTTTAGGTTTAA
The DNA here is from genome assembly GCA_964230555.1 of Bdellovibrionales bacterium. Classification (GTDB taxonomy): domain Bacteria; phylum Bdellovibrionota; class Bdellovibrionia; order Bdellovibrionales; family JAGQZY01; genus JAGQZY01. Next base: position 2,309 of record CAXRIX010000161.1, read on the forward strand.
TTGTTTTAGTCGTAACTGCCACCTATATATAAGGACAACGTTCATTATGAAGCTAGTCATCGTTGAGTCACCAACAAAAGCACGAACAATTAAGAAGTTTCTGGGCCCCGATTATCAAGTCGAATCTTGTATGGGACATATCCGGGATCTTCCCCAATCAGCCAAAGACATCCCCGAGAAATACAAAAAAGAAAGCTGGTCTCGTTTAGGGGTGAATGTCGAAGAAGGCTTTGAGCCGATTTACTGTATTCCAAAAACAAAAACCAAAGTCGTCAGAGAGCTGAAAGCTCTTTTAAAAGATGCCGACGAATTGATTCTCGCAACCGATGAAGACCGCGAGGGAGAAAGCATCAGCTGGCATTTGGTGGAAGTTTTAAAGCCGAAAGTAAAAACAAAACGAATGGTTTTCCATGAGATCACCAAGCCGGCCATTAAAAAGGCCCTGGAAGATTTTCGTGAAATCGATATGGATTTGGTGCGGGCTCAGGAAGCGCGCCGAATTCTTGATCGCTTGGTGGGTTACACTTTGTCACCCTTGCTTTGGAAGAAAGTGGCCTATGGATTGTCGGCGGGTCGAGTGCAATCAGTGGCGGTGCGTTTGATTTCCGAGCGGGAAGGCCAAAGACTAAAGTTTAAAAATGCCAAATACTGGGGCCTTTATGCTCAAACTTTGAAAGATAAAAAATCTTTTGAGTCTCGCCTTTGGAGTTACAAAGGTAAGAAAACGGCATCCGGTAAAGACTTCGATGCCGATACCGGTAAACTCATTAAATCCAAAGAAGCGGATACTTTGTGGGTCGATGAAAAGCTAGTAAAACAAATCAAAGAAGAGGTTTTAAAAGCCGACTGGGTTGTTCAGTCGGTCGAAGAAAAACCAGTGAGCCGAAAGCCAGCGCCACCTTTTATTACGTCGACCTTACAACAGGAGGCCAACCGTAAACTGGGGCTCAGTGCAAAAGAGACCATGCAAGTGGCACAGAAACTGTATGAGCAAGGTCATATTACCTATATGAGAACGGACTCGAACGCTCTTTCTAAAGAGGCCATTGAAGCGGCAAGATCCCGGATCAAAAGTCTTTATGGAAAAGATTATCTCACGCCAGAGCCTAGAACTTACAAAGGCAAGACGGCTAAAGGCGCGCAAGAGGCTCACGAAGCGATTCGTCCGGCTGGAACAGAAATGATTCCACCAGAAGACACAAAACTTAAAGGTGTTAATTTGGCTCTTTATGATCTGATCTGGAAGCGCACGGTGGCGTCACAGCTTCCCAACGCCCAACTTAAACAGGTGAATGCACGCATTGGAGCCGGAGACGCTGTGTTTGCAGCTTCAGGGCAGTCGGTTGAATTTCCTGGTTTTTTAAAAGTGTATGTCGAAAGCACGGACGATGATACTGACAATAAGAACGAGGACAGCCTATTACCTAAAATGAAAAAAGGCGATGCTATTGATTGCACAGCCGCTGAAGAAAAAGAGCATGAGACCAAGCCTCCAGCACGCTACACAGAGGCCAGTTTAGTGCAGATGATGGAGAAAGAAGGTATTGGGCGACCGTCCACCTATGCTTCGATTATCAGTACAATTATTGATCGTGGTTACGTCAGTAAATCAGGCAATGCCTTGGTTCCAAGTTTCACAGCGATGATCGTGTCTCGACTGCTTAACAACTATTTACCAACTTATGTCGACCTTGGTTTCACAACAGAGATGGAAAATAAACTGGATGATATCGCCGGTGGTGAATTGGACTCCGAGTCCTTTCTGAAAGACGTCTATTTTGGTGAAGAAGGTTTGCAGGGACAGGTTGAGAAGCAAGAAGAAAACATCGATCCCGATCAGGCCCGACAGATTCACTTTGAAACTCTTCCTGAATTGAGCTTCCGAGTGGGCCGTTATGGAGCCTACGTGTGTCGCAAGCAAGACGGTGAAGAGCAGTGCGCTTCTCTGCCCGATGCCCAGGCGCCGGCTGATATCACATCAGCCGACTGTAATAAGTTGATTGAACAGAAGATAAAAGGGGCGGACGCCTTAGGGATGGATCCAGAGACCGATGAGCCGGTGTATGTGTTGACGGGTCGCTATGGTCCTTATGTTCAACGTGGTGATGCCACCGATGATAATGCTAAACCGAAGCGAACCACCCTTCCGGCCGGATTGGAGCCTGATGATGTAACCATCGAGCAGGCCTTATTTTTACTTTCGCTGCCAAAAACTTTGGGCGACCATCCTGAGCTGAAAAAAGATGTAAAAGTGGGGATTGGTCGGTTTGGGCCCTATGTGGTTTGTGATGGTGATTTTCGATCAGTACCAAAAACTCAAAGTTTATTTGAAGTGGATTTCGACTTTGCCATGGAACTGCTTTCTAAACCCAAAAAAGGTCGCGGCCGAGCGGCGCCATTGAAAGAGCTTGGAAAGCACCCTGAAACTGAAGAAGACATGAATGTCTTTAACGGACGCTATGGACCTTACATCAAAATGGGAAAAATTAATGTCTCGCTTCCTGATGATTTGGAAACCGATGCGGTAACAAAGGAAAAGGCCGTCGAGCTTCTTGCTGACAAGTTATCGAAGACTAAAAAGAAAAAGAAGAAAAAGAAAGCCACTAAAAAGAAAGCTACCAAAAAGAAAGCAAAAGTGGCCAAAGCTGGTTCGAAAGTAAAAAAGAAATCCAAAGCCAGTTCCGCGAAGAAGACCAGTAAAAAGAAAACTGTGATTCGAAGAAGTGATAGCAACACTTCGGCCGATTAAAATCATCAGCCGAAGTTTGCTAGGTATTCAAAGGTGAAAAATGGGTGAGCCCAAAAGTTTTTATATTTTTGATTTTGACGATAATATAATACATACGGGCTCGATCAGTTACATTTATCACAAAGAAACCGGAGAGGAAGTCAGTCTGACGTCTCACGAATTCGTCAAACATCGAACACTCATTGGCAAAGAGGGTCCTTATGAGGATTATTTCATCGACCCCGCCCCAGGAAAAACTTTTAAGCGGTTTGGCGATGATCCAGAGTCGAATTATTTTCCGTTTATAGAAGATTTAAAAGAGGCCGTTCAAACACCAGGTTGGCAGGGCCCGTCATGGGATCGCTTTGTAAAAGCTGTGAATCGTGACCGAACCATGTCAATCATCACAGCTCGTGGTCATCACCCCGATCGAATTGCCGAAGGGGTGAAATGGTTGGCTGATGCTGGATTCCTTCCAAAAATGCCGTCGATTCATCGAATTTATGCCGTCACCAATTCAGAGACCAAAAAGCTGATTCGGTGGACCGGTCCTGATTTGATCTCATCAATGAAAAAACAGGCTTTGCATCACTTCATAGAATCTGTCTATGAAGAGTTTGGCCATCTTCCAGCCCATCGGTTTGGGTTTTCAGATGACGACCCCAAAAATATCGCCTCGACTCGGCAAAAGTTCCTAGACCTTAAGCAGAGGAATCCGCATCACAGTTTCTTTCTCTATGAGGCCAGACCTAAGGAGGTTGTCAGTGAGGAGGTCCACCTGTCTCACAATGAGAACCACTGAGATTAATTTTCAGGCCGTCTGGAGCGGCATTCCTTTAATGACTATCTATATAGCGATAAATTAGGCCTTGGTCCTTGCTGTTGAAAATTGGACCAGAACTCTAAAAAGACAATCAAAAAAACGCCCGATACAAGTTATACTAATCGAATACAGCTACAAAAAAGGATTGTTTATGAAATTTCTCTCCCTGTTGTTAGTCACGAGCCTCTTTCTTCCCCTTACGGGCCATGCGCAATGGAACCTGTTTGGTCCTGGGAAAAAAGCCAATCTCAAGTGTGAAAACCTAAGAGATATTAAAAAGGGCTTTCTGATTGCTCACATCAATACCAGCAAACAGACATCGACCCTGGAAGCTCGTGTTATTAAACAACACTTGGATTCCTTTGATCCGATGCGAGTTTATTTTTCCAAGGCCGACGTAGAGACCTTGACCAAAAAAATGAAAAACATTTTTAAAAACATCGACAAGGGTAAATGTGACCAGCTTTTTGAAATTCAGGATTTTTATATTTCAAAAGTGAAAGATCGAGTGAAATTTGCCAAATCAAAACTTAATAAGAATTTCAAATTCGATAAGTCCGTCCGCATTGTTTTAGATCCGGATCAAAGAGGCTATGCGAAAAACAAAAAAGAACTGGAAGCCTTACAAGAAAAATACATTCACTTCCAAATTTCAAATCGATTGATCACGGGTAAGAAGTTGAAGAAAGCTGTCGAGCTGGTTTCGAAAAGTTACGATCGTGGCATTCGCAATTTGAAAAAGTATAAAAAGGAAGATGTTCTTGTTGGATATTTGAATAGCTTCGCTCATTCCCTAGATCCTCACACCAGCTATTTTTCGGCTGATCAACTTGAGGACTTTGAAATTCAAATGAGTTTATCGCTTGAAGGTATTGGCGCCACACTGACTCCCGAAGATGGGTTCACCGTTGTTGACTCCTTGGTAAAAGGCGGAGCGGCCGAGCGTTCGGGTAAAATTTTTCCAAAAGATAAAATTATCGCCGTTGGCCAGTTTAAAAACGGTCGTCCACAAGCCTTTGAAAACGTGGTTGAGTGGGACTTACGAGATGTGGTTCGGTTGATTCGTGGTAAGAAAGGCACGCAAGTACGCCTGAAGATTTTAAGAACCCAAAAAGGCAAGTCGGATCATCACACGGTGACTCTTGTTCGGGACAAAATCAAACTTGAGGATGAAGCGGCTCAGTTGACCTACTTAAACAAAGAGGTCAACGGTGTGAAGCGAAAAGTGGGAATTATTAACCTTCCGTCTTTTTATGCCTCAAGCAAAGGTGATCGTTCCAGTGCTCGTGACGTTAAAAACCTGATCAAAGAGGCTAAGTCTGAAAATGTCGATGGTTTAGTTCTTGATATGTCACAAAATGGTGGAGGAAGCTTGAGTGATGCTGTAGAGCTTGCCGGCCTTTTCTTTAAGACTGGAAATGTCGTAAAACAATCTTCGAAGAACCCTCGTTTAAAACCCATTCCTTTGCAAGATGAAGACCCCGAAGTGGATTGGACAGGCCCCTTGGTGGTTTTAACCAGCCGAGTGAGTGCTTCAGCCTCTGAAATTGTGGCGGGTGCCTTAAAAGATTATGACCGCGGTATTATTGTCGGCGCTGATCACACCTTTGGAAAGGGGAGTGTGCAGCAGGTGATTCCATTGTCTCCCGGCTTGGGAGCTTTAAAAGTCACTGTCGGGATGTTCTTCACGCCAGGGGGGTATTCAACCCAACATCGTGGTGTTCATTCTCATATCGTTTTCCCAAGTGCTTTGGATGATAAAGATATCGGTGAGAAAACGCTAGACTACTCCTTGCCTCCGAAGAAAATTGATAAGTTCATTTCAAAAAGTGCTTTTGTATCTCAAGGTAAAGACCGTTGGGAAACTGTTAAAGATACGACGATCCAAAAGTTAGCAAAACGTTCTGCTGTTCGAGTCAAGAAGGACAAAGATTTCCAGGAGATCGTTGAAGAAGTGAAGAAGGCACGAGCCGAAGAAAAGAAGGGAATCGTTCTTGGAGACTCTTTTGACGATCGTAAAGACAAGAAAGAAGAGTACGAAAAGCAGAAAAACCTTTCGGATAAAGAAAAAATCAGCGAGTACCACAAGCGTCCTGATGTCAGGGAGGCTGTTAATATTTTAGTGGACTTGATTGATGTGAAAAGCAAGGTGCCTTTAAAATTAGCTAAGGACAGTAAAAAAAAAGCTCCGGCAAGTATTAGCCCCGGATCTTAAACCAAAACAGAGTTTGTGATTGAAAAGCCACCGTGTGTGGCTTTTTTTTTGTTTGCGGAAAGATTCTGGTAAAGATTACTGAAAGGGGTCTCCTGTGGAATTCTTTTCATAGGAGCCAACACCTGTCTTCAAATCTTATAGACTCAGAGTGGATCTGACCAGGAGCCTTAAAGCCGTTGGTCTTTGCGACGGCTTGATCATGGGTTCATCCATACTGACCTGAAATTTTCCATAATTTTTTTGCAATCAAGTTAAGTGAGCCTTCACATTGAAGGCCGATTTCTGAAAAAAATTCCAGCTTCAGTCCAAAATCCTTTTAATATGATAGGACACTCTGATGTCGCCATCGGTTCGATTTTTCTTTTTTTTCGTAGTCGTTTCCTCGTTGTTACTGGGACGCACTTCTTTAGCTGCTCAAGCCTTTTGTAGTGAGGTTTTTACCAGTCACTTGTCTTACCACTATTTTTTTAATCCAACCTCCGAGTCATTACCATACCAATACAGTGGCAGGGTTGAAGCCGAGGTCACTCGCCTTGAAGCCCTTGGATACAAGGAGGCATTGAGAAACGATGTTGTTGACGGAGGCGTTCGCGACGCCCTTTTTATTATAAGAGATTTCGAGGTTGCTCGAAACCCTGTGGCCTTCGAATTTGTTACCGCCCTTCAGCTTGAACGGGTGGCGTTAAAGAAAATCTATAATCTTTCGGACAACACCTACTTTGAACTTTCACGATTAACTTTGGGGATATTAGAGGTGGAGACTTTTTTTGGTCGGAGCCCTAAGTATCATTTGAAAGAAAATCTGCCAGAAGTGGTCAGCTTGTTAAAGTGGGTTTTGAGAGGGAAGCAGACGCCTAATAGTCGTGGACTCACCCAAATCAAGATTGTCCCAGAGGCTATTGCTCGTTACTACGGTGTTAAAAAAGAAGACTTAGCCGACCCCTATGTCGCAGCGATTGCCACCATGGGTTACTTAGCAGAGGCCTTGCCCTGGCTCCGTAATTTGCAAAGAAAGTACAACCCAGACTCAATGAATCCGGAAAACTTTTACGATCATTTGATTTATATCTACAGTGGGCGGGTGATTCAAATTCTGCAGAATACCTCCACTCCGGAAAGAAATATTTATATTTCACGAATGGTGAGACGTAAATCCAGTTTGGGTATTTTCTATACCACCGAACCCGTTCGATGATGATTCAGGCCTTCGGTGCAGAGGAAGACATGTCGGGTGCTATCAAAAGGTCGAGTCATCACGTCCAACCCGTATTTTGATATTAATTATTTATTAAATTATTAAAATTATAGATGAAATATCCCGAAGAGTAGGAGATGGGAATTTTCGCATATTGTTTTATTGCTTTACTGACTTTGACTCCATTGGTGAGCCAAGCAGAAGCC
>CAXRIX010000162.1:0-3798 GCA_964230555.1 Bdellovibrionales bacterium
TTTTTAACGCTTGATGGGAAGCGGTTGATAACATTTTTTAAAACGTAAGGAGTCTCTTTTTCCTCATCAGTTGTGCTGGAATAAAAGATATGACCGGATTTGTCTTGATAAAACCCATTGGCCAGTTGTCCACGTTGGTGAGTGATGCGTTTTTCTTTGCCTTGCTCCAGATCGCGAAAATAAAGCTGAGGCTCATTGTGAGTGTCGCGCGACTGACTGACGAAGATGAAACTGGTATCGGAAACAAAAACCGGTTGTCGGTTTTTCCCCCGAGTCGTGACCTTGATGGCCTCAGGCGGCACAAAGACCGCTTCAGAGAAACTGTTTGCAGAAAATAGAAAGATAAAAAAGAGAATTCCCCAAGAGCGCATCCCCTTATTGTATAAAATATTTAGGAATTGTCACCCAGGCCAATATCAACTGCCTTTTGGACGAGGGAGAAAGGAACCTTTTCTTTTAGCTGTTTAGGCGAAAGCCAAGTGATATCGGCAATTTTTGCCGAGTTAAAATTAGACTTTCTTCTGGAGACCTTCACGTAAATTTTGTGGTGAGTGACACCGTGCTGGAAATCAAAGGTCTTTGGTGCCTTGTCTTTCTTAACGACTTTTCCAGGGAGGATCAGTTGCTTTTTAAGAAACGGGGCATATTCGTTTTTGACCAGGGCAATTTGCCCCTGTCGTTCGATCACATCAACATTCCACACCCAGATCTCAGTCGCCCGCTTGGGCTTTTTCAGGGGCAGCTCTTCGATCTGATCGGCTTTTAAAGCCACACAGTTTTTTTTCAAAGGGCACAGCAAACAGGTCGGGTTGGTGGGAGTGCAGACTGTGGCTCCTAGCTCCATAAAAGCCTGATTGATAGAGCTTGGGTCCGCGTGCTGAGCGTAGGTGTCTGCGATCTCTTGTAAAACTTTTTTCTCTTTGTTTTTCCAGTGCTCAACGGCAAGGCCAAAGCGACGACTGAGAACGCGGATCACATTGCCATCCACGACACCGACTTTTTCGCCAAAGGCTTGGCTGCTGACCGCGCGGGCGGTGTAGTCGCCGAAGCCGGGATGTTTTAAAAGTTCTTGGTAGGTTTCAGGAAACGTCTTAAGGGTTTCAATCTGTTTGGCGGCTTTATGAATATTGCGCGCTCTAGAATAATAACCCAGGCCCGCCCAGTGCTCATAAACATCCTCAATTCGAGCCGCGGCCAGACTCTGGATATCTGGAAAGCGTTTTACAAACCGTTTGAAGTAAGGAATCACAGCTTTGACAGTGGTTTGCTGAAGCATGATCTCAGAAATCCAAATCCGATAAGGATTTTTGGATTGGCGCCATGGCAGAGGTCGCGAGTTTTCGCTAAACCAGCTCTGTAGTTTTTGAGCCTCTGCTTTTATGCCTTTATTGCTCCAAGATTTCATAAAACTTATCTTTTGCTGAATTCAGTTTATCGAGGTTGGTGACTGAACCTTGGGCAAAGTCGGGTCGTCCGCCTCCCTTGCCCTCCATAATGGCGCAAAGTTCTTTGGTGATTTTGCCCGCATGCAATTTTTTAAGGGATTTGGAAACAGCGACAATGATCGGTTTGGGTTGTCCCTGTTCACTCTCACCAATCAAAACCATGGCCACCGAACTGGCTTTGTCTCGAATTTTATCGGCGACTTCACTCAGGACATTGCGATCGGAAACATCGATACGGGTGATCAATGCTAAGCCTTTTTCGCCGCCTAAAGTCTTCTCTTCGGCCTGTTTTAGAATGTCGTCAATCGAAACACTTTGACTGGCTTTCTTTTTTAAATCCTGCTCAAGCTTTTTGATTTTTGACTGTAAGTCTGTCACCCGCTGGGTAAGGCCGCCGCCAAAGTGATCGTCATCGACCTTTGGTTTTTTAACTTTCATGTCTTCACAAAGTTGCAAATTCTCATTGGCCATTTCATTCAGGTACTGAAACGCCCGGTCGCCCGTCAGAGCTTCGATACGACGAACCCCGGCTGCGACTCCGGTTTCACTGACAATTTTAAATAGACGAATCTGAGCCGTGTTGGTGACATGGGTCCCACCGCAAAGTTCCATTGAAAACGGTTTGCCATCAACAATCTCTCCCATACTCAGAACTCGCACTTCGTCGCCATACTTTTCGCCAAACATGGCCACGGCCCCCTTGTCGATGGCCTCTTTCTGCGCCATCACTTGCGCTTGCACCGGTGTGGCCTTCGCGATCTGCTGGTTGACTCGATCCTCTAGGTCTTGCAGTTGCTTGGCTGAAACCGGTTTGTTGTGGCTAAAATCAAAACGCAGTTTTTGACTGTTAACCAACGACCCAGCCTGATTCACATGATCTCCAAGAACCTCTTTCAAGGCACCGTTGAGTAAGTGGGTGGCCGAGTGGTTGTTGGCGGTGTTCTGTCTTTCCAGGTCTTCTACTTGCAAGTCGCAGACCTGACCGGTTGTTATTTCTTCCGACATCTCCACAAAATGAATAAAAACATCATTCATTTTCTTAACGTCTGTCACCACTCCCAATTTCTTTTTTGTTTTCCCATCAAAAATCGATCCTAAGTCGGCGACTTGGCCACCGCCCTCGGCATAAAAAGGTGTGGCCTTAAAGGCGACACATCCACTGCCGGTCAGTGTTTCAACCGACTGCGAGCCATCACTCAGCGCCAGGCAAGAACTTTCGGCTCTTAACTTTTCGTAACCAAGGAACTCGGTTTTATCAATGGTCTGGGTCCACTCACCCAAATGCTTTTCGTCACTGGAAATATTATGGGACTTTTGTGCACTTCGGGCTTTGTATTTGGCCGCTTCCATGGCTTCTTTAAAACCCACTTTATCGACCGTCAGACCTTCTTCTTTGGCCATCAATTCGGTGAGGTCAAAGGGGAAGCCATAGGTGTCGTACAAAGTGAAAGCGGTGCGACCGTCAAGAGTGTTGTTTTGCTTTTTCTGTAGCTTCAAAATTTCATCTTTTAAAATTTCGCTTCCTTTATCCAAAGTTAAAAGAAAACGCTTCTCCTCATCGCGAACGGCTTGCACGATAAATTCTTTTTTCTCTCCCAAAATGGGGTAGTGAGCTTGCATCAGGTTAACAACCTCTTCGCAAACCGCAGGATAAATTGAGGTCTGTGTGCTTAGCTTTCTTGCGTAACGAATCGCTCGGCGCATGATCCTTCGTAAAACGTAACCGGGGCCTTCATTGGAGGGCAGAACTCCTTCGGACATCAGAAAGGCGGCGGTACGCGCATGGTCGGCCACCACTTTGACAGCGCCGATCTGATTTTTATTTTGTGAAAGCTGCAACCAATCAAAGGGCAGGCCAGCAAGATCACAAGTTTTCTTGATCAACGGTTGAAAAATATCGGTTTGATAGTTGTCAGTGACCCCTTGCATGGTGGCAGCCACCCGCTCCAGGCCCGAGCCGGTGTCGACGGACGGCTTGGGAAGTGGGGTTTGTTTACCGTCCTCGTCTTCAAAGAACTGCATAAAGACCAAATTCCAAATTTCAACAAAGCGATCTTCATCTTGATCAATAGAAACTTTTGGACCGTTGGGGTTGTGATCATAAAAAATTTCAGAGCAAGGGCCACAGGGGCCGGTTTTTCCCATGCGCCAGAAGTTGTCTTTTTCGCCGAAGCGAAAAATCTTTTCTTTCGGAACGCCGATCTCTTTTTCCCAAATTTCTGCGGCTTCGTCATCAGTGGTGAAAACGGTCACGTAGAGTCGTTCTTCTGGGATACCTAAAACTTTTGTTAAAAACTCCCAAGCAAAAGCGATCGCTTCTTTTTTAAAATAATCACCAAATGAAAAGTTCCCC
>CAXRIX010000163.1:0-13512 GCA_964230555.1 Bdellovibrionales bacterium
TTTTTGATTGGTGTTACATCCTTTTTCCGTGACCGACGACACTTTGACAGTTTCGCTAAAAATACTATCGCTCCACTGGTTTCTAGGAAAAAAGAAGGCTCTGAAATTCGAGTTTGGGTGCCGGCCTGTTCCACTGGCGAAGAGGCTTTTTCTATAGCCATGTATTTGGACGATGAAATTCGTCGATCCGGTAAAAACATTTTGTTTCGTATTTTTGCTTCCGATGTTGATGGTGAGGCGATTCGAAAGGCGCAAGCGGGTGTTTACGACAAACACGAGACCAAAGAGTTTCCTGTCAATTTTCAGAACCGTTATTTCAACAAAGAAGAGCACGATAAGATCAGGATCAAACGTAGCTTGCGCGATTGTATCGTTTTTTCAAAACACGATCTCATTTCCGATCCTCCGTTTGGGAAAATGGACATAATCTCGTTTCGCAACTGTTCGATTTATTTTAACCGATCGACTCAGAAAGAGGTGTTAGCAATATTGGAGCAATCGTTGAATATCGGTGGCTATTTGTTTTTGGGAAGCAGTGAGAGTCTTCCCCAAGAGTCGGTCCTAGATACCATTGACGGGAACGCTAAAATATTTAAAAAAAGCAAACACAAATCACCAGAAAGCCGGGTTGAAATTCTTAATATTCAGAATGAACGTCTTCGGCATCGGCCTAAAAAAATCAAAAATCTTACCAGTAAAGAGCAGTTGCTTTTGGAGGTCTCGCACGATGTTTTCGGTCAGTTGATTGCGCCAACAGTAATCCTTGGACCGAATCTACAAGCCCTGCATGTGTTTGGTGATATTTCGTCTTTCACCTCGGTGAGTCCCGGGGAGAAAGACGGGTCTTTTCTCGATTTTCTACAACCTGAAATCAAACCGACGGTTGTGGCGGCCATTCGACGCCTGGAGCTGCGAAGCAAAGAATCCAGTTTACAGGTTAAATCGCTGGTCAGCGAATATAAAACTTCAGATGAATCCGTGTTGACAGTTTCAGTGACTCGCTACAATCCGACTCAATATGAAAATGTTTTTGTGGTCACATTTTTTCTGACAAAAACCTCGAGTGAAACGGCTGACCCGATTGAAAACAATCCCTCAGAAATGGTTTTTCTCAGAGAGGAGTTAGCACAAAGTCGTAAAGACTTGGACAATACGGTTGAAAGTTTGGAAGTGGCCAACGAAGAACTGCAGAGCACCAACGAGGAGTTGGTGTCCTCTAACGAGGAATTGCAAAGTACAAACGAAGAACTTCAGTCGGTCAACGAAGAGCTTCATACAATGAATGCTGAGTATCAGGCGAAGATTGAGGAACTTTCATTGGCCAATCGTGATATGGAAACACTTTTGTCGGTTTCAAAAGTCGGTACAATGTTTCTTGATAAAAGTTTGGCTATTCGAAAAATGTCGACTCTGGCTATGGATATATTCAACTTTAGGAAAGGAGATGTCGGACGTCCGATCGTTCAATTCTCGTCACCCCTCTATCCGTCTTTTATTGAAGACTGTCGGAAAGTTCTCGATGAACAGAAAATTATTGAGAACCAGGTCAACCTCGGATCCTTTGGTTGGAATCTGGTAAAAATTCATCCCTACCAAAATGCGGACAATGAGTCGGATGGTTTGGTTGTTCTAATTGTTGATGTTTCGGAGCTTAAAGCAGCGCAGGATTCCAATGATTGGTTGTTTCGATTTCTATTGTCAGAAAATGAAATTGTTTTTGGCGTCAATCTCGATGGTGTGATCGATCAATGGGGATCCGAAGCAGAAAAGTTTTTTGGGATGTCTCGTGAAGAGGCTATCGGTAAAAGCGAAAATATTTTCCTGCCTCTTTCGGCTCACTCAGACACCCGAATTATTAGTAGTCAAATTGAAAAAGGGGAGCCCGCTTATCTTCATTCTACCGTTCGCTTGGACGCTAATGATGAAGAAAAGCATGTCAATTTATTGGCCATGGGCCGCTACAATGAAAATGGAAAGCTGGTGGGTATTAAATACACCATATTTGAGTACCTCGAAGGTGATGCCGGCCAAGGACGAGCCAAGCGAGAACTGGAGGCTGTTCGAGTGATTCTAGAATCCAGCCCCATTGCAAGTGTGGTTTTAAATCAGGAGGGACGGTTTGAGTATGCCAACCCCCAGGCGATGAATCTTTTGGAGTTCACCAACGATCAGCTTATGGACAAAAATGCATCTTCTAAAAGTTGGAAATTAAAGACTGAAGAAGGCCAGAAAATTGAACCGGATAAAACACCTTTTTATCGAATGATGTACTCTGGTGAGCAAATTAAAGATGAAAAGTTAAAAGTGACAATCGGAAGTGGGGTCGAAAAGACCGTTTTAATTTCTGGAGCCCCAATAAAGAATAGCCGGTCTAATACGGATGGTGCTGTTTTTACATTGCGAGAAATTAGTGACTAAGGTTTTGTTCAAATAGTTACTAGTCCAATTCCTGAAAACGTTGAATCACGGTGCTTAAAGTTGCGGTTCCCTCATCAAGAACTTTTGCCCGCCATTTTGAATCGGATGGATTAAACATCTCCATAAAATTTTCTTTAACTCTCACTTTGTCAGTCTTCGTCTTGTAGCCCTGATGGACGCCTTGGTTTTCATAAATCATATTTCGTAATGAATAGAATCCTCCCATAATTGTTTGCGAATCCATAGTGCCGAACTCAAAGGTCATTGGGATCACAATTTTTTTATCGTGGAAGACTTTCAGTGTGAGTCTTTCAAAACTTCCTGAGGTCTCGTAAAAATCTTGATCGGTTCCGGAATCAATCGAAAAGTTTTTAAAAATTTTATCGAATCCTGGAAGTTGAGCCGCCTTGGGGTGTGAGAAAAAATGCAGGCGTCCTCTTTCTCCATAGCCTGTGTGCAGATCGATATGTAAGATATTGGAATAAGCTTGTCCCGCATTCGAAAAAATGTAGTGTAGAAGATGGGCATTGGGTTGAACTTTATCGCCACCATAGTAGATTCCTTCAGGGTTTTGGTACTGGCCGCCAACCGCAATCTGGGTGATTGTTTTCTTGCCATGGGTAACAAGTTTGACAAGAGATTTTAAAAATAATTGAGTATCCGACCAGAACCCTGTGGAGGCCGGCTGTTGTGGGTTCAGGTAAGTCTCAAACTCTCTATAAGGATCGCTCACCCGATGAAAGAGCTCCTCATCAGCACCGACGTTTCGATTGAGGTCGACGTTTTCCTCATCGACTCGGCGCTGGTATTTGAAGCCGTAGGGATTGACAGCATGAACGATAAGAAAGCCACTGTTTTTCAACCATTCCTGTTTCAATGTTTTTGTTAAAAAGCGAGCTTGGATAGCCGCTCCAGTGAAAGCTTCAACACCATGGATTCCGGAAGTGACAATAACCAAATTTGTTTTCGGTTCGGACTGTTGCGGAAGATAAAGGGCGTCGATAAACAGGGGCTCAGTGGATTTGCTGGGAACCCTTTGGTTGTAAACCTTAACCCCTGAAATGGATTTAAAATTATCGGCAAGATTTAAAAAGTGATTGCGACTTTCTTCATAATGGGTGGGATAAAAGTCTGCCGCCATCCCTTTGAAACAAATCAGGCAAGCTGTAGCTAAAAAAACGATTTTCATAAAATGATCATCCTTTTCACATCGGCCTTGGGAAGATGGAGAAACGTTGTCTTGTTTCAGCCGACAGACTGTTCTGTAAAATCTCTTCAACTTGCGATGTCGAATGCCGAGCCGAGACATGAATTAAAGAGATGTGTTGATTAGAAAACTCATCCAGATGATCAAGAACCTCTTGCCAATGGATATGTCCCCACTCTCGGGCCGCTGCCACTGGTTTTTTTTCATCCCAATAAGTGCATTCCATAAATAAAAGTTTCGCCTTGGCGACATCGGGGTGGGCTTTTAAAAACTCAATTTGGGTGTCACCAGTAAAAGCCAAATACGGTGCCTCAACTTCGTCTTCGATAGTCTCGCCCCTAGACTTCGCATCCAAAATCTGTTGTCGATCTTTGTTTAAAAACTCGGCTTTTAATTTTTTCTTTTTTCGATACAAAATGTAACCAAAGGAGGGCACTCGGTGAGTTGTCGGAAACGGACGCAGGCACCATTGTTCAGACAAGTGATGAGTCATGCCGACTTCGGCCGGTATAAGATTGTAAGAGAACTGAAACCCTTCGATTTTCATCCACTCTTGCAATATGGTATCAATCGATGAAATGGCCGAAGCTGGTAACATAATATTTGCTTCCGGAAGGCCAAAAAGCGAGCGCTGAGAAAGTAGGTAGTTAAGCCCAGCGCCGTGGTCGGCATGCAAGTGGGTCAGACAATAAAATTTAGCGCTTAAATTAAAAGGCAGTCCTTGGGCGATATCAAAACAAATCTTTTGATTCTGAAAAACCATAGAGGTGGTTTGTCCAGCGACGGAATAACCTTTAAAGTCCATGTCCTCGTAGGACCACTGAAAGCCGTGGCTTAAGCTCACAGGCTCACCCGCGAGCGGCCATGGATCGAGCCACAATGTCGTGGTTCAACCACAGTACGGGCTCTTTACAGGTCCAGCTGTCGTGTAACATCACTTGGCCAGTGGCTGTAAAGACCTCTTCGGATAGAGGAAAGGTCATTAAATTTTTTGGGTCTTTGTGCATGGCAATCAAGTGTTCAGAAGAGTCCAGCATAAACGCCATTTGCTCTTTTGAATTGTGCTGTGGCCACTTGTCAAAATCGGAGTGACTGACGATCAGTGGGTTTTTAACATACTGGTCAGTAAACTGAAGGATCTCAGAGAAACTGTGTTCATCCTTTAGAAGTTTTTTGCAAGTGTCCAAAACCTTTTGGCAGTATTTAGAATTTTCGCCTTCTTTCTGAAGAGCGCCGACAAGAGGATAGAGGGACACCTCGACGCCTTGAAAAATACTCGAAGAGTTGGTGAGTATTTCGGGGCAATTGTAGACGCAGCATTTGATCCCTTTTTGCGAAAAGTTTTTACAATGGTTTTCCAATTCCATTTTCGCCCACCCTTGAAAATAAGGTGTGTAGGTTTGCCACTTGTAGTCGCCATCAATCAGTATTTCAGTACCGTGGTAACCATAAGCCGTATAGGAGACCTGTCCTCCCTTGGCTTCCACTTGATCGCGAATCTCGGCACTGAGTTCAACCAGGTGTTGGAAGGTGTTGGCGGTGACTTCGGTAAAATTTAATTGGCTCATTTTCCCCAATTGCGAATGAAATAAATCCTCTGACGAGATAAAGCGATCGCCGCGTCCTTTAAAGACTTTGTTCATAACCGGCATAAGGATCTTAGCTCTTGGCACACCTCCAGCCATGATGTGGGCAAACAAAACATTGGCTCCCTCTGGAATATGGGCCTTCAGTTGTTCCATATATTGGGTTACCGAACTTTTAAAGCGTTGGACTCCATTGCTTTGAGATTCAAGAACGGAATCCCAGTTAAGATGGTCTTTGTCCCAATCTTTCATTTTGATGCCCTGCAATTGATCGCATGGGGTGACTCCTTTTGAATCCGGTTCCATATCAAAGCCAGCTTCAAGAGGAACGTTAATAAAAGGCTGGGGAACATCTTTACTTTCCTCAGCTGTTAGTGCCCGCAAACCACCATCACCGTCACGACGTCCGACAGTTGAGCGAACAATAGTCATTCCCATTTTTTCCGCTTCTTCGACCAGTCCATTGGCATAGCCTTTGGAAAAAAGTTCTCCAAAAAGAACAAGGACATCTCCGGCTTTGTAACCCGCCGTCGGTGGTAATTGCTTCATGGACTGCATGTGAGGCTCCCTTAAATCCAGATATTGATCAAAGCTGGATATTAGTCCTCGGGGTTGGTGGCGTCAACAATGCGGAGGGTCCTAAATGATTATTAAGTCACTGGAATTACATATGAAATAAGAAAAAGGCGGAAATGTATTTCCACCCTTTGTTGGCTTAAGATGTGGCTTTGGTTTATTCGGCCACCAAGGCAAAAGCCTGACTGTCGGTCAGCGTTTGCGTGTGGGCTTTTGCATTCTTGCAGTATCCTGTAAACTGCGGGCCTTGGACAGCAAAGCCTAGACTCGGCATGATGTTCAGGCAAGCATTCTCACTCATGCACAAAGTGTCTGGAGTGTCCTGGTCGCCCACAATACGGTCGCCGATAAAGCCGATATGCTGTGACTTCCCTTTGCCTTGGAGAACACAACGAAACATGTAGGTCTCAGGGTTGGTGGTTGGAACGTCACTATGGCTTGAGTCATCAGAGTTTTCGTTTTCAGTATCGTCTTCGTTGTTATTAGTTACCAAGGGTTGATCGGTTTCTTGCGCGTCTGAATCGACTTCAGAATCATTTTCAGAATCATTATCGGTATTCTGATCACTGTTGCGATGGGCGTCCGCTGTTTGCTGTCCATGATCGTTTGCCGACGAGTTACCGTCGTCGGTCTCCGAGGTCGAAGCGGTTGAGTTTTCATTTCTGTTTTCTTCGGCTTGCTGCTGACCATTTTCGTTGGCTGAGGATGCAGGGTCTGGCGTCGAGTTGGTGTCTGCAACCTGATCCGCAGACTCTTCGTGACTGTTGTCATCAGAATGGCTTTGTCCTGAATCGGTCTGGTTGTCTTGGCTTGGGATATCGATCATCGGTGGAACTTCAGATTCGAAATCGAGGTCTGGATTCTCATTGTTGATAGCAACCAATTCTATGATGTCGGAAGCATCAAGACTATCAATGCCGGTTGTTTCACCTTGGCTGTTGAGTTGCGAGAAAGCACCTTTTTGTAAGCCTTCATCGAAGGTAACCTCTTGACCACAGTTTTGAAAACAAACGGTCATTAAAAAGGTGCATGTTAAAAAACCAAATCGCCTTACATTGGAACGTATCATAGTCCCTCCCCTGTGCTCTTTAGTACAGCAAGCGGCGTGCCTTCCAGAACATCATTCTTTTCGAATACAGCGGCTATCTTTTTGATAGTGCCAATAAAAACGACGCTTCAATTTGTTGCACCGGAGTTTTTTGGCACACCTCTTACCATTTTGAAACATCTCCAATAGGGCTTAAGTGGGGCTTGCCAAAGTTCGCTTTGGCTCGCCAACAAAGACTCCCTACCGAGCCACTCGATATTAGCCTTCGCCGCCATGAGCTTTGACCAGCAACCGTCGTGAGCTTTGACCAGCAACCATCGGGTCTACCGTGTGTGATATTTAGGTTAGAGTCACTTCTGGTTTATGAGTTCTCGCTTAGTTCAATCTAAAGCTAGGCTGTATGTTCAGGTGCGACTCAAGGTTGAAGTCAGGTTTGAGTGGTTTGGGAATTTTAAAAAAAAAGATTTGTTGATAGAAAGTTTAAAAATCTCATTGTTAACTTATCAATAGATTTTAGAATCACCTGAATCGAAAAAAAGTCGGTGTTTGTCCACGAGAGCAGCGATAAATTTTAAAACAAAGTCTGGTGAATGTTCATGCGTTGATAGTTTTTTTGAATGTATGAGTTGTAAAAATCTAATGATGAATTGTTGTTGTTCTGTTCACAATTTTTACTGATAAAAGTCGGCGTTCGATCACTATAAACATTTCATCGTCTCACCTAACTGACTTAGAACTCAGCAGAAATCTTACTCCGGTTGTCGTTCGCTAAGAGAAAGATTTTCAAAAAAAATGAAAAGTCTTCAGAAAAAAAGCCACAAAAAACCGCGCAAATGGGCGTACTGTCTAATGTTTAGACAGGGTCATCTTAGTGTTTATAGGAGTTTATAGCACAATTGTTAGGGAATGGTTTTTGAAATGTATACAAGTGAAATTTTAGTTTGATTAACCTATTATGTTTTTTGTCAGGGGAAACATGAGAGAGAACAAGTACTTATATGCTTCCTTACGAAGCATTATTAAAATTGCATTTTGGTTCCTATTTGGAACCGGCTATTCTCTGTCGTGCTATGCCCAAGCGGGTGAAACAATCACGAAACCAGAGGTCAGCCAAAACAATACTCAGCAAGTTGTTGCTAAGGAAACTTCTTATTATGATTCGTCGATTCAACGTTCTAACTTTTTAGCTTTAAATCCTCATTACTATGACAGGATGGAGGCCGAAGTTGAAAATCGCCGCTCGCAACTTTTTTGGAAACTTCACTTCGCCGGTCAGTCAATTTCAACTGAAGGAAATATTAATTCGCAAATTGCTGGTGCCAATCTTATTGGACGTTTTAAATACCGTTTCTTAGAAAAATTAAACTTCAAAGCCCAAGCCAGTCTTAACTTAGAGTCTGGACGTTCGCAGGCCATCTTTGGAGATCAAGAACCCGGCTCGGGCATCTATCCTCGTGAAGTTTTAGTCGAATACGAACCTTTTAATAATGTTTTAACTCTGCAAGCCGGTCTGATTCGTCAACGCTTCTTTAATGAACCACTATTTGTATCGAACTTACCGTTCTTGGGAACTTCGCAACGACTGGGAATCAAACGCAAGCGTTTCGAGGTGGCTCTACGCACCCAGCAATTGATTCCGACATCATACACTCTTGCCACCAGAGTCGGTGAGCGGGAAAACATTCCGTTTTTCTATACTCAAAGTCTTGAAGGTTATCTGGCCATATCGGACTATAACTTTATTCGTGGTCGAGTGACGCACTTTCGCTATACCGATTTACCTTCGGTTGTGGCTTTCGATAGCTTTATTTATGGAAACACTGTCACCAACACAGATGTCAACAATGCCCAATTTATATATAATTTTGAGGGATTTCTAACAACATTGAATTTCGAACAGAAAATCACTGACGCTTGGAGTGTGCAGGCGATGTGGAACACGATCGTCAACAACGAGGCCCCCTCGGACGCTGGCGAAGCGCAAACCATTGGTGGCGGAGTCGCCTATGACTCCGGTCGCTGGATTTTCTCAGGACTTTACAAAAACTATTTTATTGAATCCGATGCTGTACCAGCAGCCTACAACTCACACGCTTATGGTCACAACAATCGGATTGGCCACGGCTATGGCTTTCGAATTGAATCAAAGGATTGGGGTGTTAATTTCCTTGGAGATTATTACGACGCCAATCTTCTCAACCAGTCAGTAAGGCGACTTGATGGATTACAACAAGACAATCAACAAACTATCTATTTTGCAGTGGAGACAATGTATGATTTTATTTAGAATCAGTCTTCCACTTCTTATTCTAAGCCTCTTTGTTGGTTGTGTGAAAGCCGACCGAGGCGAGCGTAACGAACAAGAGCTTAACATTCATTCGCGCGAGCGTAGTCTCATTGCCTATAACAACCGGGCGCAATTTGAGGTCGGGGACATTCAGTTAGAAGATATCAAGTTCTCTGATGTTACTGAATCGGACTGGAAACAGGTCGATCAAATTCAACTTTATTTTAAACTGTGTAACATTCGTGATCGCGCCTCTCAGGGAACGATTCGTAACGAACGTTTTCATATTAAATCCGAGCTCGGATCTGATATTATGTGGATGCGTGACGGGGAGCGGGCCGATGAAACCAATCGGCAGTCGCATGTTTACAATCCGATTACGGTCAACAGTGGCAACTGCTTGCGTTGGACTCAGCAGGTCCCTGTATTTGATTTTCTTGCGCCGTCAGTCAACGTCGCCTTGCATTTTGAAATTGAATCCCTTTCTGGAAATCTAGGTAAGGTTGTTAAAAGAATTGGTTTTAACCCCTGGGATATGTACCGAAACCAATCCCAATCCCGTGGATTCATGGATTTAACAGACTTTAGCCGTGACCAGTGGTACACCGGACAGTGGGTCACCGGCGAAGATGTGATTCTGGCCTTAAAAGGTGAGCTTCTTGATTCCGATGCCGAACTTCGTTTTAAAAATATGGTGGTTGAACCCGTGGAAAGGGAACGCCAGCGAACCGCTGAGTACAGCGAGCGTTTGCAGGCACTGTCCCCAGAAGAACGACGCATTCGCCAGCAAATCGACCAACAGCTTTTACAGGATCGTTCTGGCGTTCATATAAATCTTAATTTTACCGGTAAACCTGTGGCTTGGGTCAAAGACTCCACAGGAATTCCTCATCAAACCGAGATCGACACCGGGCGCTTCACTGTGTTCATGCATTTGGTGGCCTCAGGGGCGGCCGACGACTCGCAAAAGCACTTGTTGAGTTCTAACGTTGCCCAGATCACCCGTCAGAACACAGTCTTTGAGTGGAGCATGAACGCCGACCGCCTTTTGGCAGCCAGTGTTCCTCTTCTTCTTGAGCGTCGAACCGAATTAGGGAGTGTTGAGCTCTTGGTTCGTATCGTGCCCCGCTCCGCTGGTCTCAATAAATTGAAACCTTTCTCGGCGGTTTTTCGTCTCGGTCAATACGACGACTGGGTTCGTAGACAGAGTTTAAACTATCAGTTCAACGAACTCTATGAGTCCATGGATCAGGTGAATTACGAAGAGTATTTCAATAGCGTTATTGGTATCGAGGATATTGATGAGTCGATTATGACGATCCGTGATCAAAAGCGCTTTTACTTCAAGCCTCTAAAAATGCGTTTCGTGCGTATCATGCCTGGGGAGTCGGCGACAGACAGAACTTTACAGTATTCGGTAACCACTTGTGTTGAGAATTGGCGCGGAGCTGCTGTGGGTCGCGGATACCAATTCAATGTTGTGACTGAAGATCAAAATCGCGAACGAGTCATGCGTCGCGAAACCAATGAAGACGGCTGTCTGACTTGGTTTGGAACATTGTCTCATAAGTATTATCGCCGTGAGGTTCTTGAGCAAAGAACTGCAAAAGTCACTTATGTCGGAACTCGTAACAACGGCAATTCGACGACATTTATCGAGGGTGGTGATCGCGCCGGAACGGTGCTGGAAAACGTCAACCAGAATGATGCTGGTGACATTATCAACCAGTACGAAGAGCGTTTCACCTATTACATGAACCCATGGGATGAAAAGTGGACATTTGGTTGGGATGAACCCGACATGCCTGCGAACTATTACAATGATATTATTGAACAGCGAAGAAATGCTCCCAAGTCGCAACTGTTTATTGCTGACTTTCGTTACGAGACGATGGGGTTTCGCTATGCGATTGACAAGTATTTGAATCTAAAAGTTAAAAAGGCAGTTCTTTTAAAGGCCTATCCCTATGTTTTGAAATACAACTCCATTGTTCGTGGACGCTTAGGTACAGAGAAGCTTCGCGATGGTGTTTATCTTATGAAGGTGGCGTTGCAGAAAGATTATCTCGATCCTTCGGCAAAAGGTGTTCGTATTTATGACGAAGAGCTTGAACAGCCCTATGAGATCGCCAGCGATCCCAATTTGGTAGAATTTGATCCGGAAAATCCGCCCACCAACATTAACGATATCTATGACCAGATCACTCAACCCGGTGACGGCGGCGGACCTGATCAATTGTTAGGTGAAGGGCAATACGTCAATGCGCGCATGACTTGGAATCCCAATGATTCTGATGAGCGTGGGGCCCATGTGAACCACCGACTTCTTAATGAAACAGAGCTTAAAGAGGCGCAAAAAGAATACATCAGTGTGCAAACCAAGCTTGTGCGAGTGATGGGTGGAATGATTATTACACCTATTGAATTTGAAATCGATGATCTTCGTCTGATGCGTATTCGTAATCAGTTCTTCATTCAATTGCAGACCATTGATGAACATCGCCTGCGCGTGGCAACAGCGATTGATAGAGCCATCCATGATCTGTTTCCTGACATGGAAAATTCTGATGATCCCAACCATGTGGTGAATCGATACAATGAAGTCTTCACGCAAATGGACGAACTTTATGCCCTTCAAGAAGACAGCGAGCGGGTGAAGGGAATTTTAAATTTTGTTGAAGAAACCGAGCGTCGAATCGAAGCTGAAGACCAGCTTGTCGAAATCGAAGGAAATATCACGCAAGCCCGTCGTAAACTCTATGACATGTTGGGCCTTGGAGAGTTCTCTGAAGGCACTGAGGCGTTTCAACAAAGACTGCAGGCCATTCAAGCCCGTCTTGAAAGATTAGAACAGTATCGCCAGTTGCTAAGAGAGCGTGGACTGCCTTATTTAACGGAATTTAGAAACGATAAGCGTGAGCTTATCAATAGAATCCTGAATCAGATGGATCAGCAGAATGATTATAACACCGACGAAGCGGCGGCCGCGGCGACGGACGAGAATCGTCAAGCTGAAGGTGCAGAGGCGGCCGAGCTGAATGACACCGACAATGAAGAGGCGATTTCCGACGATCCTTTCTTGAAATTCCTATTTATAGGCAGTCATTTTGATGGCCGTACTCAATCAATGACCGACCTCGTGGAAAATGAGTTGGGCGTTAATATCGATGAACTCAAGTATGCCGACTTTACCGAGTCCTCTTTGAATCCGGCTTTTGATTTTGATCTTCTATTAAATGATGGTGTTCATAATCCGGATGCCGAAGTCGATGATGGACACTCCGGTTTGCCATCACGGACTTTCGTGGGCCCATTGACTTTCGTTTTTAACACCAATGGTTCGTCATTGCGTCCAGTGAATATCCTTAATGAAAACTACTGCCGAACGGCCTATTGTGAAGAGCCCGAAAGAATTATGCTTGAGGACTACGACCCCAACACCGTTGAAGGTAAAATTCAGTGGGGTATTCCTCCTGAGCAAGTAGAAGTAACAAACAAAGTGAATGAGAATTTTCAATTGGAAGAGCTTACCGAACAGCCGATCTACGAGAGTGGTGACTCGGTGAATGCCAATTACGAAAACAATGAGTATTATGGCTATCTAAAGGCCTAT
This sequence comes from Bdellovibrionales bacterium, assembly GCA_964230555.1. Classification (GTDB taxonomy): domain Bacteria; phylum Bdellovibrionota; class Bdellovibrionia; order Bdellovibrionales; family JAGQZY01; genus JAGQZY01. Next base: position 12,736 of record CAXRIX010000163.1, read on the forward strand.
CATGGAGTCACGGTTGATCAGTTGATCGAACGCAAAAAGCAGGTCGAAGAGAAGAATATTCGTAAGATGGAAGAAGCGTCTCAGATCGTGAATTTTGTAAAATCCATGGGATTAAACTACACGCTTCTTAGTGACAATCCAAAATCCCGTCTTAAAGGTATCGATCATGACTGTGCTCAGACCATAGAGATTGACAGAATTGACGAATGTTTTAACGATATCACTGACGGACCAGACATTTTAAAAGCCGACAGTCTCTTCCGCCAGCTGAACGAGCGTGGCGACAATGCTATTGGCCATGAATTCACCGAGAGTATTCAAAACACCTGGGACAATGTCGATTATTACAATGCGGCTGGACGCGATCCTATCACTCCACAAGATTTAAAAGATGTCATGACCTTGGGTTGGCGGAATGAAAGCTTAGAACCAGACCTTGCTCGTAAGCTGATGCATCGTATGTGTTATGTGCTGACCCAGAGCTTTTTTAAAGGCAAATATTTTGATCGCCCCATCAGCCTTGGAGAGAGAGTGACAACGCTCACTCAACACGGCATGAACAAGCGATCGCTTTACCATTTTGAAAAACACTGCCACCGCATGATTGGCCAGATGTATGGCTACTATCGTGAAGGCACGACTCGTCGCTACGAGCAGCGCTTTATCACGGGTAAGGCTTTACAAGATGGTTTGCGTCCAAAAAACAATGTCGCCTTCAGCCCCGTCATCTTAGAACGTAAGGTGCGAGCCTATGGGACCACTGGACGTTATGTTTAC
>CAXRIX010000164.1:0-3955 GCA_964230555.1 Bdellovibrionales bacterium
CCAGGTCTACGCCCCTCTTTCAAGTGGTGGAACTGTGCAAACCACCTCTGGCTACAGTCAAAACCTTTATGTGATTGGTGGGAAATACAATATCACGCGATTTTTTGATGCCCATGGGGCTTTGCATTTGCCTAATAGTGATATCAGCCTGGATCGAACCATGATTGGTTTTCAAGAAGAGTCTGGTGTAGCGCAAGCTCAAAGCACGTTAGATTTTCAGCTCATGCTGGGCATGGGGACAACACCACTGCACTTCGATTTTTTGGGTTTTAATTTTCTAGAATTGGGATGGGATGTGTCGTTTATTTTGGGCGATGAAAATTATTTGGGGGGCAACAGTTCGGTATTGGTGTGGGGACCACGCGCTGCGATCAATTTTTCAAGTTCCGTGTCTTTACTTCTCTCTGTACAAAGAGAGATTCAACGCAGTGGCGGCTCCAGTATTGGAGTCACCTCGGCACGCTTTGCTTACCGCTTTTGATCAATCGAAAGCTTTTGTTTTATGAATGCGGGCATGAGCATCCCACCCCATCCACGTCGCAAAAATCAGACTGGCTGGTAATCCCAAGACCACACCCGCCGCCGCGACGTAGAAATTTAAAAAGAGACTGATACTCGGAGCCTGGTATTCCGCCCCCAAAGCAAATTGCACAATAGCGATTATGAAGGGGCTTAAAAATGTAGTTAAAAGACCAAAAGTAAAAATGCTGACTATCGATAGGATGTGACTCCACACCATTATTTTGTGCTTCTCGGTGTTGCGATAAATTTGTCTACCAATAAGACTGCCAATCAATTCAATCGACAGAATTAAAAAGGGTGCGAAGAGAATAAGAACGTAGGCCAGGAAGACTATCTTTTCAAAGTCTGGATTTCTGAATGTATCGAAGACAGCGACTCCCCCGATGGTGGCGGTGTAAGTTAAGATGGCATATTTATAATAATGCTTTTTAAGAAATTGGTCGGACCGCACAGCCAAATCCTGACAAGCCTCCTGCCAATGGGGAAATGCGAACTTGTAGTTCCATTCGGCCAGTCTTTTTGAAACCACTCGTCGACTTTTTAAAACAAGTTCGGTGTCTGTTCTCATAAAATAGGCACCAACCTTAGCCATCAAACGGGTGGCCGGAAGTCCCACAGGCATCCCGATTATTTGTCGCATGACTTTCATAAAATCTTTTTGCGGAAGGGGATGGGGAGCCGCCAGATTGATAACCCCTGAAAAATCATTTTTCATCAAAACATCAAGAGCACCAATAAAGTCTTTTTCGTGAATCCAAGACATGTATTGGTTGCCACCAGCGATGGGACCGCCCAAACCTTTTTTAGTCAAACCAACGAGCTCCATAAACACGCCACCTTTGTCGGGACTCATAACCATAGCCGAGCGCAAAGCCACTTTGCGCGTCTGAGGCGTTTTGGCTTCAAACAAAGTTTTTTCCCATTGCTTGGCGATTTCGATACTAAACTGCCAGTATTCGGGAACATTGAGCTCGTTGCCTCCAATCACCCCCGAGTCTTCGTCATTGTCATGATCGAAGGTGTGTTCATAGATAGTGGCCGTGCTCATTTGCAGCCATAAGGAAGGAGGGCTTTGGCACCGGGCAATGGCCTCTCCGATGACTCGCGTACTATCGATTCGGGATGCGAGCATTTGTTTCATGTTTTCATCTGTATACCGGCAGTTGACGGTTCGCCCGGCCAAATTGATCACCACGTTGGCGCCATCCAGTTCTTGCTGCCAAGGTCCTAGGTTGTGTCCATCCCATTGGACAGAGCCTTCAGCGGAAGGGTTTCGTGTCAGCAGGCAAACTTTAAAGCCTCGTTGGCGATACTCTCGTGTTAGCAATTGACCGATCTGTCCGGTTCCCCCAGCAATGACAATTTTCATATTAAACCTCAGTATTTTTAAGAGTTTAAAAAACTGGTGGACATCTTGGCTGAAACTTCTATAATTAAGGTAAACGTGTTTACCTAAAAAGGCAAGGAAAAAGAGTTGGCAGACGAAAACCAGAAAAAGCGGGGACGTCCTAGTGGGCGTACGGATCAAGGCGAGAAGCAGAAACAACACCTGTACCAAGTGGGATTAAAATTGATCCAGACAGAGGGTTATGAAAAAGCCACTCTCCGCAAAATGGCGAAACAGGCTGGGGTCAGCCCAGGCTTGTTTTATAAATACTATGCCAGTAAAGGGGCCTTGATTCTGGAGCTGCACGAGAGCTTAACCTCGGCCTTTGAAAAAAGGTTTGAAAGGCAAATTCAACCGGGGCCTTGGGGGCAGCGATCGGTGGCGACCCTTCGCTTAAGTATTAAGACTTTGGCGCCCCATCGTGAGGCCCTTAAGGCCTTGATCCCTGTTTTAGTCGGTTACGAAGATCAAAACGTTTTTTCCGGGACTTCAGAATTCACCCGGCATCGAGTTGAAAATCTATTTTATCGCGCGCTCGCCGAAAGCACCTCACCACCGCCAGCAGACATCGTCGCCGCGTTGGCCCGTTTGACTTATACGATTCATCTTGCCGTCTTACTGTTTTGGCTTCTCGATAAAAGCCCTAAACAAAAAGCCACCGAGGGTTTTCTCGATTTTTATGAAAAGCTTCTGCAACCACTGAAGTTTGCTATTAAGGTCGGAGGCGCTAAAAATCTGATCAAAAAAGCGGACGCTCTTTTTCAACAAGGCTTGGTCGCAAATGACGAAAGCCAAGATTAGAGGCAAGAAGTGCTGCAATCTTTTGTTGCAAGTGCCATAATCTAAAGTGACATATAATCCTGACCTAAAAATTTATTGAGGTACCAATGAGTCAAGAAAGCCCGGGACGGAATGATCCATGCCCTTGTGGGAGTGGGAAAAAGTATAAAAAATGTCATTGGTCAGTGGATCAAAAACTTTTGGCAGAAGAGGCCACAGAGCATCGTCAACGTCTTGAACTGTGGAAGGACCCCGATGTGGTTTATAACAATTGTAATGGGGTGGCTTCTGATGATCCGTGTCCGTGTGGAGCCAATCGAACCTTTGCAAAATGTCATGAATTGGAATTTCTAATGATTAAGATAGAAAGACTGAAGGCTGGTGCGGCCAGCTCTGAGGTTGACAGAATTGCCAATGCAGCTGAAGTGATTCAAGCTCAAGATGGCCTGGCCAATGCCCCTCGTGTGATGGAGCTCATGCGAGAGATTGAACGTTTAAAAAAACAAGAGGAATGAGCTTCACCCAATGAAATAAATCCCAACCCTGTTTTTTCAGTGAAAAGAAACTTGGGCCGGTGAAACAAAGCGTCTAATTTATATTAGACGCTTTGTTAAATTTGAACCAAGAAAGAGGCGATTACTGTTTGGTTAATGTCGCCGTGATTTGAACTTGGCCTTGTTGAGGATCATTGGTGATTTCCGTGATACTCATTTGGTTGCCATTACGCTGCATCTTAAGGCTGTAATTACCATTATTAATATCAAGAACGCTGCCATCGAAAGTTCCAATGGTTTGGCCATTGGCCTTTAGATTGTTGCCCTCGATATTCACTTCTTCAGTTTCCCAATTGTAGCTAGTTCCTTGATCGCAGGTGTAGTCACCACGATTGACTTTTAAAGTGTTGGTGGTTTGTCGAAATTCAAACACCACATCGCCGCAGTTGATTGTTTGCCCCTGGGCGACAATCTGTCCGGTTCCTTTCCACTGGCCATCAAAGCCGATACCCGTGGCAGCACCTTTTCCACCGTTGGCTCCAGGACCGCCGCCCATGCCACCACCGTCGCCACCACCGCTGTCGGAATTGCAAGCACCCAGTGACAGGCCAATTGAGAATAGTAAAATAATAACTGATTTCATGTTTAAACTCCCTATTTAGTTAAAATCGAATTAGAAAATGTAACGGCCACGAATAGTGAAACCATCAAGTGAAACATCACTAATGTTGCTGTTGGCACCAAAGTTCAACCATCGATAGATGGCATCGGC
>CAXRIX010000165.1:0-52865 GCA_964230555.1 Bdellovibrionales bacterium
GAAGCGACAGGATGCTCGACTGTGGCGGTGATGGAAGTTCCACAAGACGATGTTAAAAAATATGGAATTGTCGAAGTTGAAAACCAAACCGATGAGAACATGAAAGTTGTTTCGGTGATTGAAAAACCGCAACCAGAAAAAGCGCCCAGTCGGCTCGCATTGCCTGGTCGTTACATTTTTAATTCGTCACTTTTTGGCTATTTGGAAAATCAAAAGCCCGGAAAAAATGGCGAAATTCAATTAACCGACGCCATGACGGCTGAGGCCAAAGAGGCCGGGCTTTATGCTCGCCGCTTTGTTGCCAGACGATATGACGCCGGCGATAAGCTTGGTTATCTTCAAGCCAATATCGAGATGGGACTTGAGCACCCGCAAGTCGGTGCGGCTCTTCGACAATATCTTTCCACTCTTAAACTTTAAGGATTCGAGATGAAAACTTTGATGGTCTTATTTATTTTAGGTTCCCTTGTCCCGCTTTCAGCACTGGCTTACATTCCACGCACCCAAACCATTGTAAAAAAAATGACTCGTAACAATGGCCGAAGCACTTATAAAATTGTTCGTGAGGTCACTCTTGAGTCAAAAGAAAAGCAAATTCGGGCGCGCGAAGTCTGGACCGTGGCTCATGGCGACCGCATGAAGCTTGAAGTCAGTAGCCTCGACAGTTCAAACCCTTGGAATTTTGCGATTCGCTATTCTGCTAAAGATCGCAAAACCCTGAGTCGAAAAAAGGCATTAAAGTCTTTTAAGAAAAGTCCTGATTTTTTTGAACCTTTATTTCACGATCGATCGTCTCGAAGTCTTTTAAATCGCCTCATTGGTTACAAGTTTGTACCCGAATGGATCAACTCAACACCACCGCCTTCTTATGAAGAGGGACAAACAAAAATGACCCCCGAGCCTTACATCAGCTTGGCTCCGATGGAGGGCACAGTGAATTACTCAATCGGCGCCCACAGCAACAGCCAAGGCGGCAATGCTCAAACGCAACTTTGGGTTGAGCAAGATTCCTTTTTAATTACCAAAGGTCGCCTACGCTCTCAGGCTGAGTTTGTTAATAATAATTACCAGTCTTATCCCGGTGGCTTGCGTCTGCCTGGTGATCAACGCATTACCTGGGATGACAATGTTGCCAAAATCAAAGTCTTGAAAGCTGAAACCACTCGCCCCGACAAAAAAGAGTGGTCTTTGGACAGCAAGGATACAGGCTCGATTCCAACCGATCCCCTTATTAAAGAATTTTATTCGAGGTTTCGATAATGCAACCCCAGTTGGGGGAAAAGACAACACGATGGCAAATTGCCGTTAATGCTCCGCTTAGAGGAACTTTTACCTACGAGGCCGATGATTCTTTAAACCTATCCCCCGGCCAGGCCGTCAAAGTTCCCTTTGGTCCTAAAAATCGCGAAGTTAAGGGCTTGGTGGTTGAAAAAACTCAACCCAATCCCGAATCAGAAAAAGAGTTTGCTGCCAAACCAATCATCGGCTTTGATGAAGAACGCCCATCACTGGATTCGCTTCACCTTAAATGGCTGCAATGGATGTCGGATTATTACGTTTACCCCCTGGGACAGATCCATCAATTGGTTTATCCGCCTCTTAAGAAAAACACCAAGCGAAAATCTCGTAAAGAGGCTATCGTACCCGATGTCGCTGTCAAATCGGCTCCCGAGTTGACCGACGAACAAAAAGTTGCGGTAAAAACTGTACAAGATAAAAAGACCGGCACATTTCTTCTGCATGGAGTGACCGGCTCGGGCAAAACAGAAGTCTATATTGAAATTATTGAAGAGGCTTTAAACCGGGGCCAAGGGGCGATGGTTTTGGTTCCAGAAATTTCTTTAACTCCACAGTTAATTCGACGTTTTGCTGAACGTTTCCCCGATCAAATCGCGGTTTTGCATTCCCATCTCACCGATCGTGAAAAAACTAACCAATGGTGGCAGGTTGTCGACAAGAAAAAGCGATTGCTGATTGGTGCGCGCTCCGCACTTTTCTGTCCAATGCCCGATTTGGGAGTTATCATTGTTGATGAAGAACATGAAACTAGCTTCAAGCAAGAAGAAAAATTAAAATACAACGCTCGCGATGCGGCCGTCATGCGCGGAGCATTGGCCAAAATTCCGGTTATTCTAGGTTCAGCCACGCCCAGTGTGGAGACTTGGCAGAACGCCTCAGAGGGAAAATACACCTTAATCACCATGAAACATCGAGTGCAGTCTAGACCTCTTCCCACCGTCGAAATCGTCAATCCGCGAGACGATCGTGATGCAACCCTAGAGTTGCCTTATTGGATGTCGAAAACATTGTTTGTAAAACTGAAAGCCAACTATGAGGCCGGGCACCAATGCGCCCTGTTTTTAAACCGCCGTGGCGTGGCTCCAAGTGTTCAGTGTTTCGAATGCGGCTTTACCTACGAATGCCCCAATTGTGATATCTCGCTAACCTTACACGGCAAGCACCACTTAGTCTGTCACTATTGTAATTACCATGATCGCCTCTCCGACGAATGCCCCGAATGCAAAGAAGGAGAGCCAAAAGCCTATGGCCTTGGCACCGAGGCTGTTGAAAAAGATATCCGCAAATTGTTTCCAGAATCGCGCGTGTTCCGAGCCGACCGTGATGAAATCAACAGTCGTGAAGCCATCGAAGATATGGTCGCAAAAATGGAAAACCGCGAGGTCGATTTCTTAGTCGGTACTCAAATGATCGCTAAGGGTTTGGACTTTAAAAATCTGGCTTTAGTGGGAATTGTTCATGCCGACGTGGCTTTCAATGTTCCCGATTTTCGTGCCAACGAACGCTGTTTTCAACTTTGTACTCAGGTTAGTGGCAGGGCCGGACGCCACCAAACCCCCGGTGAAGTTGTAATCCAAACCTACAAAGTCAATCATACCAGTTTGGTGGCAGCAAAAACCCATGACTACCTAGCTTTTGTGAAACAAGAATTGGAACATCGACAATTCTTTCACTACCCACCCTTCGGAAAAATCACAGCCATTCGACTCAGTCACATAAAAGAGAATGACGTTATTGTTGAAGGCCAAGCCATTGTGGCTTTTTTACGAGCTCTTATCGATAAGTTTGACAATTTAAAGGGCGCACAGGTCTTGGGGCCGACACCCGCCCCCCTTTCCCGCCTAAAAAACCGCTACCGCTATCACATTTTAATTAAGGCGCAAGATCATCAAATTATTAACTTTCTTGCTAACAAAGCAGAGTCCTTTATCAAAGACCAGGTTAAAAAAACCAAATGTCTTATTGATGTCGATCCCTACAGCCTTATTTAAAAGCGACCAAGGCCCAGCTCCACCCCATCCGCCACTTCTATCCTTAACAACTTCTTCATATAAATTTACAATAGGAGTCTCATGAGTAACGAAGCAACGCCCTCTGATGGCTCCAAGGATGTTTCCAACTTAACCACATGTCAAAATTGTGGAAAGGAAGATCCAAATTTAACTGCGGTTGATGCGGGCCTACGCCTGACTTTGCAAAAATCAGGACAAGAAGGTGTGCCAAACTTTGTCTGTGCCGGTTGCATGAAGTCTCTAAAAAAGTCGGCCAGTTTGGGTGCGCAAGAACTTGCCAAACAAGAGCTCAAAGCCAACGAGGCCAGCGCTTTGTGGAAGACACGACTGGGCTTAGTGAAACAAGGACATCGCCTGCTGCAAATCGGTGATTATTCGCAGGCCGCACAAGCCTATGAAAAATACCTTAAAGTTTTACAAATAGTCGTCAAAGCCGAGTCTCGTAAAAGTCTTGACCCCAAACACTTTAATGATCACCCCAAAGAGATCACAATTATTTGTTCGGTGCTGTGGGATCTTCTATTGATCTATGATTCCAATCCTAAGTTTTATCCAAAACAACTGGAATCGGTTGAAATATTGTCTCGCTTTGTTCGCTTCTCGCCGGTGTACAACACCCTCATCCGCAAAGCCGAAAAAGAAGCCCGAAAGGCGAAAAACCCACAAGCCTTTAAGACTTTTTTAAAGCTTTGCGATGCCCACGCCAGTCGTTGTTTTATTGCCAACGAAGCCTTTGGATCACGAGTCGACCCCACCGTCATCACGTTATGTGAGTTCCGCGATCAAATTTTAAAAAAATCATCCATGGGGCGTTTGTGGGTGGCGTTTTATTATAAAAACTCGCCAAGTTGGGCCGCAATTTTGCGCAAATATCCGGAAACGGGTCGATGCATTCGCCCCTTCCTCCGTGCCTTTGCTTGCATCATTAAAAAGTTTTTCCACCTAAATTAAAGCCTTTTAATTTTTCGCTAAAACCTGTCAGCCTCGCCAGAGAGCTCTGGGCCCATGTTGCAGGTTGTCGGGGCCTCACCGGAAGCAGTTTTCACTTGCCAGAGGGCTCGGTTTCTTAAAGTTTATAGGTATGGCAGATACTCAGAAGTTACAGAAGCGCTACGATCACGTAATTATTGGTTACAATTTGGCCAGTCTCACCTTGGCTTATGAACTCTCTAAGAAGCAGCAAAATTTTTGCCTCCTGGATGCTCGCCACCTCAGCGGTAGTCCGGTTAAAAATGTCGACTCTGTTGGCTCCATTGTGATGGCCCGAGTTCCATTTAACCATCCTATGGATACGTCACATTTAGCAACCTCCCCGTTCGGCGAGATCGCCGCCCGAGAAGGCACACCAATGACCTTTGAAAAGGGTCAGTTCAAAAGCTTTATCGGCTTTGGCAAAGAAAAAATTTCGGCTATCGAGGCCGTCGATCCTTTTCTAGTGACCGAAAACCATCTTCCACAGCTGCAAGTCGAAGATTACTGGCAGCAGGCACTGGATCAAGTTGAGCCTTCTATCTTTCTTGATCAGCAGGTCACCGACATTGAATACGACGAAGAGGGCATCACGTCCCTAACCTTGAATGCAAAAACCACTTTGCGCGGTAGCCACTTTTACTTTTTCGACCAGTTTAAATTTGTATTTGAACAGCTCGGAAATGAAATGAAAAAACCGGCCAGTCAATTTGGTAAGGCTCGTTGGTACTCGTCTGTAAATTTAATCATCCACCACACCAAAGAACCCGAGACTTACGAAATGGATCAACTTTATTTGTTAATGGGTTCAAAAAACCAACCCTGCTTGGGTCAATTCTCTCGCATCAATGGCCACTTGGTTTCACGATGGGAGACCTTTATTCCGGCCGAGATGACGGCTGACAGTGAAACCACAGGTGTTGCTCTTAAAGAGATTAAAAAACAGATCAAAAGAGCCTTTGCCAGCGACAATAACCTGCCTGGCACCGAACAGGTTTTACTTCACGACAGAGTTTACGCCAATTTCGAGAAGTCCCACCTAGAAAGCGGAAAAATGTCTCATTTCAATAACTTATCCATCCACTCCCCTCTTTTCTCAGGCTCCGTTGGCTGGGCCCACGAGATTCTATGTGGACTGCAAGCGGCGGAAACCATCGAGATGGCTCCCCAGCGCGCTTTTGAAAGCCCTCAAGCTGAACTTTAGGGATTCGAAATCTGGTTGCAGGCCCCGCCACTCCGTGCTAAACCCTCGGTCTAACTAGTTATATTAGTTTAATTCGCACCTCTCGGAACTCTACTGGTGTTCCAATGGAATCTGTGCCGAGAGGGAGGTTTAACCAGACAGGAGGATTACATTATGGTTACCCTTAAAGACATGCTCGACTCGGGCGTACACTTCGGCCATCAGACTCAACGATGGAACCCTAAAATGAAACCCTATGTTTTCGGAGACCGTGGTGGCATTCACATCATCGATCTTCAAAAAACATTGGAAATGACTAAAAAAGCCTTGGCAGCTGTTGAAGAAAAAGCGGCTCAAGGTGAAAAAATCATTTTCGTGGGAACTAAAAAACAAGCTGTTGAAGCTGTACAAGAAGCCGCCGCTCAGTGTGGTGGATTCTATGTGACCAAAAGATGGTTGGGTGGAACTTTAACCAACTTTGTCACCATCAAACAAAGTATCGATCGTTTGAAAAAAATTGATCAAATGCGCGACAAAGGTGAGCTTGAGTACTTTAACAAAAAAGAGCGCTCGCAAATCGAAAAAGAATACGGAAAACTGAACGAGTACCTTGAAGGAATCCGCGACATGAAAGAGCCCCCGGGCATGATGTTTGTCGTCGATGTCACCAAAGAACATATCGCCGTTAAAGAAGCTAAAAACTTGCACATGGGTGTTTTTGGTATTTGTGATACCAACTCTGATCCAGAGGAAATCGAATACCCCATCCCTGGAAACGACGACGCCATACGCTCAATCAAACTTTTCTGCAACTTGATCGCTGACGCCTATCAAAAAGGCGCCAAGAAATGGGAGCAGAAGCTTCGTTCACAATCAGACAAGCAATCGGATGTTGAGGCTGAGAAAAAAGAAACTGAGAAAAAAGAAGCGCAACCGCAAACAACAACGGGTCCTGCTGTGGTTAAAGCCACCAAAGGTCGTAAACTTGTGGCCGCCGGTACTGCTGATGAAATTGAAATCATGCAGGAAGTTGAAGCCAGTGCCAGTGATGAGGATGGCCCCGAAAAGGTTGTCGTCGCTGATACCGATCCAGAAGCCGATAAGAAAAAAGAAAAATAGAAAACAGCTTTATCTGATTTTTGAATAGAATTTTAAAGGAGATGAGAATGGCTATTACAGCTCAAATGGTTAAAGAGTTGCGTGAACGCACAAGCGCGGGCATGCTCGACTGTAAAAAAGCTTTGCAAGAAAACGACGGTGACTTCGATAAAGCCGCGGACTGGTTGCGCACCAAAGGCCTAACAAAGGCCGCTAAAAAATCAGGACGTGTGGCTGCTGAAGGTTTAGTAACTTCATACATCCACGCCGGTGGGCGCATTGGAGTTTTGCTTGAAGTGAATTCTGAAACCGACTTCGTCGCTCGTAATGAAGATTTTAAAAAATTCACCACCGACATTGCTATGCATATTGCTGCAACCAATCCTTTGGCTGTGTCCAAAGAAGAAGTTTCACAAGATGAAATCGAAAAAGAAAAAGAAGTTCTTGCTGCCAAGAATCGCGAAGAGGGCAAAAAAGAAGAGATGATCGATAAAATTGTTAACGGTCAAATCAACAAATGGCTCGCTGAAAATTGCTTGATGGAACAGAAGTACGTTAAGAATCCAGACATCACAGTTGCTGAGCACTTAAAAAACACAATTGCTCACATTGGTGAGAATCTGGTGATTCGACGATTCACTCGTTTTGAACTTGGCGAAGGTATTGAGAAAAAATCTGATAATTTCGCAGAAGAAGTGGCCGCGGCCATTAAGTAAAAAAGAAAGAGGTTATTGGTGAGCCAACTTAAGTATAAAAGGGCCCTCTTAAAAATCAGCGGCGAAGCGTTGGCTGGTGAAGAGGGTTACGGAATCAACTCGGAAGTCATCAAACAAGTGGCCGAAGAAATTAAGTCGGTTCATGACCATGGTATTCAGTTGGGCATCGTGATCGGTGGTGGAAATATCTTTCGGGGCGTTGCCGCTGCCGCTAAAGGCATGGACCGCGCCAGCAGTGACTACATGGGAATGTTAGCCACTTGTATTAACGGCTTGGCTCTTCAGGATGCTCTTGAAAGCATTGGCGTTCAAACACGGGTACAGTCAGCTATCGAAATGGCCCAGATCGCTGAGCCATATATTCGCAGAAAGTCAGTGCGTCACCTTGAGAAAGCGCGAGTGGTCATTTTTGCCGCCGGAACCGGAAACCCTTACTTCACAACTGATACGGCGGCTGCTTTACGTGGTATGGAAATCAACGCTGAAGTGATTTTAAAAGCCACCAACGTCGACGGAATTTACACCAAAGACCCTAAAAAGTTTGATGACGCTGCAAAAGTCGAAAGCATCAGTCATCATGAAGCCTTGAGCCAAGGCCTTAAGGTCATCGATTCAACGGCTATTAGTTTGTGTATGGATAACAAAATGCCCATCGTTATTTTTAAACTCATGCAACGTGGCAACATCATGAGTGTTCTTAAGGGCGATAAAGTGGGATCAATCATCCACTCTTAAAAGGGAGATCTTATGGAGTTTAGTGCTCTGAAGAAAGAAACTGAAGACAAAATGAAACAAGCCATTCACTCGCTGAACGAAGACTTTAAAAAGGTTCGTACAGGCCGAGCCCAGGTCTCTATGCTGGATGGAGTGAAAGTGGAATATTACGGAAACCCAACTCCTCTTAATCAAGTGGCCTCAGTGTCCTGCCCGGACGCTAGAAGTTTTTTAATCACCCCTTGGGAAACATCGGTTTTAAAATCTATCGAACAGTCCATCGTAAAAAGTGATATCGGCATGGCTCCTATCAATGATGGGAAAGTGATTCGCTTGAAGCTGCCAGAATTGACAGAGGAAACCAGAAAAGACTTGGTTAAGAAAACCAAAAAAATGGTTGAAGATGCTCGCGTTTCAGTTCGCATGGCTCGCAGGGATGCTAATGATCTTTTAAAGCAGGCTTTAAAAGACAAAGAGATCAGTGAAGACGAAAACAAGGCTCATCAAGAAGAAATTCAAAAGATCACAGACAAGTACGTCGCTAGCGTTGATAAGATTGCTGAAGACAAAGAAAAAGATATAATGACGCTATGACAGAAACACCCTTGGTTCCTCAACATGTCGCTATCATCATGGATGGCAATGGTCGTTGGGCAAAAGCTCGACTTCGTGATCGTGTCTTCGGTCACATTAAGGGAGCCCGTGTTGCCAAAAAAATTGTTGAGACCAGCGTTAAAAAGAAACTCACCGCTTTAACGTTGTATGCCTTTAGCGAAGAAAACTGGGGTCGCCCCATAGAAGAAATAAGCTTCTTAATGCGACTACTGTCCCGTTATATCACTCGCGAACGACAGTCTCTCATCGACAACAATATTCGTTTTCGATGTGTTGGCCAGCTTGAAAAGATCCCAGACAAAGTCCGTCGTGAGGTTGAAAAAACAATGCAAGCGACAAAAGATAACACGGGCATGGTTTTAACTTTTGCACTCAGCTACGGGGGCCGCCAAGAAATCACTCGTGCCACTCAAGAAATTGGTCGTTTAATTGAAGCGGGCAAACTGAAGGCAGAAGACATTACCGAATCATTAATTAACAGCTTTATGCAAACAGCGCCGATTTCTGACCCCGATTTATTGATTCGAACCAGTGGTGAATGGAGACTCTCTAATTTTTTACCCTGGCAAAGTGTGTATACAGAATTGTATTTTACCGATGTTCTATGGCCCGACTTTAAAGTGAGTCATTATGAAAAAGCCTTGGCTTCTTTCAAAAAAAGAGAGCGACGTTATGGTAAGGTACGCTCCACGGACAACAACCATCAAGCATTGAACAACTAAGGAGAGAGCGGTGTTAGTGCGTGCGATCTCTGCCATCTTAGGAGTAGCCGCTCTGATTGGCGTCTGGTACTTCTTCGCGACAAATGGGCTTGTCGCCGTCTGCTCCCTTGTCTCTTTTATCGGTTGCATTGAGTTTTCAAAAATGGTGGAAAAAAACAACAAGTTGGTACAGGCTCTTTTTGTTTGTATCACTTTTTCGTTTTTTCTCGTTTTCACTTTTTATTCGCAGTCGTTTATCACCTTCATGAGTCTTTTCATTACTTTGGTGACCTATTTTATTCTCTGTGTTGATGAGCGAATCTCAACCCGCGTTTCAAGGTTGACCTCGTGGACGGTAGGAGCTCTTTATTGTGGCGGGTTTACTGGTGTGGTGACTCATGGAGTCCTTGTTTTTGGTGGCAACTACTTTACAGGCTTATTGATTCTGAGCTTTTTAACTGACACCTTCGCCTATTTAGGTGGTCGCCTGGTGGGGAAAACCCCCTTAGCTCCGCAAATTTCCCCTAAAAAAACTTTAGAAGGGAGTGTTGCCGGCTTAGTCGGTGGTAGTGTTTGTGGCTTTTGGTTTTTGACCACTCTGCAACATAGCAGCCCGACATGGGTGATTCTTGTCGTTTGCATTTCGGGTAGCCTGTTTAGCCAAGTCGGTGATCTTTTTGAATCCACTTTAAAGCGATATTCTGGCGTTAAAGATTCTGGGAAAATTCTACCCGGGCATGGTGGTATCTTAGACCGGATTGATGGGCTGCTTTTTGCTGGCCCTGTTCTGTATCTCTGGATGCAGACTTTCACCTAATTTGTCATACAGACCGCTGAATCGGGCAAAAATAATGGTTCTGCCTGCCTCCCTATGTTAGCATTTAAGAGTGTTGCGAAAATGTCCCAACCAGGGACCAACCCATGGACTCGTAAATGATAGATTCAATCTCCTCATCGCTTAATCTGGGACTGACTTATTTAGTTCCAATGATTGTCCTTCTTGGACTTCTGATTTTCGTCCACGAATTGGGCCACTTTTTAGCCGCTAAGTTCTATAAAGTTCGAGTTGAAACTTTTAGCCTAGGATTTGGACCCAAAATTATTAAGTTTGTCCGTGGTGGAACAGTGTATTGTGTCTCGGCTTTACCACTCGGTGGTTACGTTAAAATGTATGGTGACGAGCCCGGAAAAGATATTCCTGAAAGCCTGAAGGCGCAATCCTATTTGCACAAGCCCGTGGGTCAGAGAATCGTCATCGCCTTAGCTGGGCCCTTGATGAATTTATTTTTCGCCTGTTTCTTATTTGCCGGTGTCGCCGCAATTGGTGACAAAGCTTTAGCTCCTGAGGTTGGAGAGATTGCACCCAACTCTATGGCTTTTGAAAATGGCTTACGCCCCTACGACCGAATCTTATCCATTGACGGAGAACCCACCGAAACATGGACTGAAGTGACAGAAATAATTGAAAGCTCTGCCAACAAATCGCTTACATTTGAAATTGAACGAATGGGTGAAAAGAAAACCTTTCAAATCGAACCGAAGTCCAGCGAGAATGATAATCTATTCTCGACCGCCGATCGTATCGGTAAGATTCGAGGATTAACGTCAAACCTTCACATGCCCATTATTGGTGTGGTTCCTGGTGGTAATTTTGACCAAGCTGGGTTTCGCTCCGGAGATCGAATTGTAAAAATTAACGGACAAGACGTTCAATGGTTCAAGGATATCCGGCCTTTGCTTTTAGAAAATGTTTTTAACGGAGATGGAAAAGCAAAAGTTGAAGTTCACCGTTACAGCGATTTCCGCAAAGAAGACAAATTCGAAGAACTCAATATCACACTCAGCGGTCAAGATTTTACCAACCAGGAACTAGATATCTTTATGCCTGAGACTGTGATCGCCGAAGTACAAGAAGAAAGCCCCGCCGCCCAAGCTGGCTTACAACGACTTGATCGAATCGCCAAAATTAATGGAAATGAAATCGTATCTTTCAACGACATTGTTAAAAATGTCAGTTCTTTCGAGGTTGGTAGCGAACCCCTGAAAGTCGAAGTCATTCGCGACGGAAAAAGCCAAGTGTTTGAAATGATACCTAAAATGAATGAGCTTGAAGGGCGTTTTGGTGAAACAGAAAACCGTTTTACCATCGGTGTGATCCCCACTCTTTTTGTTGCACCCAAAACATACCTTTGGAAGTCGACAAATTTTAATCAGATCGTCCAACGTTCTTTCCAACAAACATGGCATTGGACAAGCATGACGGTTTTAAGTTTTGTTCGCATTCTCCAAGCTCGCGTTTCTTCAAAGAACGTCAGTGGGATCATTTCGATTGGACAGGTGGCGCAACAAAGCTGGAGCATTGGCGCCAATGCCTTTTTAAAAATGATGGCGATTATTTCGATTAATTTGTTTATCATAAACCTACTGCCCATCCCCATTCTGGATGGAGGTCATCTTATGATTTTTACCTTGGAAGCTATCAAGGGCGCGCCTTTGAGCTTAAGAAAAATCGAAGTGGCTCACCAGGTTGGATTCCTCATTATACTTTTCTTAATGGCCTTTGCCTTGTTTAACGATTTTACAAGAATTTTAGGGAGTTAAGTTTGGCTTCTTTGCCGGCAAGTTTGACTTTGGCTGTCGATACTTCGCAAAGTCGTGGCCAACTCTTGTTATTTAAAGATCAAAACACCTTTTTCGAATCGACTTGGGAGAAGGCGAAGTCCCATTCTGAAAAAATCACCACGGCCTTTACCGAAGTTCTCGATCGTTCCCAGTTTAAAATCACTGACATCCAAAAAGTCGCTTGTGTTGTTGGCCCAGGGAGCTTCACTGGTATTCGAGTGGGCGTTAACTTCAGTAAAGCTTTAGCCTATTCTCTGGAAGCAAAAATGGTGGCTGTTAATGCCCTGGACTTGCTTGCTTTGAACGGATTTGGCAAACAACGGGCTATACTTTCCGCTATAGACGCACAAAAGAACTCGGTGTTTCTTTCGACCTACTCAAAGAATTGTGAACCGATTAAAACCGATCAAGTGGTGCCAATTGCTAAGCTTTCATCGTTTGTTGATAGAGACTATTTGGTCTGTGGATCTGGAATAGAATCCTACAAAAGTTTTATTGATCCATCTGTCCTTAAAAACCTTCACCTCGAAGAACAACTTTATTCTTTAGATCTAAAGAAAGTATTTCTTAACACATCACTTGTTGATTTAAATAACGTCATGCCTTGGGACCAATTGAATCCACTTTACATAAAAGCATCGGCTCCCGAAGAAAAATTAAAACCGACCGGACTTTAAAAGTCGCCTGGACCTTGGTCGGGTTTACGCTTTGCGTTCCTTTTGTTTTACCATCGTAGCACGATGATGATGCTTTATGCTAACCTTACAACTGTATGGGTTTAGATACAGTTGATTATTACGCCGTTCTAGATGTTGCCCCCCAGGCAACACAGTCCGATATTTATTCAGCTTACCAAAAAGCTCAACAGACATATTCACTTGAAAATCCAAATATTTTTCAAATCTTTTCTGAAGATGAAGCCATTGCATGGCTCGACTTGGTTGAAGAAGCTTACTCTGTCATTGGCTCTCCCAACTCGCGTCGGCAATATGACTTAGAAAAACAAGGTCTTTTTCAGCCCAATCTTCCAAGTTTTGAATTACAAACAAAGAAAGAAAAAACACAAAGCGATAATTCACAACAAACTGACAGCAAAGTTTTACCAGAAGGCTTTGGTCAAACAAAATTAAGTCAGTACCCTGTTAACAAATCGATGGAAGATTTAATTCAAAAACAAGATGTTTTTGATGGCCTTTTTCTTAAAAAGATTCGCGAGTATAAAAAGATAGAACTCAAAGAGTTTTCCAGCAGCACATGCATTGCCATCAGACACTTGTATGCTATTGAAAATAATAATTTTTCAGTCTTACCAGCCCCTGTTTTTGTACGTGGCTACATTATTCAATACTGTCGAATTCTTGATCTTGATGAACAGAAGGTCGTCCCTTCATTCATGTCTCTTTTAAAAGATGAAAACTGAAAAAAAATCGATTCGCGCGGCCGACAGTTTAACAGGTCTGCGTCTTGATGTCGGCCTGACTCGTGCCGGAATGACGGTCTCTCGTTCCCAGGCACAAAGATTGATTGAAGAGAAATTGGCATGGGTTAATAATAGAAATGAAAAAGCCTCTTACAAACTACAAGAAGGGGATGAAATCTCGGTCGAAATTCCAGCGCCAAGAAAAATAGAATTAACACCTTATTACTTTCCCATTGACGTCACCTATGAAGACAGTGATGTGATTGTCGTCAACAAACCGGCAGGCTTGGTCGTTCACCCAGCATACGGACACGAAAATGACACCCTTATTAATGCGTTAATAGCAAGAGAAACCCCGCTATCCAGTAGCGACGAAAGTTACCGTCCCGGCTTGGTTCATCGAATAGACAAAGGCACAAGCGGGCTCCTGGTGTTGGCAAAAAACGATAAAGCACACACCTTCCTTGCAAAACAGTTTTTAAAGAAGACCATCCATCGAAGGTACTGGGCTTTATGCTTTTCTAACCGAAACCTGGAAGATGGGACTATCGAAAGCTTTTTGACCCGAGACCCGAAAAATCGTCAACGTTTTCAATCCAATGATGAAGAAGAAGGAAAACTGGCGATCACCCATTACCAAATGCTTGAAAGCCATCCGCCTTTTCGTCTTTTCCAAATGCAGCTTGAAACTGGAAGAACTCATCAGATCCGTGTCCACCTTTCGTCAGAACAGAATCCGATCGTCGGAGATGAAGTATACGGAGGAAAAAACCAGGCGAAAAATTTAAAGAATCAACGCTTAAAAAAGCTAATACTTGAAATGGAGCGGTTTGCATTACATGCAAAAGAATTGGGTTTTAATCATCCTTCGAAAAAAGAGTTTATTAGCTTCACTTCTGAAATACCCGAGGACTTGCAACCTCTTTTTAAACTGGGTGGTTTTGGTGAATACTTATAAGCATTTAGAGGAAAAAGGAAAGCTTCTTTCAACGGGTGGAAAATTTGTTTTCTTTGGAGACGATTCGTTCACACTTCGAGATTTAACCGGCCTCGACCCTTATTACACGATTCACCAAGTTCATGGAAATGAAATCATTCGGTGCCAATCAAGTTCACCAAAGGCCGACGCCCTGTGGACAGATCACCGCAAACAAATTCTGATAATCAAAACGGCAGACTGTCTCCCCGTATTTATCGCAGATGATCGTAAAATTATGGGTGTTCATATGGGTTGGCGTGGATTTACCAATGGCATCTTCGATAAGGCCATCAAATTTTTTAAAGATGCTCGGCGAATAAATATCTATGTGGGACCCCACATCGGATTCAATAGTTTTCAAGTCGATAGCAATATTGCCACACGTATTCTCAAAGCCAATGCTTTAAATCTAAAAGCCGGCTTAAAATCAGGAATTGTTAAACCATCCATCGATAAAAAAAATCACTGGTACTTTGACCTTTGCGCAATTTTAAAACTGCGTTCACAAAAACATCGCGTAAAAAACTTTACTGAATTTTCTATCGATACATTCACCAGCCCCCGCCATTTTTCCCATCGTCGCAATCGCTGGAGACAAGGAACCAATTACTCGTTTATCGTGAAATCTTAATCAATGCTGAGATTGCTTTTCAAGGGTTTCATTGACTGAATCAAAAGTGTAAACGTTCAGACGCGCCTTCATATTTTTATCCAGCGAAGGCAGTATCACTTCTGGGGAGCCATCTGAATTAATATCTTTTAAAAAAAGATTGTGCTTTTTGTCACCAAATTTATAAAACGCATCTTTTTTATCGGTGAGCTCTTTTGAATCAAGAAATATCAACTCACCGTCTTCGATTTTATAGAGCTCGACAGCTAAACCATTCAGATTTTGAACCTTCACGATTTTGTAAGTGCGCCCCTGGGATTGCATTTCCAACTGTGACAACACCTGCTTTTGAGTATCTAAGAAAAATGACATTGTCTTCTGTTTAACAGTAGGATTGAGAAGCACCAAAGACAAGAGGATGGAAACACCAAATAAAATCACTGCATATTTCATTGAGCCTTCTTCTGTTTCAAATCTCGCCAGGATTTACCTTGCCGCATTTTAGGATTCATTTGATACTTTTTAACAGCTTTCAAGTGCTCCTTATAGCTTTTGGTAAAGATGTGGGTCCCATCATTTTGACTTACAAAATAGAGATAGTCTGTAGTTTTAGGATTAGCCGCCGCTCGCAGAGCCTCGGCCCCGGGATTTCCGATGGGGCCCGGAGGAAGGCCATTAATCACATAAGTATTATAAGCCGTGGGTCGAGTGATATCACGTTTACGGATGTTCTGAATTTCTTTGCCCGTTTCATTCATTATGCCATAAATAATCGTGGGATCGGTCTGCAAGCGCATTCTTTTTTTAAGTCGATTGTGAAAAACCGACGAAATCACCGGCCTTTCAAAGGCGGCTCCTGTCTCTTTCTCAACAATACTCGCCAAAGTGACCAACTCGTGACGGCTCAGTCCGATTCTTTCGTAAGATAAATTGGAGGTCTCTTTCAAAAATTTTTTAACCATCGTTGAGATGATCTTCTTGACCCCGTCAACCTTAGAAAAAGAATAGGTTTCAGGAAACAAATAACCTTCTAAACTCGGTAAATCTTCACCAAGCAGTTTTTTGATCAAGGCTCTGTCTTTAACTTTGTTCAAAAACACCTGTTTCTTCACCAGCCCACTGGCCTCCAGTGCGTTAGCATAATCATAGATGTGATCGCCCTCAGGAAAGGTGACTTGATATTTAAAATTATCGCCACTGACAATTTTCTCTAAAACATCTTTATACGAATCCGCTGGTGTAAACTGATATTCGCCATATTTTATGGAGTTATCAAAACCATACAGCTGCCCGATTTTAACAAATAACCGAGGGTAATCGATCAATCCCTGGCCAGAAAAGTCTCGCGCCACACGAGTCAAACTCGCACCCTTGGGTACCATAACTATTTTGGGTTCATCCAAATGAACTTTTTTAGCCAAATAAAAAGCGATGGTGACGCGAATTCCAGCCGCAGCTAAACCAATCAAGACTATTAGGGAAAATAGTTTTTTCATGGTTTACCAATTCATACCTGGTAAGACTTTTTTTGCATCAAACGAAGTCGGATCTTCCAAGCTGGCAACCGGCGAAGTGCAGTAGTAAACAGCAAAGTGGGCCGACGGTCTATCATTACCCGATTTTCCATGGCCACCAAAAGGAAGACGTGAGCTGGCGCCGTTCGTTGTGCGATTCCAATTAAGCAAACCCACTTTGGCACGCTTTAAACACTTTTCAAAGTTCTCTCGCTCTTTGGTGAAAATGGCCATCGCTAAACCATAGCCGCTGGCATTTGTGATATCCACGGCCTTTTCAACTTCATCAATCTCATAAATGGCGGCGTTTGGTCCGAAAATTTCCGTGTTCTGATAGATGGAACTGGAGCTGTATTCTTTAACCTTATAGATACTAGGTGCCACGTAGTAACCTGGATACTCTTTCTCCAATGCCTTTCCACGCATGATTTTCTCTGCACCTTCTCGAACCGCTATATCCTGAAAGCGCACGTAGGTGTCGAGAGATTTCTCATTGATTACCGGGCCCATAAAGGGGTTCTGAGACCAATGGCCAATGGTCAACTGTTTAGCTCTTTGATAAAACTTTTCAGTGAATTCATTAGCGATATCTTTATGAACAAAGATGCGGGAGGTACAGGAGCAGCGCTGACCCGCCGACAGAAAAACACCAATAATGCTTTCATAGATGGCCTTTTCAAGATCAGCATCTTTCCAGACAATTGTTGAGTTTTTTCCACCCATTTCAAGAGCACGAATCTTCCAATAATCCTGGATTGTTGATTCGGCAATTTTTAAACCGGTTTCATAGGACCCAGTAAACAGAATACCATCCACCTGTTTATGGGTGACCAGCCTCTTCCCGACATCGCCTTTCCCCTGCACGAGATTAAAGACTCCCGCAGGAACCCCCGCCTCGTGATAACACTGAGCCATCAACTGAGCTGTTGCAGGTGTTAATTCCGACGGTTTGAAGACAACGCAGTTCCCGGTCACCAGAGCCGGAACGATATGACCGTTTGGCAAGTGAGCTGGAAAATTGAAGGGCCCCAACACAGCAAAGACTCCTCGTGGCCGATAACGAATGACACCATCAACACCCGGTAAAGCATTCTCTAAACGAACCTCTTTGATTAATTCAAGGGAGTGTTTAAAAGTGACATCAAACTTTGCAACAATAGCTTTCGCTTCTGTTTTGCTTTCCCATAATGGTTTGCCGGTTTCGCGAGCAATCACTTGCGTGAACTCTTCTTCCTTTTCTTCAAACTTCTGTTTTACCTTCTCGAGAATTTCCATTCTCTTTTCGATACTTAACACCGACCATTCAACAAAGGCTCTTTGGGCAGCATCACAAGCCTGTGAAACATGATCAATATCAGTTTGAATTTCAATAGTTTTCTCATTCAGGTTGGCGGGACTAAAGTTTTCAAATTTTAATTTGCTACCGGTGGGAATAACAAAATCACCGTCTACAAAATTGCCTTTAAACTCAATGGGCTTTAACTCTGACATTTTTTGAACTCCTCAAATAAAACAAATTTGCTCTATCATATGTTCATAAATTCTAGTCGCTTTATATAAATTATCAATGGATATGGACTCTTGGGGGGTTTGGGAATTGCCTTCTCGGCGTCCGGGGCCAAATACAAGGGTTTCAATGCCCAATTTGTGGAACACATTAGCTTCATTTGTAACAGGTTGTGTCGCTAATGGCGCTTCCGCCCACTCTTTTTTGATTGCTTGGTGGCAAATTTTAACGAATTCCGTTTCTCTATCGACGGTAAACGGCTTTTTAAAGTCGCGAACTCGGAAAACCGCCCCAACAGCGTCACATTGATTTTTCAGCTGATCCATCCAGCTGAGGTAAGTCTCTTCTTTGACCGCCGCTGGCCAGCGGACACAGCCCATAATCTTCAGATGATCCGAATAGGTTCGAATCATACCAATATTAAGCGTTGTGATTGGCGGGTCAAAATTTTTGTCTTCGACTTCCTCGAACAACTTTTTCAATTGCAGAATACTCTTGTAAATCTGCAACACCCTCTGGTTGACCGTGGTTCCCGCTAACGACACCAGGTCAAATTCCACTAAACTTTGTACTGGAATTGAATTGTAATTGGTCCCGCCATCAATTTCTAAAAGCAAAAGATGCTCAGGCAATTGATCCATGTAATCGAACATCTTTTCTATTGCGTTTTCACCCTTTTGAGGTTGCGAGGAATGGGCAGGAACTCCTTTAAAGATTTTGCACTGGGCACTTTGCCCCTCGCCGTTATCATGGTCAGACTTCGCTTTCATTTCTTCTTCAGAAAATGGAATCGTGATCTCGATATTAGCAAGTCCCTTGCCAGATGTTACCAGCGCAAACGCGGTTGGCTCACTGACAATGACCCGATCAGCCTGCAACGTATGACGAATCAAGCGGACGGATCCATTCATATTGTACTCTTCGCCGTATGTGCCAACTATCGCGTAACTTTTTTTAGCCTTTTTATTTTGAAACTTTTTGGCCGCATAAAGTTTGCAGAGAAAATCAAGCTTCGTGTCAGCCACCCCTAAACCATAAATTTTTGAGTCATGGATGGTGGCATGAAATGGGTTTTTGCCGGTCATTTCCCATAGCGCAAACGAACCAGGATCATAGGTGTCTAAGTGAGTTTGTAGAATCAAATGGACACGAGACTGAATTTCTCCTGGAAAACAAATCACATTGGCTTCCTGGGTCCCTTTCTGAATCTCCTCTTCCAAGCGAACTTGAAATCCAAGGGATTGGCCCAACTCCTGAATAAACTGACAAGCCTCACCGGTTCCATTGGAAGGGGAGCTATCAATTTCAATTAGCTTTTTACAGGCCTCGATAAAGTCCATTAAGCATCTTTCATCTCAAGAATTGACTCTTCGATAATTTGACAAGCCAATTTCAAATCTTGGGTGGTTACAATAGCCGGGACCAAAAAGCGCAATCGAAAGGGATCTTTTCCGCAACCAAAGGCAACAAAACCTTTATCGAACATGAGCTTTAGTAGTTTCATTGTCTTATTTTTATCTCCCGAGAAAGGCGTTACGGCAACCATCAGGCCAAGGCCACCGGGGTCTTCTAAAAGGCCTTTGCAGGAGCCGTCACAAAGATCCTGCAACATACCGACAAATTCATCATGAATCTGTTTTACCTTTCCTTTCGGACCAAAATAACCTTGTTCGGACATCTCATTCATTATCGCCACACCCGACGCCAACGATGGACTTGAGCTAGCAAAAGTTCCGGCAACTAAACCTGGCTGAGGATTGTACTCCTCTGTGTACAATGTCATTCCACATTGAGCCGTTTTAGCAATCGTAACAATATCGACGTATTCTGCAATATCAAGAGTTTGAAATGCGAAGGGTTCACCCGTGCGAAGAAAAGTTTGCACTTCATCAGCCCAAATCGCTATCCCCTGCTTTTTACATTCTTCGAAAAGAGGCACGAAAAATTCTTTAGGAGCCACTTTGTAGCCTCCCTCGCCTAACATTGGCTCAAAGTAAAAACAGCTAATGTCTCCAGGGTGCTCGCCAATAAGTTGTCGAAACTTTTTCAGCGTGTTTTCTGTGCTGTTGGGATCATTTTTATCATAAAAGGGAACCCGCAAGACCTCATGATACTCAGGAAGCCCCTGTTTATAATTGGGATTATCCGTCACTTCTGCCATCATTGTGGTGCGTCCCGCAAACGAATCTTTCATGGCCACAATGTAACGAGCGGGTGTATTTTTTTGACGAGCCATTTTCAATGCATTTTCATTCGCCATCGATCCCGAGGGGCAAATCCACCCGTGTTTGAGTCGGCTGCCTTTTGCCAACCCCAAAACAGTTTTCGAAAAATCCAAATACTCGTCATTCATTTGCAAATGGCCCTGCATTAAAATATCCGAGCAACTGGCTTTGATCGAAGCTTTTAAAACCGTTGGATGCCCGTGTCCAAAAATATGAACACCAATTCCGTTAATAAAATCCAATTTAACACTACCGTCATGCAATTCGACGTACGGCCCTTGCCCTCGTCCAGTACCAGCATAATCATAAAACAACGGTCGACCGCGAACACCTTCAAATTCACCGAGCAGTTTGGCATAGCTTTCTTTTTTAGACGGGTCTGGAGGGCGAACCGTGTTCATTTCACTGGAACACTTTTTTTGACCTTCAATCAATTGATCCACCAATTTTTCAAACTCAGAATGATTCGGCATTGTCTCGCTCATGTTAACTCCCTGATATTTCAAACTTCTTGATATCATGAACTCATAAAATTGTCCCTTTTTCGAGGTTAAAATTTTGGGAAAAGGCATTCCTTAGATTGATTATTTTAGGTAGGATACGGATATGAAGTTCTTGTTCCTTATTTTCTTATTTTTAACGCCTCCTGTTTTAGCCGAGCCCAATGAGTCCACGTTTTTGGACGGGATAGCCGCTTACAAAACCAAAGACTTTGAGAAAGCCAAAGAAGCCTTTACCACTTTGGCCCAACAACACCCGAATCATCCGGCCCTGCTCTACAACCTTGGACTGGCAGAGTATCAGCAGGGACGGTTTGGAATGGCTCTGGGCCTATGGCGCAAAGCGAGAACACTTGATGCCGACATGACTCCCGCTGATCAGGCCATTTCTTTTACTGAGGAACAGCTGTTTCCAGACAAAAACAATAAAACGTTTATTATTACAATTCTGCACACTCTATTAAGCCTGCCCCTTTGGTTTTGGTGGCTGTTAAGTCTAGGAAGCTTTGCCGTGGCCGGCTGGTGGTCTCTGGAGTACGGCGTCAAAAGACGCCTAACACCCAACCTATGGCCTAGTTGGCTGTATTTTGTTTTTCCATTCTTTATTTTCACAACGATCTTTGCGACCCTAGATTATCTAGATCACACGCAAGTTTCTGCAACGATTGTGCAAAAAGATCTAGAAACCCGAGTTGATCCTTCCGAAACGGCTCCCACTCTGGCCCCGCTTGAAGAAGGACAAGTTGTTTCTGTGGAAAAGCATCTTGCAGGCTGGGTTCAAGTGCGAACTCAAAATGGTGCCCCAGGGTGGGTTCCACAAAATTCTGTCATCGAATTCAAGGGGCGATAATGGTTCAATTTCTTTGGGAAAACGTTTTAAGAAGACGAAGTGATGAAAACAACATCATGAGTTTCTTGAAAAGCTCATTTCTTTTTAAAGACCTGTCTCGAACCGAAATGGAGTTTTTGACCAACATCGTTCATGTCAGACATTACGAGCCCGGAGAGAAGATTTTCAATCAGGGTGACCCGGGTGTTGGAATGTATCTTATTTTTAATGGCACCGTGGATATTATTATGCACGATCCCTCAATTGAGCCAAAGACAGTTGATCATGAAGAGATCTTTATCACGCGCCTAGAAAAGGGCGATTTTTTTGGCGAACTCTCTCTGATAGAAGACCCTAGCTACCGCTCAGCCACAGCTTTAGCGATTCATAAATGCACTTTAATTGGATTTTTCAAGCCAGATCTTATCCAAGTGATTCAACGCAACCCGCTGACAGGAAACAAAATCAGCCTGCGTCTGGCGGAAATTCTTGGCAAAAGATTGCGAGAGACCACAGAAAAAGTCAGTGAACTGGTGGTCACTCTAAATAACGTTCAAAAGCAAGGAAGCGACAAAGGCAGTGAAAAACATTTTACCTCGTGAAACAACGCGAGTTCTGACACTCTTTACCCTTGTCGGACTCTCTATTTTTTTAGTTTTTTATATTAAAAACCTGCTGATATCGCTGGTTCTTGCCTTTGTGATATTTTACCTCCTGTCACCTTTTATTGAATACTGCGAGCGCAAGGGGCTTAATCGAGGCCTTTCTATTTTCACTATCTATAGCTTGAATACCGTTGTCGTGGTGACATTGTTTTATATTTTTATTCCCTTACTTATCGATCAGTTGGCCCTTCTAGAACAAGAGCTTCCAGAGTTACAAAGCGGACTTTTGAATTTGGTCAGTCGAGCTGAAGACAGACTGCAAAATATCTTCCATTTTGAAAAACCTTTGTTTCGAGAAAACCTTAGAAACTGGATGATCAGTCAAACCAGCGAGTACACTTCATTGATCCCGCAATGGATCTCCGACTCATTAACC
Organism: Bdellovibrionales bacterium; assembly: GCA_964230555.1. Classification (GTDB taxonomy): domain Bacteria; phylum Bdellovibrionota; class Bdellovibrionia; order Bdellovibrionales; family JAGQZY01; genus JAGQZY01. Next base: position 22,555 of record CAXRIX010000165.1, read on the forward strand.
ACATTGTTTTTAACACCCTTTTTGGCCTTTTTTATGTTGCGAGATGGCTCCACATTAAAACGGCAAATGTTGGACTTTGTTCCCAATCGTTTTTTTGAAACCTCCCTGAAATTGATTCATGACATGAATGAGCAAGTTGGTAACTTTATCCGGGCCCGTTTGGCTGAGGCCGTTTTAGTGGGTTGCGTAACTTGGATTGGTCTGATGATCATCGGTTTTCCCTATGCTGCTTTGCTCGCCCTCTTTGCGGCACTCACAAACTTGATTCCCTATATCGGGCCGGTATTCGGCGCCATTCCAGCCTTCATTATCGTCTTCGTTAACTCTGACATTCTTTTTGACTCCTTAAGCATCAATATCTTAGCTGTCTCGATCGTCTATCTTGTTGCTCATGCTTTAGATGCCATCTTTATCATTCCCATTGTCGTCGCCAAAATTGTCGACCTCCACCCGGTGACTGTGGTCCTGGTTATTATTATGGGTGCTCAGTTGCTTGGTGTTCTTGGGATGATTATTTCGATTCCAGTGGCCAGTCTCTTCAAACTCTTGTTAAGCACCTTCTATCACCAGACTTTTGCGAGCCGACGTCGGCTTCCTTAAGCCGTCGAAACCACTTGTTTATTCCCAATTGACAAGGCCTCTCCCAAACCATAAACTGTGACGCAGTATGAAGACTAAATACCTTATTTTACTAGCCTTTTTCCTTACAAACTGTGTCTCTTATGACCAGCACGACACCTCCAAAGCGGCAGGAGCCTACGGGCTAGCAAAACAGCTTGAAGATGACGAACGCTACGAGGAAGCTCTTCTCCAGTATCGGGATGTTAAGAATCGATTTCCGTATAGTCGTTACGCCGTCTCGGCCGAGCTACAAATCGCAGAGGTCCACTTTAAAAAAGAATCTTTTGCCGAGGCCCAAGGGGCCTTCCAGCTATTTAAGGAACTTCACCCCAAACATCCTAAAATCGATTACGTTACCTACAAAATTGGCGAAAGTATTTTTATGCAACTGCCTTCGACGATTGATCGCGACCTGTCGATAGCTCCAGGGGCTATTCAAGAGTTCAATGTTTTAATGCGTGATTTTCCTCAATCAAAATGGGTAGGAAAAGCCAAAGAGAAGAGACAAGAGACCATCCAAATGTTGGCCGCCAAAGAACTTTATATTGCTGATTTTTACTATCGCACTGAAGAGTGGCAACATGCCCTTGTCCGTTATCAGAAATACATACGTGAGTTTCCCGATCACGAAAAGCAGCCCCACGCCCATTATCGCGCAGCCCTTGCTGCTGAAAATTTTGGCGACGATTCTGTTCGAAACGACCTTTTTCGAACCCTGATCGATAAGTATCCTGAAAGCCGAGAGGCCAAACGAGCGAAGGGAATATTTTAATGGGCCGACAAGATCCTGAAGAATTATTTCACGCCGCCAAAGAGTACTTCAACGAAGGGCACTATAAGATTGTCGAACCAATGATCGAACAGTTACTGATTATTGATGACCGCAACCCTGAAGTTCACTACATGGCTGGAACCCTTTATTTCGAAAAAGGACAACTTAAAAAGGCTATGGCCTCTTTTAAAAAAGCCCTCAGCATCGATTCTAATTTTACCGATGCCAGCATTGGACTTTCTATCATTCTTAACGACTTAGGACGCTACCGCGACGGCAAACGCGTGTTCGAAGAAGCCTACGCTCTAATGAAACAAAAAGATGCCAGCGGCTCTGAACCTTACGTAAATGAAAAGTTGGCCAACAAACATGAAGAGCTGGCTGATCTTTACTTCCTGTATAAACGATACGAAGAGGCTCTTGAAAATTACAATCGCGCTGCCGATTTTTCGAAAAATCATATTAACTTTAAGATCAAAGCTGTTGACTGCCTAATCAATATGAAGCTCTTGTCACGCGCTTTGAAAGAAGCTGTGACCTTAGAAGAGAAGTACAGCTACAACGTCGACTTACTGTTAAAAATCGCTCAAATTCACTATCAATTGGATAATATTCGCGACGCCGAAGAGTACTGGGAGAAAGTTCTTTCTCAGGACCCTGGCAACGAAGAAGCTAAAAGTCATCTTCGTCACTCGCAAAGTGAAATTTATATTAGCCCTTAAAGGATTTTTTATGGCTCAACTAAAAGACAACATGACTCATTTTATTACCAAGGATGAAGTTAACGAAGCTGTGCAACGCTTGGCCAAAGAATTAGAGATTGATTACCATGGGAAAGAGCTCGTCCTTGTCGCCCCACTTAAAGGGTCTTTTATGTTCATGGCTGATTTAACTCGACAGATGAACTTCCCTAACTTGATCATGGACTACGTTTACCTAAAATCCATGAAAAGTGGCGAGGCCGTAGAAATAAAAAAAGATATCGAAACCAATATCACGGGCAAGCATGTCCTGATCGTTGAAGAAATTATCGATGCCGGACGAACTCTTGATTTTCTTCTAAAAAGACTGAGTGCCAACCGCCCAGCCACTTTGCGTGTGGTCACACTCCTTGATAAACCGGCGCGACGGGAAATTCCGTTAAAACCCGATTATGTCGGCTTAACAATTGATGATCGCTACGTTGTTGGCTACGGCATGGACTCTGACGAAATGGGCCGAAATTACTCGGATATATACACCTTCTCTATGTAGCAAGGGCTTTTTATTGCAAAAGCCCCGACACAGACTGCAACCTATTGGGCGCCCATCGGCAGCAGCTGCCCGCTGGAACTGAAGCGTCCAATTCGGGTGCTTCCTGATTCATAATTTTCAAGACGAATATCCCCAACCACAGCCAGCTGATCCCCCTTCGGATTCAGCTCCAAGTCGAAATGAATTTCTCCGTACTGCTCGTTGTTCTTTTCAAAATCCAAGGCCGGAATTGAAAAAGTTAAAAATCCGTTCTCAGTATCAAATTGAATGTTGGTTACATCACCAAGGGAGTCATCACCCATGGCATTTGAAAAGCCACCACCACTAAAAGTCACACGAATCAAAAGACCTTTTTCACCTTCATTGATATTGAGGCATTCACCACTGTTATCAACATAGCAACTTTTCAACTTTCCATACTTCAGCTGAAAACTTGCAAGATTGTTAAAGAAGTTTCGGTCTCCAACGGCATTTAACAAGTTTTGAGCCGCCTCACCGGCTTTTTCTCGCAGAGGAACAACCTTTTCCTGAGCCTCTAAATCTTTTTCCTCTTCAATGTTTTCGCGAGTTTTTTCGTTGGCTTGGCATTGGGCGATAATTTCAAGTTCCTCAGGGTCCTCTGTGGGTTTCCAAGTGTCTTGAAACAAGATGTCGGGATTGTCTGGCTCGCAGAAAAAATCGTCGGGATCACAATAGGAATAGCACTTGAGGTCCCGGTAAGCTTCGACAAGGTCCGATTTGATTTTGGTGTACTTGATTTCAAGAGCCTGAGCCGCCTCAATGTACTTAGCTTCAAAAATATCTTTTTCTTCACTGTAACGTACAATGTTTTTCCGTGATTCCGCCTGCTGGGAAAAAGTCATAGGGACTAGGGCCTGAGCCTCTTCATTCCAAATCTTTTCAGGCCACAAGAACATCAAAGTTGTACCGGCTTCAAAACTTCCCTCAATCTGAGCCGCCGCAAAATTACTTTTTTCGACTTTCGGTGGCGCTGTCGGCGCATAGGCCTTTTTAACATCCATGCTACAAGCAAGAATCAAAAACCCAGAGCAACCCGCCATCACAATCTTCATCAATAAATTCATGCCGCTTCCTCTTTTAAAAAAACAAGCTCATATTGAGCGACCACAAAGGATCATTTCGTACGTTTCGGCCATCAACCACTTGCCCAACACCCATTGTTGCCATCATCGGAAGAAAAAATGTCTTACGCTTGTACGCACCCACTGTCGACAGGCTGACCTGCCCGTACAAGGCTTGCATGTACTGTTCCGTTTCAACACCGAGGGCGCGATAACGATCGGCGCTGGCATTCACACCTGTCCACTTGTCTCTTTCTTTGTAACCTAAAGTGTAAGAGGCTCCGAAACTGATCAGATCAACGGGAGAATAAAGGGCCGCAAAGCTGGTTGAGACCATATCTCCAAGGTCTCGATTGGCTCCGTAATCAATATCCTTTGAAATTCTCTCTTCTTCAGAAATGGGAATTCGAGTTTCTCGGACATCGGAAAATTGAATGGTGTAGCCGGTTTGGTTGATCAAGCGCAATTTCGAAGTCACTGGTACTTCAAAAATACTGGCGATCCCAAAATCCGCCTGTCCATCTCCAGGAGTCGGGTCGGCCAACCGGTTGGTGTCTCGAACATGGGCCGTCGGCAAAGTTAGAGTGTTGGTAATAGCCCAAGAGTAATTAAGCTCACTAGCCGCTAAGTATTTAGCGACCATCACAAGATCACCCACCTGCGTGCGCTCTTCGTCCCGCAGAGGCTTGTAACCTTTATTGGCAAGCTCGGTGGCGATGACATCATTCAATTTACTTTGAATCAATTGCGTCTGTTTGCGGCTTTTTCCAGAAAAGTCGGTTACCAACTCTTGTAATTGGTTGGTGCCCACAAAGCCTGTGGCAATATCTTGATTTGTGTAAACAATTGGTACTGCGAAACCCACTGTCCAGCGATCGGTCAATCCATAAGCCATCGCCGGCAAGGTCACCTGCACACGCGTGTTAATGTCGGCATAGGAGCGGCCGGCGATTTCGTCCAGAGAAACACCACGGTTTCTTAGTTGTGACTCAACATTCAGTTTAAGGTTAACATCACTTTCTGATTTAAGAAGACGCCCATAAGACAACTGCTGGTTAAAGGGCTCAGCCACACCCGAGCTGATTCCAGCATTGTTATACCAGCCATCAACAGTCGTTGTGATGCCTCCGACTCGGAAGCTTCGAACACCTTTGGGCAGCACTTGCGTGGTATTGATTGAAAATGGTGCTCCAAGGCCCCCAGCCCAACCAACGGAAGGACTGGCCAACAAGATTATTAAAATTAGAAGACGCATTGGAATTATTTCCAGTCGTCGGCAAGCTCTTGCGCCACTCGCAGGGCCTCAAGATTTTCGGGCTCACTGTTTTCTTTCAGTGTTGTCGGATCGGCTGCCAAAAAGTAATCAAGTAACTCGATAGCTTTTGTCTCTTTGCCGCGCTTGTAAAGGGTCTCTGCTAGGTAAATGTTATTATAACCATTCACACTGTAGCGCTGTCCTTTAACCAAAGTTTTTCGGTAGGCATCCTTTAAATACTGCTCTGACTTATCAAGGTCACCACCCAAAAGCTTAGGAAGCTTAAAATTGATTCGTCCAATGGTGCGGTAAGGTCCGTATTCGTGAATGCTTTCATAACCAAGCATCTCAATACGCTCCATTAAACCAAGAACAATGGGAAGCTTGCCAATGGACGAAGCAATTCCATTAAGGTTACCCCACTGAGCCAAGTTGATGCCCTTTGAATACATGGCATCTGAAAGTATCAACTCTTCTTCATCAGTCATTTTATTAAGAAGGGCAGTGACTTGAGCTTGCGTCAATTCTGGAGCTTGGTCGGGTTGAACCCCCATCTCTTCCATAATTTGATCAGCCACGTCCATAGCACTTTGATGCTGAGCTTTGCGCTCATCTTTATTTTCCATGGCCGTACCCAAGAAGTAGTGGGCCGTTGCCAAATCGAGTTTTAAGGTCAGTTTTGCTAAAGAATCCGCCTCGGCGGCAATAGCCTCTTCATAAAGTGAAACGGCATTTTGAGCGTTTTTAACACCGGCTTCATTGAAGTCTCGTTGCGCATAAGCAGCAGCGGCCTCATCAGCTTTAGAATTTGCAAAAATATTAATCGAAAAAGTCAGGCACAAAGCCACAACAAGACATTGTTTCATATTATCTCCCCCATTTTTTAAGCAACCAATTCTGGCTTCTTAAGCAATGGGCGGAGTTTAAATAAAATTGTGGAGAAAAGACAAGGACTCTTTTAAAAAAATTTAAGAATGTGAAATGAGCTTTTGCCCTTACGCGTCAAACAATGACGTTTACTAGGAAAAACAATAAAGCCGATGAAATAAATAATAGCAGCATGCTGTTGACCACGGTGACTATCCCCCTCTTATTTTCATTATGAGAGAGTATAACGTTCATTGTCAATATGGGATTATCAGAAATCTTAATCAATATAAAACAAAGAATTTAGGAAACGATTCGTCCGATCAGATCGTAGTCGTGACTTTCGGTGACTTCGACCCAAACTTTATCGCCCAACCGAGCTTCACCTTCGTTGATCAATACCACTCCATCGATTTCAGGTGCCTGTGTCGCCATTCGACCTTGTAAAAGCAGGTCGGTTTCTTCACTGGGACCATCAACAACGACTTGTATTTTTTGACCAACGTAAGCTTGATGCTTGTTTCGGCTGATATCCATCTGCAAACGCATCAAACGATCAAAGCGATCTTGTTTTGTGTCCTCGTCAACATTTTGTTCTAAACGAAAACCCGAAGTTCCCTTTTGAGGAGAATATGTAAAACATCCCACACGATCGAATTCTTGATCTTCAATAAAATCCAAAAGCTCCTGAAACATTTCTTCTGTCTCGCCGGGAAAACCGACAATGAATTGGGTGCGAATAACGGCCCCAGGAACTTTTTCTTTAATATTTTTTAGCACACTTTTTATTTCATCACCGGTCATCTGGCGATTCATCACCTTTAACATATGATCGTTAATGTGCTGCAAAGGCATATCAAAATAAGGAACGAGATTGTCTCTTTCGGCAATGAGGCCTAGCAAGTCATCGGTGATCCCATCGGGATACAAATAAAGAACCCGGATCCAATCCAAACCTTCGACGTCCGAAAGTGCCTTTAAAAGTTCATAAGGAGATTCTGTCGCTTTTTTGTCTTTTCTTCTTAAGTCCCAACCAAAATCAGTGAAATCGTGAGAAATAATATTCACCTCACGCACACCCCCGGCCACCAAGAGCTTGGCTTCGTTGACTATCGAAGGAATCGTGCGGGATTGCAGATTGCCTCTAATTTTAGGTATGGCACAAAACGAGCAACGCTTTAAACAGCCCTCTGAAATTTTTAAGTAGGCTCGGTAAAAGGGTTCCGAGTTCACTCGCGGCGTATCGTCCTGTTGCAAAAAAGTAGGCAGATGAAAAAAGTCTTTTTTACCCGAATCTTCATTAAGAATTTTATGGATGTTTTGAAACTCTCCGGATCCAACAAACGCATCCACTTCAGGAAGCTCGTCCACCAAATCACTTTTGTAGCGCTGGACCAAGCAACCAGAAACCACTAATTTTTTTAACTTGCCAGACTCCTTAAGGTCCGCCGTCTCTAGAATCTTTTGTACCGACTCTTGTTGGGCCTCGTCGATAAAGCTACAGGTATTCACAATTATGGTGTCGGCCTGCTCTGGGTCATCACTCATTTCGTAGCCGTTTTTCATCATCTGTCCAAGCATCATTTCGGCATCAACCTTATTCTTCGGGCAGCCCAGACTTATCATATGCAGTTTTTTTGTTTCTTGCTGTTTCATAATTAATAAACGATCAACTCTGCGTCTTTTGGAGGTTTGTAGGCGAACTTGGCCTTATCAATCTTCTGATTAAATTCCGATTTCTTAAAATTATAAGTGGTTTCGTTATCCAGCTGATCCCAGTATTTGAGCTCTTTGATCACCAGATCCTGATTTGAAACCACAATTTGCGCTCTTTTAAACTCCACAGACGGTTTATCCGGCTGTAAATAGAAAGTGGTTTCTCCAGGCTTCTTTTGAATACCCGAAACGCGAAAATATTTTAACACTCCACCCTGGGTTAGCAGTTGAATCAATCCTTGCGATCGCGCTTGCTTTGACTTTAATGACGCTCTTAACACCTGTACTTTTGAGCCCTCAAAATCATCAGGAGGTGTACTTTCGATCCAAAGATACTGCTTGTCAGCGATAATCTTCGATTTTTCGGGTTTGTTCATTTCAAGTCGCATCTGCCCTTGGTTCAACCAAATTTCTCCCTCTGATTGCTTCTTACTTCCCAACATTCCCAAGGTGATTTCTTTGTTCAGTGTCAGATGAATACCATGACTTTTTTGATATTTTTGATCGACCTTTCGTAACAACAGCATGTCTTTTTTGGAAATCGAACGCACAATGGTCTTATCCTTGCCATGCCCGAAAGGTATCATTATGAGAACGCTTAAAAGAGCTAAAATTAGTCTGCTTTTGGTCATAATGCACCATAGCAAAGGGCGCCTGAGTTCACAAGGGATTCCGGTAGAATAGGCTCCAGACGGTCATTTTTCCCGGCTGACCGAGAGCCCGATAGGCCGCCTGAAAAGTGGCCCCTGTGGTCACGATGTCATCCACAAAAAAAGCCGTTCGCGACCGCTTTTTTAGGGGTCGAAAACGGCGCGCCTGGCGAGCCCTCCGCGCCAAAAGGGACTGCTTCCTTTGGCTCAATATCTCAAGCCCCACAGGTTCGCCTCCGTCGATTTCAGAAAAAGCCTTGGCTATGTTCCAAGCATGGTCCTTTTTTTGACCTTGTGGATAGTAGATGGGAGCGCCACCAGAGGAGGGGCAGCAGAAATACACCAACTCTTTCACCGCTCGAGGATGTCCGCCCCCCTTAAGACTGTGAACCACGGGCTTTAAAGTGTCATCAGCATGCCAATCGAACAGATAAAAATGGGTGATGGCTGAACTGATCACACGCGCTTTTATTTTCAAACGGCGATAAAGCCAAACTTCGCAATCTGGACACAGCCAATGAAACTTTCCCCAACCCTTTCCACAGCGAGGACAATGACGAATATAATCGAACCACTCTTGCATGCCCCACTCAACCTGCGCAAAAATCTGACCATCCTGGTAAAGGCTTTGAATGCTTTGTGAGTTCCAACAATTCGTAAACTGGATTATTCGTTATGATAGGGGTGATTATTTAAAATCGTGTAGGCTCTAAAAACCTGTTCCAAGATGACTGTCAAAGCCACCTCTTGATTCACTACAAAAGGCGATAACAAAATCACACGATTGGCTCGCTCTTTAACAGAATCCGGAAGTCCAAAGGGACCACCCACCGCAAAAATTAGCTTTTTAACTCCGCCGTCTCTTAAAGTGGAGATTTCTTTAGCAAAAGACTTTGACGAAAGAGACGCGCCTTTTTCATCACAGATCCAAAGCCGATCAGCAGGCTCAATATTTTGTAGCCACTTTTTTTCATCTTTTATGTTTTTAAAAGACACTTTTTCAAAGGGCTGAATCTTCGTGGTGTATTTCTCTACCAAGCCCTGGGCCCAACTGTTGCGACCCAAACCCGCTGTCCGAAATTCGATTTCCATTAGAAATCGATTCGTTTGCCTTCTTTCCAAAGGCCTTCAAGATGATATTCCTGGCGAACGTAATCGTAAAACACATGCACAATTAAAGCTCCATAATCCAGGATCACCCATCGTCCGTCCTCGCGACCCTCCATTCCAAAAGGAGAAATTCCATACTCCTCTTTTACCGCCTCTTTGATACGATTGGATAGCGCCAGGGCCTGCTTGGTACTTGTGGCTGACGCCACTAAGGTAAAATCATAAAGCTTGTCCAGGTCACGGAGGTCGTAACCAACACTGTTCATAGCTCTTTCTTTTAAAATAGCGCCTACAAATTGGCAGAGCTCTTGGTAGTCAATTTTGCCTGGCGAAAGCCTTGGGTAAACCTCGTTTTCAATGATGTACTTTTCAACATCCATATCAATGAGACTGTCTAAGCTTTTACCGGCTTTTAATTTTTTTCGAACCTGTGTTGAGGAGATATCTTCGGTTTTGATGGTAACAAATTCGATCGTCCTTCCAGAGTCAAGAAGGGCGAAACCACGATCATAAGATTGAACATGCTTTCGCAGCCCCTCTGGCAAGTCTTCCACTCCGTAAGGACGCCGATAAGGAGGCCGACTAACAACAAGAAGGTTGGTCATCGTGATAATGTCCTCAAAGTTTTTCCACTGATCAAACTCTGCAAAGGTATCAAGACCCATCACCAAATAAAGTTGGTCCGATTTGTATGTATCCTGGTATCTTTTTAACGTCTCAAAACTATAAGACGGTGAGTTTTGCATCATCTCATACTCATCAACCGTGATTTCTTCTCGATAGTCGCGAACCGCCAGTTCTAACATTTTCAAACGATCCTCTTTCGAGGCTGGCACTCGGTCCACTTTTAAAGGGTTCTGCCCGGTTGGAATCAAAACAACTTTTGAAAAATCCATCTTGTCGACAAGATGTTGCACACAAGCGATGTGTCCGAGGTGAATGGGATCAAATGTTCCACCAAACAAAGCAATTTTATTCATCAGTACCCTTCCTGAAAACATGACGACTGAGCTCCTTCAAAAGGACGTCTTTGTTGATATTCGCAACCGTCGACATTTTTATTACATTGATATTATTTTTTAAAAATTGAGACTCAAACTCACCGACTCGCTCTTCGTTAGCCGCATCAATCTTATTGAACACGACAATTTGCGGCCGCTCACCCAACGGAATATAATCTTCAAGATCAGACAAGGTCGCGTCGTAGTTGTTAAGCTCGTTATTAATTTTTTGATAATCATCCCAAAGGTCTCTTTGAGAGTATTCCGATGCGTCCAACATATGAACAAAGACTTTCGTTCTTTCAATGTGCTTTAGAAATTGAATTCCCAACCCCACACCTTCAGAAGCTCCTTCTATTAAACCCGGAATATCAGCGATCGTAAATGTGGCTGTGTCTGAAAACTTAACCACGCCCAGCTGCGGTTTCAATGTTGTAAAAGGATAGTCAGCAATTTTGGGTTTTGCAGCTGTTAAAATAGAAACCAAGGTCGACTTTCCAGCGTTGGGAAATCCGATCACTCCAACATCGGCGATCAACTTAAGCTGGACAACAGTATCAAGCTCTTGTCCTTCTTCTCCTGGTTGAAACCGAGTCGGAGCTTGATTAACACTGGTTTTATAGTGCGTGTTCCCTTTGCCTCCACGGCCGCCTTTCAACAACACATGCTCACCTTCTGATATGTCGACCAAACGCTGCCCTTCAATCTCACTGATAACTGTGCCCGGTGGCACTTCGATGACAAGGTCGGCCCCCTGGGCGCCCGATTTGTTTTGCGAGCTTCCTGGCAAACCATTTTTTGCCGAAAGCTGCCTTTTGCCCTGAAGGTGCATCAATGAATTCAAGTGAGGGTTCACTTTAATAATGACGTCTCCACCGCGACCACCGTCTCCTCCATCAGGACCGCCGCGGGGATTGATCGGGTCACTGGCAAAACTGGCACATCCCGGCCCGCCTTTTCCAGAGCTTAAATGAATTTTGACCTCATCAATAAATCGCATTTTGCTTTAGACTTCCTTCACAATAAAAAAGCCCTTCCTAAAGAAGAGCTTTTGCATAATTTGAAATGGACGGATCTGAAAATGATCCCGCATCCCGCTTTAAGCGCTAACGGCCTCATTTGGATAAACAGAAATTTTTAATTTCTTTTTATCCACTCGCTCAAATTTTACCTGACCGTCAATTTTCGCAAAAATTGTATGGTCGCGGCCCATTCCAACATTGTTTCCAACAAAGTATTTCGTACCACGTTGGCGAACAAGGATCGATCCGGCTTTCACATTCTGACCACCGAAACGCTTCACTCCAAGTCTCTTACTCTGACTATCTCTTCCGTTTTTCGTACTACCTGCGGCCTTCTTCGATGCCATAACAATCTCCCTTAAATTTCTTTTTAAAAGGCTCAGTCCCTTCGAGCCACTAACAAATTATTAATTAAGCTTTTTTCTTTGTTGTCTTTTTCTTGGTGGCTTTCTTTTTAGAAGCCGATTTCTTTTTCGTGGTTTTCTTCTTGGTGGCTTTTTTCTTAGTCGCCTTCTTTTTAGAGGCTGTCTTTTTTGCCGTCTTTTTGTCGGCTGCTGGCTTGGCTTCTTTCTTTTCAGCCACTTTCATTTCAGCAGAATCAGACTCACCATCCGGAGATGTAATCGCTTTAACAAAAAGCTGGGTGTAGTCCTGACGATGACCTTGAACCTTACGGTAGCCTTTGCGTCTTTTCTTTTTGAAAACCAAGATTTTTTTCGACTTATCTTGCTTGGCAACAACAACGGTCACTTTTGCTTGAGCCACTGTCGGCTCACCAACATGAGATGTTTTTCCAGATACGAAAAGGACTTGATCCATATCAAATTCGTCGCCCTTGGACTTTTCTAGTAAATCCACTTTGATCATATCGCCAGCTTTGACTTTGTATTGTTTCCCACCTGTGCGGATTACGGCGTACATTGATTCCTCCATCGCAGTAAAGATCGAGAAGGTGTCATGGCGCGTAAGTTTTGTCAATGATTTCAGCGCCTTATTACAAAGATTTTAAGGCCCTTTTGGCGCTCCGTCATGGACGACAAGATTCTAGTCTTTTTAGGGGGTTAGCTGTTCGCCCCACCCTGCGACGAGGCCACATCAAAGGCAAATTCCTCCCAATGCAGCTTGGGATCGGCTTTAAAGATAATAGAGACTCCCAAGTCTCCTTCAATTTGGCTGATCAATTCGCTTTCTTCGCTATAAACCCAAGTCACCAGGTCACTGTGGCAGCGAACGATCCAGGTTCCCACCTTTTTGTTTTTTTGAATTTGGCGATCCAAATCGCGAAAGATGTCAGAAATCAATGTTTCCCGGCGCTTCAAGCGCCCCAGACCCTCACAATAAAAACAAGGCTCTGTTAAAGAGCGCAAAAGGCTTGGGCGCAAACGTTTTCGGGTCAGCTCCACCAACCCTAGGCCCGTCATCGATATCACTGAGACTCGAACGCTGTCCGATTTCACTTCGTGTGTGAGAGCCTCTAAGATTTTTGTTCGATGCTCATCAACCGTCATATCAATGAAATCAACCACAATAATCCCACCACAATCTCGAACTCGAATCTGATGGGCGATTTCCTTCACCGCCTCCATATTGGTCTTAAAGATGGTTTCTTCCAAATCCTTTTTCCCAACATATTTGCCGGTGTTCACATCAATAACAACTAAGGCTTCGGTTTCATCGATGACAAGGTAGCCACCAGAGCGTAACCAGACTTTTCGATCAATGGCTTTTGCAACATCAAGAGAAACCCCTTGTTTATCAAAAAGGGGTTCACTTCCTGTGTATTCTCTGAGAACACTTCCAAACTGAGGCATGTATTGTGAGATAAACTCTTTGGCTTTTTCAAAAGACTCTTCGTTATCAATCCAAACCTCTTCGATTTGATCGCTCAGAAGGTCACGTAAAATACGCAATTCGAAATCCACTTCCGAATAGATCAAGCCAATACCTTTTTCTTCGGCTGAGGACTTTTGAATCTCTTGCCAAATTTTTGTGAGGTAGCCGATGTCTTTTTCCAGCTCCTCTTCGTCCATCCCCTCGCCCGCTGTCCGAACGATTATCCCACCTTCGATTTTGGTGGTTTCAATTCTCTTTTTTAATCTTTCTCGCTCTTCTTCGTTTTCAATTTTTCTAGAGATCCCGACGTGTAAAAGCGTGGGAAGGTAGACAATTTTTCGTCCGGCCAATGAAATGTGGGTGGTGACCCGTGCGCCTTTTGTACCCACGGGGTCTTTTGCAACCTGCACCAGAATCGACTGCCCCTGCCTTAAGAGCTCCTGAATTTTTGGCTTGTTCTCGGCTTCTTCGGAAATTTCTGGAAGCTGCTCATCTTCACTATGTTCAGCGGCCTCAACCCGCTTATTTATGGAATCGTTTTCATCTCGAACGTCGCCGACATACAAGAAGGCGGCTCTTTCCAGGCCAATGTCGACAAACGCAGCCTGCATTCCAGGTAAAACCCGAATGACTTTCCCTTTGTGGATGGTACCGACTAAGGTCGGAGACAGCTTACGTTCGATCTTAAAATCAACCAAAATGCCTTTTTCTAAGTGCGCCACCCGAGTTTCGAAGGCATTAACATTGATAAGTATTTGATTTCCTTGCATTTTATCTCACTTAGACCGGTCTTAAAGAAATTAAACTTTAGCAGACAATACACCGATTGTTAAACTGAAGAAACCCTATTTGGGAATACTTGAATCCACCAACGGAGAAGATTCATGGCAAAGCTTGATGATTTGTTTCGAGTAATGGTGAAGCACGGAGCTTCCGATTTACATTTAACTTCAGGATCCACTCCATCACTTCGCGTGCATGGGGACATCCAACCGCTGAACTACAGAGCTCTTAACGACGCTGAAGTTCGAGCCCTTATTTATGAAATTTTAACTGAGGAACAAATTAAACGTTTTGAAGAAAACTTAGAGCTGGATTGCTCCTATGCCGTGGAAGGCTCTGGTCGCTTTCGTTGTAATATTTTTATGCAAAGACTTGGAATCGGAAGTGTGTTTCGTCACATTCCATCTAAGGTCCTATCGATGAAAGATTTGAACTGTCCTCCTGTTTTCAAGACAATCCTTCAAGAGAAAAAGGGGATGGTTCTTGTGACGGGCCCAACCGGGTCCGGTAAATCGACCACCCTAGCTGCCATGATCGATTATCTAAACGATACCGATCACGGACACATCTTAACCATTGAAGACCCTATCGAGTTTGTGCACCAAAATAAAAAAAGTATCGTCAACCAACGTGAGGTTGGAAACCATACAATGTCTTTTAAAAATGCCCTGAAAGCCGCCCTCCGTGAAGATCCCGATATTATTCTTGTCGGTGAGATGCGAGACTTAGAAACCATTGGACTGGCCATGACAGCGGCGGAAACCGGACACTTGGTTTTCGGTACTCTTCACACCATGAGTGCGCCGAAGACGGTGGATCGTATTATTGACTCTTTCCCTGAAGAAAGTCAGTCGCAAATTCGCGTCATGTTGTCCGAGAGTTTAAAATGTGTGATCTCGCAAACTCTTTTGAAAAAGGCCGGGGGCCAAGGTCGTGTTGCCGCTCATGAAATCATGATTAACAACACTGCCATTCAAAACTTAATTCGCGAAGGAAAGACTTTTCAAATTAAATCAACAATGCAAACTGCAACCAACATCGGTATGCAAACAATGGAAACGGCGGTCGAGCGACTTTTATCTTTAGGAACTATCGATAAAAAAGAAGCGGCTCCTTATGTAAGAAAGAAAACCTTTGCGACTAACGAAGAGCCATCGGAAGAAGGCAGCGGATCGACAAAGTCCAGCTTCCAAATGCCAAAGTTTAGAAAAAGCAGCTAATATTTTTTAATTTACTTAGAGTTTAAAGGCCTTCCCCTTTTTACCAAGGGGACGCTTTCAATTAATTTAAAAATTCCATCCATAACTCAATTGCGCTTGCGGCCGTTGAAAGTAGAGGTCGGCGGCTAAATCAATCGGCTCTTCTTGTTGAATAAATTGAGGCTGATAATCCAAGTGGGTTTCGCGATAAAATTCATTGGGGTTCGCCGCTGCTTGATAAGTCATGTAAACGGTTCCCACGACAACTCCAATACCAAAGCCGATGGGAATGTTTGTTAGCTTATCTTGGGGTCGTCCATAGAAACTTAAAGTTGAAAGCCCCAAAACAGCTCCAGCCAATCCACAATAGACAATTGTTGATATTTGGCGACGCGGTCCGTATTTTTCAATCACATTGGGCTGATTAGGGTCTGGCTGTTGGTCCTGCGCCCAAGATGAGGTGCTATGAAGGAAAATAAAAAGGCAGACAATAACTTTAAACATAGGTTCATTGTGGCTTGTTTAATTGCATTTTGACAAGTAAAACATGGGCAATGCTTGCGACTGAAGTCATAAAGAAAAAACGCAATGGAACAGTTTTAAACTTCGAAGAAATTGAATTCTTCATTTCATCTTATACCCGTGAACAAATTCCTGACTACCAAATGGCATCACTGCTTATGGCGATTTTTCTAAACGGTATGAACGATCAAGAAACCACTGACCTCACGCAAGTTATGCTCGAATCTGGAGAACGCATTCATTTTGAGAACAGTCGGCCTGTCGACAAACACAGTACCGGCGGCGTCGGCGACAAAACCAGCCTGATCTTAGCGCCCATAGTTGCCGCGTGCGGCGTGCCGGTACCGATGATGTCAGGACGCGGATTGGGCCACACTGGTGGAACCCTCGACAAACTGGAGTCCATTCCCGGCTTTAACGTCAACCTTTCGTTACCTGAGTTTAAAAAAAATGTGAATCAATTTGGACTTTGCTTTATCGGACAAACAAAAAACATCTGCCCCGCCGATAAAAAGATTTATGCCCTTCGCGACGTCACTGGCACGGTCGAATCTTTACCCTTGATCTGTGCCAGTATCATGTCGAAGAAAATCGCCGAAGGCATTAAAGGTCTGGTTCTTGATGTAAAGTTCGGGAGTGGCGCCTTTATGAAAACAATTGAGCAGGCGCAAAAATTGGCCGAAGGCTTAATAGCCATTGGAAAAGCTCATGGTATCGAAACCAAAGCTCTGCTTACAAACATGAATCAACCTCTTGGCCGCTTTGTAGGAAACGCGCTTGAAGTGGGAGAGTGCCTCAGTATTTTGAAACAAGAGAAATTTCTTGAAAGAGACTCCACTGATTTTTCTGATACCGAGGACCTTAGCTTGTCGTTGTCTGCCGAAATGATCGCAATCGGCAAAGGAATTTCTTCAGATGAGGCTCGCAATCAAGCCGAAGAGGCTCTCCACTCAGGAAAAGCCTACGACAAATTCGCAGAAATTTGCAAAGCCCAAGGTGGCTCAATTGATCAGCTGAAAATCTCTCCGACCACCCATGAAATCTGTAGCCAGCAGGATGGTTTTCTCAGTGATCTTAATTCAGAAAAAATTGGCGTGGCTGGCATTGAGCTCAACGCCGGACGCAAGCTAGTGACTGATCCTATCGATCCAACAACCGGCATTGAAATCCTTAAAAAAACCGGTGACTCCATAAAATCAGGCGAGCCCCTTTTTCGCATTTATGCAAACTCCAACCAAAAAGGTCTGCAAGGCGCTACAAATCTTCTTTCCCAATGTTACCAGGTATCGGATCAAGCCCCGCAACCGCAGCCACTCGTGGCCAGAGAGCTGAACTAACCCCCGACCGATATCATTAAGCTATTGAAAATACGGTTGATTTTAAACTTTACAGGCGATCGGCCTTAAAGGATAATCTTGGCTCTACGACAGGGGAGAGTTTTGTGGATGTATTAGACAAATTGCAAGAGACCACACAATACATTCGAAGCCGCAGTCAGCTGAAGCCAAGGGTGGGTATCGTTCTTGGTTCGGGACTGGGCGCTTTCGTTAACCACATCGAAGTAGAGGAAGAAGTTCCCTACGGAGAAATACCAAATTTCGTAGCGCCCTCTGTTGAGGGTCATTCGGGCCGCTTGGTCTTTGGAAACCTGCATGGGGTTCCCATGCTCGTCATGCAAGGGCGTGTTCATTACTATGAAGGCCACACCATGGAGCAAGTCGCCTACCCTATTCGCACTATGGCTATGCTTGGAACTGAAACTTTGATTTTAACAAACTCTGCTGGCGGCTTGGACCCGGAAATGAAATCCGGTGACTTTATGGTGATCGAAGACCATATCAATTTGATGGGCAACAATCCCTTAATGGGACCCAATATTAAAAACCTGGGACCAAGATTTCCCGATATGACAGAGGCCTACGATAAAGAGCTCTCTAAACAGATGACTGAAATATTGAAGAAACAAAACATTCGGCACTGGAAAGGTGTTTATTGCGGAGTCAGCGGCCCGACCTATGAAACACCGGCCGAGGTACGCTTTTTACAAATCATTGGTGGCAACGCCGTGGGCATGAGTACTGTTCCCGAAAGTATCGCCGCCAACCACCTTGGGCTGAGAGTCTGCGCTGTGAGCTGTATTACCAATCCTGCGGCCGGAATCCATTCGACTAAACTCACTCACGAAGAGGTCACCGAAATGGCCAACTCGGTGGAGCAAAAATTCAGCGATTTTCTTAACGAATTTATCAAATCTCTTTAGGCCGAGCCTCTCATTTTAGCTTGAAACAGAAAACTCGGTAACAATTTTAAAAATACATTCGGAATCCAGCCAACATGGTGGTCCCATCATATATTTCAGCCGACCCCAAAGGGGGATTGCGAATGGCTGGAGAATTCAGCATGGCC
Organism: Bdellovibrionales bacterium; assembly: GCA_964230555.1. Lineage (GTDB taxonomy): Bacteria > Bdellovibrionota > Bdellovibrionia > Bdellovibrionales > JAGQZY01 > JAGQZY01. Next base: position 40,648 of record CAXRIX010000165.1, read on the forward strand.
TGAAGAAAAAAACTGGAGCCGACTCCTGTTTCGCTCATGCCGGTGATCACATCCACCCCCACTTGAAATTGAACATTAAAAAAATTGGAGGCCGGATAAATCACAGCATCGTCGATCAACACGGAACCACCGCCAAGGCGAACATAAGACCTAACGATGTCTTGGAATCGGGGTCCTGTTAGCTCCACAAGCAAGTGAATGGGAGTGATATCGCGATCTAAAAAACTGATCTCTTTGGTTTCATAACTTAAAACCAATGAGACATGATTCGTCCCTTGGAAAAAGGTAAACAAAGTGGGTGTCTTGATCTCTAAAAGAGAAACGCTGTCATAATTACTTTCTGTCCCAAAACCCACGCCAAAAGCCCACGGGTTATTTTTAGGCATGGCAATGGGTGAAAAACTCGCCTGAGCTCCCAATGTTGCCAGCACAAAGGCAAGTCCAACTAAAAACTTCATAGTTTTCCTCTTTCGAATGTTTTATTCATATTGAATCAGTGAGGCGCCGGTTTCGACATTGTCTCCGGGACTTACCAATATTTTTTTAACTGTCGCCTCGCCGGAAGCTTTCATCTCGTTTTCCATTTTCATGGCTTCCATAATTAAAAGAGGGGTTCCGTCTTCAACTTTGTCGCCCTCTTTCACTAAGACTTTGATGATTTTCCCCGGCATACCAGAAGCAAGGCCGGACTCTCCGCCCATGGCCTTCCCTGACTTCAGGCTCTCGTGCAAAAGCATCTCATCATTAAAAATTTTGACGGTACCAAAAGAGCCGCGAGTGTACACTTCGTAGTCTGTGCCGTTGGCCACTGTGTCTACTAGATAGGAGTTGTTCTTAAATAAAAAACTGATAACGCCATCGGCTTCTTCAAAATTTTTATGAGGGATCGAGAACTTTTCGACTTCATCCTTGCCATCAGGCTTCAGTTGAACTTCCCAAGAGGATGCTGTCTTCTCCACAATAATCTGATACTTTTTATTTCGCAGTTCGGCTTCAAATAACATTACAACCTCAATCCACGATCACGACCCGATAGTTTCCAGGGGGTCATATCATCGTACTTTCTTTCCACGGGATTTTTCTCTCTATCTTTATAGGCCGAAATAGCGGCGGAGATTAAAAACACACGGTCATCAACAAATTTAAACAGATCTGGAGTTTCAACTTTTAAATCTTTTTCACAGAACTGCGTGGTGTATTCTCCACTTAAGAATTTAGCATGCTTTAAAATAGATTTATGAAGAACAATATTTGATTTCACACCAGTCATTGTAAATTCGATCAAAGCCCGGTTCATTTTATCTATGGCTTCGTCACGAGATTTGCCCCAAGTGATAAGCTTTGCGACCATCGGATCATAATAGATGGGCACTTCGTAACCCGAGAACACATAGGTGTCGACACGCACTCGTGGACCGGCCGGCGGGCGAAAGCGTTTAATTTTTCCCGGCGAAGGAATGAAAGTTTGAGGGTCTTCAGCGCAAATTCGACATTCAATAGCATGCCCTGAAATTTTAATCTCATCCTGTTTCCAAGAGAGCTCATTACCCGCGGCCACTCGGATTTGTTCGCGAACCAAATCGACACCGGTAATCGCCTCGGTGATCGGATGCTCCACCTGCAAGCGAGTGTTCATTTCCATGAAAAAGAATTCTTTAGTATTGTTGTCAAAAATGAACTCAAATGTTCCGGCCCCAACATAACCAATCGATTCAGCGGCCTTTACTGCCACGTCTCCCATTTTCTGGCGGACTTCCTCTGGAACAGAGGGGCTTGGAGCTTCTTCAATTATTTTTTGGTGTCGGCGCTGAATTGAACATTCACGCTCGTACAAATGGACAACGTTTCCTTTTTTATCTCCAAAGACCTGAATCTCAATGTGCTTTGGGCTGGTGATAAAACGCTCCATATAAACGATGTCATTTTTAAAATAGTTAAGACCCTCGGAACGAGCAGCACGGTAAGAGCTTTCAAGGTCTTTTTTGTCGTGAACGACTCGCATACCTTTTCCACCGCCACCAGCCGTGGCCTTGATCATAACCGGATAGCCAATTTTATCTGCAATTTTATGGGCGTCTTCAACCGTATCCACAGGCCCATCACTTCCTGGCACCGTCGGTACTCCCGCTTTTTTCATTAGCGAGATGGCCGAAAGCTTGTCTCCCATATCAATAATATTTTGTGGCGATGGTCCAATAAATTCGATACCAGCTTCCGCGACTTTTTTCGCGAAATCAGAGTTTTCACTCATGAAACCATAGCCTGGGTGGATTGCATCGACTTCGGCATTTTTAGCCACAGTCAAAATTTTAACATCATCCAAATAGGACTGGTTGCTGGGCGGCGGCCCGATTTCAAATGCCTCATCAGCAAGTAAAACGTGTTGGCTGTAACGATCCGCCTCACTAAAAACGGCAACGGTTTTTATACCCATATCTCGGCAGGCCCGGATCACACGAACAGCGATTTCCCCACGGTTAGCAATCAAAACTTTTTTAAACATTTTGCGTCTCCTTAAAGAGGAATGTTCCCGTGTTTTTTGGGAGGGTTTGAATCCCGCTTGTTTTGCAACATTTCAAGAGATTCACAAATTCTCTTTCGTGTCAGCTGAGGCTCGATCACTTCATCAATGTACCCAAGCTCTGCCGCCACGTAGGGATTATTGAATTTGTCTTCGTACTCTTTGGTTAGTTTTGTTCGTTCTTTTTCTGTATCAGTGGCGTTTTTAATCGCTTCTCTGAAAATGATATTCACAGCACCTTCTGCTCCCATCACCGCAATCTCGGCCGACGGAAAAGCAAGATTCACGTCACCACGCAAATGCTTTGACGACATCACACAGTAAGCGCCGCCATAGTCTTTGCGGGTGATCACAGTGATTTTCGGAACCGTCGCTTCGGCATAGGCATAAAGCAGCTTCGCACCATGAGTGATGATCCCTTGCCATTCTTGATCAGTTCCTGGGAGAAACCCGGGAACATCAACAAAGTTGATAAGCGGTATATTGAACGCATCACAAAAGCGAATAAAGCGCGCGGCTTTTTTGCTGGCATCGATATTCAAACAACCCGCCAAGACCTGTGGTTGGTTGGCTACGACGCCAACACTTCGTCCATTGAAGCGAGCGAAACCAACAATAATGTTGGGAGCGTAGCTTTGGTGGACTTCAAGGAAATAACTTTCATCAACAACTTTTTTAATAAGTTCCTTCATGTCATACGGCTTACGACTGCTATCAGGCATAAACTCTTTTAAATCGTCGACAAGACGGTCAGGATCATCTTTGGTCTCCATTTTAGGAGGATCGTCCATGTTGTTGCTCGGCAAGAAATTAAGCATTTCTCGAATCATTAATAAACAATGCTTATCATCTTCCGCTGCGAAGTGGGCCACACCTGATTTCTGAGAGTGTGTCTGTGCGCCACCAAGCTCTTCTTTTGTTACCTCTTCGTGGGTTACCGTTTTAATAACATCGGGACCGGTCACAAACATATAACTGGTGTCTTTAACCATAAAAATAAAATCAGTGATCGACGGACTGTAAACGGCGCCTCCGGCGCTTGGCCCCATGATGGCGCTGATTTGAGGAACAACACCTGAAGCCATGACGTTATTTAGAAAAATATCCGCATATCCGCCAAGAGCTTCAACACCCTCTTGAATTCTTGCTCCACCGGAGTCATTGAGTCCGATAATGGGAGCACCATTTTTCATGGCCATTTCCTGAACTTTTAAAATTTTATTGGCTTGGGTGCGAGACATGCTACCGCCAAAAACAGTGAAGTCTTGGCTGTACACATAAACAATCTTGCCATTGACGCGGCCAAAGCCTGTGATCACCCCATCGCCATCAATTTTTTTGTCGGCCATATTAAAGTTTTGGCATCGATGAGTTACAAATCGATCGAACTCCACAAAACTTCCAGGATCAAGCAAAGTCTGTAACCGCTCACGCGCCGTCAAGCGAGTTCCTTGCTTGTGTTTCTTAATTCGCTCGACACCACCACCCTCAAAGGCTTTTTGGTTGCGTACTTCTAATAAATTCATTCTATCTGAATTGGTTTCCATAAAAAGATCCCTTTTAAGGATGAAGCCTTCCATACAATCGCGGGAAGGGTATGGTTTCACGAACATGATTCAAGCCGCAAATCCAAGCTACTGTTCTCTCAATTCCCAAACCAAAACCAGAATGGGGAAAACTTCCATATTTTCTGAGATCTCTGTACCAAGAAAAATCTTCGAGATTTAAATCATGTTCTTTAATTTTCGATTCTAAAATTTCAAGATTGTCTTCTCGTTGTGCTCCACCGATGATCTCTCCGTAGCCTTCGGTTGCTAGCAGATCACAACTCAAACAATATTTTTTATCTTCAGGCTCTTCTTTCATGTAGAAAGCTTTGATGGCCGTCGGAAAATGGTGAACAAACACTGGCTTTTCAAACTTTGAACTAATGATGGTTTCATCAGGAGCTCCAAAATCATCGCCATCGACAAAGTCGGGGTTCTCTTTTTTAATCAGATCAACCGCTTCGGTGTAATGCAGACGCGGGAACGAACCTTTGATCACTTCAAGCTTAGAGAGGTCCCGTTCCAAGACTTCCAATTCCATTTTTCGGTTGCGAAGAGTTCTTTGCACAATATATTCAACAAACTGTTCAGCAAGCTCCATGTTGTCGTAAAGGTCATTGAAAGCCACTTCAGGTTCCACCATCCAAAATTCAATCAGGTGACGCCTAGTTTTTGACTTTTCAGCTCGAAAAGTGGGACCAAAACAGTAGACTTTTCCCAGCGCTGCCGCAGTGGCCTCGATATACAATTGCCCGCTTTGCGAAAGGTAGGCTTTGTCATCAAAGTAGTTTGTTGAAAACAGTGTTGAAGTACCCTCACAAGCATTGGGGGTGAAAATCGGAGAATCCGTGCACACAAACCCACGATCATCGAAAAAAGATCGGATCGCACTGATAATTTCAGAACGAACTCTCATAACAGCGTGTTGGCGCTTTGAGCGTAACCAAAGATGTCGGTTGTTCATTAAAAAATCGACACCATGCTCTTTGGGAGTGATGGGATAATCGTTGGCCTTAGAAATCACCTCAAAACTTTTAGCGGCTATTTCATAGCCGCCAACACTGCGAGGCTCTTCTTTTACGACACCCGTAACCTTAACAGAGGTTTCTTGAGTCAGTTCCGAAAAGTTTTCGAAAGCGGTTTCGTCACAATCTCCCTTGAAGTAAACACACTGGCAAAAGCCGGTACCGTCACGCAAGATGAGAAACTTAATTTTTTTAGAACCACGGGTATTATAAACCCAACCCTTTAGTTCAACGGTTTGACCCACATATTTATGGAGCTCGTCTATATAGTAACGCAAAATTGCACTCCCGCTTTATAAAGGGGGCCACAATAGCGAATTCACTATAGTTAAAGCAAGAACTGGAGTTGGTCTTTTATATAGCGTATCAATTTGTAATTCTTTATTCTTCGAGCACCTTTAGAGCATCTGGTAAATACAGAGAACCCCTAGTCTTTACCCGAAAGGGACCTTGCTGAACGCCTTTAAATAGAGCCTGTTTGATTTCAGCGTATGACGCGCCAGGTTTAAAGCTCCAAAGAAGAGCCGCGGCTCCAGCCACATGAGGGGTCGCCATACTGGTACCGTCTATGGTCACGACCCCATCTAAATTTCCATCATGATCAAACTCAGGTGGGTAGGTGCTTGTTATTGCAGCGCCAGGAGCCATCAAGTCGACTCGATCTCCGTAGTTGGAAAAAAGCGCAATGGCTTGCGAGGGAAACGACTCTCCAGGCGCCGAAGCTCCAACCGTCACCAGATTATCAATTTCAAAGGCAGCAGGATATTCGGGAAACACATCAATATTGTTGCCTCGATTTCCGGCGGCAGTGACAAATAGAACATTCTGTTTGGCAATGTCTTGGATGGTGGCTTCCAAAAGTGTTGAACAGGCATCTCCGCCCCAGCTGGCGTTAATGACCTTGGCATTTTGTTGAACAGCATAACGGATACTATTGATCGCCGCATTCACGCTGCCGCCCCCACCTTGACTGATAAAGGCCAGCGGTAAAACTTTTACGTTTGGTGCGACACCCAAAACCTGGCCGACATCATGCTGAGCCGCAATCGTTCCAGCAACGTGTGTGCCGTGGCCGGTGTAATCGCGAATCTCGCCAGACCCAGCAACAAAATCGTAACCATTCACATCATCGACCAACCCATTGCCATCGTCATCAATGCCATTGAAAGACTCCTTCGTGTTTTTATAAACAGCATCTTTTATTTCGGGATGATTGATATCTAACCCTGAATCAATCACCGCCACCACGATATCACTGGTTGCACTGGCTCGGTCCCAAACATCTTGAGCTCCGATGATATCCACCCCCCAATTTGGATATCCGCCCCAACCTCTTTGATTGAACTCCAACTTATCTTCAACTTGAATACGATAGTGAGGTTCAGACGTTACAATTTCATCTTTGTGAGCCTCGATAAACCCCTCCACAAAAGTTTCGTCGCTGTCAGCATGTTCAACGGTGATGTCACCGTTTTTCCAATGCACAAGATATTCTCCTTTAATACTTTGATCGTCACATCCAGGAGTTCCTGTTTTTGTAAATGAACTTTTCGGATTGGTTGCCGAACGCTGATCACAATTGATCAAAAATAGACTGAGGCTAACCAAGATTAGTGGCTTTATAACATCCATGTCGAACCTTTCTCGCGCATCCTTGCGCTGGAAACTTTATTGTATTTCTTGCCTTGGAAAATTCGCAGTCCAGCTCTTGTAAAAGGCTAGGAAAGCGGCTTTCAGCCCGTGAATGAATGATTTTCCGGTTCTAGGTCGTGATTTTTTTTCCTATCTCAGACAGTCGGTGTCGGCGCCTTTCGAGCCCCTAAAAACTGTCTACATTTTTGACAGCTGTCGATGCGCTGATTGGCAAGTCTATAATTTTCTTGGGATTTTTTGCTCTCCTTGCTGTCAGTCCACTCTTATCCCTGTTTCAAACTGGTACAACCTTTGTATTCATATGAGACGAAAGGAGCAGCTGCTCTTTTAAAGTCCAGGGCAAGGCTCAATCGTAGTATCGATAATTTTTGGCGATGTTTCGTAAGTGAGTGGAATGTAAACGGTAAGGAAACAAATGAATCGAACAATATATTTTAGAAATTTATTTCTCTTTCTGATGTTCGTTATGATCATTTTTGTGACACCTTTTGTGTTCGCACAAGATGTAACTTCACCCACACTTTTGCGGGTGGATAACGCGAATGTTCAACTTCGTAATAGAGACAATCCAACAAGAACAAACACAGTTCTGTCGCAAGGGTCGGTCATTCGACTTCCGAATCCTATTGCAGAAAACCTCGTCTACGATGGCGATGGTAATATTTCAATGGTCGAAACTCTTCGTGTTTGGCACTCGATGGCAGCAGAGGACGAACGTTTACGTCCCAGACAAATAAATGGACGGGTATACTATCCTGTCAAAGTGCTCATGGCTTCAGAAGAGGGCTATGATGTGAGCGGGCGCGACTCTGTAGGATATGTCGCTATGGCCGACTTTCTTCGCCCCCTTTCTTTCAACACCGTGAGAGCGGCTGCTGAAGTGCTTGAAGAGGAGCCCGAAGAAACAGTCCCCCGAATTGGTGAGCCCACCAATGCGCCACCGGTTGCCAACGGAGAGGCGACTCCCACAGATTACACGACGGACTCATTTCCATTTTTCTACGCGACCGAAGAAGAGGACGCTTTTGATGAAACCACCACGGGCGATGGATTTGATGAAACCACAACCTCTGGAGGCGTTGTTGAAGAGGCTCCCATTTCGCCTTTGGCGGTGGCTCGATCGTTGCGCCCTCAGATGCGCCCCGATGACCTAGATACCAATCCGGCGCCAGAGCCAGCTCCTGTGACCGAACGCGTGCGAAACCCCCACGCCAACTCAAGATGTGAAAACATTCGAGGTCGAGTCGCAGCCGCACTTGGAGAGTCTATAAACTCGCGAACCGTAAACTGTTATTTAGATCTTTTTCACACTGAGACCGGGTGCCGGCCCAATCTGCCTCAAGCACAAGGTAACGCTGGAAACCCTTACGCCGCCTATGGACTTTGTAGTATAGAAGCCAGTCCGGCTGTTCGTAGACAGAACAACCGAGGGTCTAATTGTGTAAATATTCAGACCGTAGAACAACAAACCCGTTGTTGCGCAGCAATGATGGAAGACACACGAGGCCGCTATTTCGGCCCGGTAATCAGAGGAGTAGTAAGCCGATGCGACTTGTTATAATTCACCTTTTTGCTTCAATATTAACTTTCACCTTAGTGGCCCCTGTTGGCGCTGAAACCCAGCCGCAGCTAAGAAATTTCTCAGCCGGACGCTATCAGCTGGTTGCCGAAAATAATGACGAGATTTCGGAATACTGCAAAGAAGGTTTGTTTGTGACCCAAGCGACGCGCTCTGGACCGCGACTGGTCTTACGCCCCTCAGCCGATCGGGACCAAATTTTCTATATGACCAATGTTAACTTCTCCGATGCTGACGAGTTCAATGAGTCTTGTCGGTATGATTCACAGAACCGCGTCACCCGTTCAAGCCAAACCACAGTTCTTACGTATGACGAACATCACAAGTGCAATAACGGAGCAACCGTTTTATCTCACACTCGTAGAATCATGGAAATTCAAGACGATGCGATCACTTTAACTTTTAGTCGCAGCTCGGATGAAACATCAATTCAATATCAATGCCGCTGGGTTAAAAACAATCACTAATCTTTGGAGATAGAAAACAGATGATGCCTCTAAGCAAATTGCATAACATTTTAAATATCGCACTGCTGTGTGTGCTCTTTGGATTGGTTTTCAACGGAATTCGCCCGGCCCCAAAAGTTGAGCGTTGGGCCTCTTGTTATGATCAGAGTAAAAACAGTCTTCATTTTCAAAGGTTACTGCGCAGAACGAAAAGTGGAGACAGTTGCATCGGCAAAACTCAATTTAAAATGCCGCGCGGCTGGAAGCTAGTTGAAAACGCTTCCTCAGACAATTTGTTTGGTGAGCTCCGCGCTGGAACTAAAAAATCAATCATGTTGACCGGAGGCCGCAGAATCATGGCCGCCCAGTGGGAAAAGCCTAACAATCGCAATCTAATAACAATCCTGGAGCCGCGATTAGGACAAAGCAAAGTGAAGCGCCATTGTGTTATTCCCAACTATGGTGAGGCCTTCTCTGTTCGCTTCGATAAAACCAGCAGGAAGTTAGCCGTTCTGGTTAAAAACAGAAGTCACAAATCCGAGTGGAAACACTGTAAAATTTAAATATTTAATTATTAGCAGCCACTGGTCGTGGTCTTTTCTGTTCTATAAAATGCTGGATCTTCAAATTTACCATTTCAGGAAAGTCGAGCTGCGTGCAGTGGGAGCCATAAGGAACTGGATAAAGTTCGCTTGAGGCAATGAGTTCATGCATCTTCTCTTGCTCTTCCATGGGGGTTAAAGCATCTTTGGAACCACAAATTATCAGCGTCGGAACCTTAATTTTGCTTAACGTTTCTTCCGCATCAAACCTTATCATCTCTTCGAAAAACGTTATAAAAACCCGTAGATCAATTGATGACATACCACGAGCGTAAATTTCGATATCCTTCATCGCCGTTTTTGATAAATTAAAGCCACCAGCCAAAGAACTGAGCGGCACCAGCAGTGGATTGGTTACCCCTTTCTCCCACAACGTGGAGATAAGTCCCGGCGCCTGATTGTAAATCTTTTTGGCTTGGTTAAGAAGTTCAACTGCTTCGTCGGCCTCGATAAGATGAGCAAACGGATTGCGATAAAGACCGTTCACAAAGTTCATCGTCTTAAATAACTCCGGCCGCAACTTGTAAGCCCCCAACATCACTTGACAGCCAAAGGAATGGCCAACAAAGTCGACACTCTTAAAATCATTTTTTTCACAGAATGTAATTAGATCTCGGCTTAAAGATTCAATCGTTAAGCTTTCTTTGTTTTCAGGAATGGGGCTTTTATGATGTCCCCGGTAATCCAGCATACAAGCTTGACGACTTTTTGAAAAATGTTTCACCTGCGGCGACCAGTGATTGAAAAGGCAACCGATACCGTAGCAAAATATCATCGGCTGACCAATGCCTCTCGACTCGAAATAGATGTCGGCACCATCAAAGCTTTTATAAAATCCTGTTTTTTTAATTACCGAATCCATGACCCTCATCAATCTCAACTAATATCTGACTTTCACCAAAAGAAATAACATCACCAGGAGTAAACTGTTTTTCTTTTATACTGCGATTGTTCAAGCGCACAGTTGATTCGTTCTCAGTGTAAAAATAGGCATACTTTCCTTTGATACGGACTTCAAAACAATTTCTTGGCGCTTTCTCATCATAAAGACAAATATCCGTGCTTTCTCGACCGGCTTTGCGAGGCCCATAGAAGATATCCCAAATTTGCCCATATTGAATTCCCTGAATGACTTTGAGGCGAATCTCTGGATTAACCTCTTGAAGTGGCGGGCGAGCATTGACCAACTTTTTATAGAGCGATTGCATCCACACTTGAAATTTTTCTGAAAACTGAAAGGCCCCGGCCTCTAAAAGTCTGATCATAAACTTGGTGGAGCCGATGAGGACAAAATCCCCATCCTTCAAAACCATTTTGGACTCTTTAAGGCCATTCACCCAAACCCCATTTCGGGATTTATTATCAACGACGGCCCAGCCCGAGGCCTCCGAATATTCAAAAAAGGCGTGGATTCCTGATAGCTTAGGGTCATTAAGGGTGATGTCCGCGTCTTTTCTGCCGAAACTCGTTTTTTCACTGAGACTGAATTTTTGGCCTTTGTGAGGCCCCTCAATGACATCCAGGTATATGCGCATTCTTTAATTTTTAGAGATTCTTACTGCTAAATCAAGGGTTTAGCCACCTAAGGCTGGTTTTTTTTCCTTGTTACTGATTCTTCCCTGTGGTAGATCCTGCTGCATAATTAAGCCTTACTCATGGGCACAGGGCCTGTGGGTTTAAACCGAAAGGAACACTATGTTGGAACTCAGTAAAACAACTGTTACTCGCCCCTATGAAGCCGTCATCATGATGGATGAGCTTGCCACCGAACAAGATCAAAAAGAACTTTTCAAGAAGAACAAATCAATCATCGAATCTTTCTCTGGTGAGATGAACCACATCGACACTTGGGGAAAAAGAAAACTCGCCAACCCGATCGAAGAAAAATCACGTGCGATTTATTTTCACTCCACTTTTATGGCTGCGCCAGACGCCATCAAAGAGCTTGAGCGTACGATGAAAATTAACGATAAAGTTTTACGCGTTGTCCACACTCGCCTTCCTGAAAACATGCCTTTGGCTAAGCAGGTTGAAAGCTTTAAAGAACGATTGGCTGACACCCTCCAGAAAGAAAAAGAAAAAGAAGCGAAATACAAAGCTCGCAAAGCGGCTCGTAGCAAATAATAGAGGAAGCCTTTAGTGACTCACCGTTATTGGAGTCGACTGGCGGTAACCTCAGTTTTAGGAGTTGCGCTGTCCTATGCTTTTTTATTTTTAGCAGCTCTTCCTATTCGTTATTTGAGATTAACCTTCGGTCGCAAAACATTTTTACTGACAACGACAGTCAGCCTCGCTGCCTTACTGGGGCTCGGTTTCTGGACGATGGCGGTGCAATACGGTTCCATTTGTTTGCTCATTGGCTTTTATCGAGAACTTGAAGAAAAAAGTGTTTCCATATTTTTGTCGGCAGCGGTCGCCGTATTAGCAACCATGGGAGCTTATGTCTTTGCTATCTTTGGATACGCACAACTGACCAACACCAACCTTCCTAAGTTTCTAGCAGAAGAAGCCAAGCCTCTTCTGATTCAAATTCAGCAAGTCCCTCAGTTTAAAGAGGCCACTCTTGATTCCGTGCTTTGGTACTTACCATCGATGTTTGTTATCACAATGATGTTCATCCTTTTTGTGTCCCTGACAGTGACTCGTGTTCCGATGTCACGGCACCAACGCTATGCCATGCGGATGTTTCGTTTGCCCGACTGGACGGTATGGGTGTTTATTGGCAGTCTTGGTGCCGCTTTTGTACAAATCGGTGTCGATTGGCTTCCTCTGGTCGCCAAGAATATTTTGGTGGTTACATTGGCCGCTTACTTCTTTCAAGGAATTGCTGTATTCACCTATTTCT
>CAXRIX010000166.1:0-29147 GCA_964230555.1 Bdellovibrionales bacterium
TCACTTTGCTTAAAGTTAAATTTCATAAGTAAGTAAATTAAAAATTAAAACTCAATAAGTAATCTTATTGAGACCTCACAAAAGTGTAATTAACTAGCTATTCAGTTTTCAAAGAGTCTCGTTCGTAAACGCAAGACCTGAGGTTCTAAGGGAATGAGGGGGTAGAGTCAATAGGCAAAAACGAATAATTACACTTTTTTTTAACTTTTTTTTTGCGGGTCAGAAAACGCCTAAAAAGTATTCAGATTTTGCACATATTATAAGGAGATTTGGTGCCACATCGGAACCAGCTTCCACTTTTTTAATCGAAAACCGTTGCACTCTGAAGGAAAGCCAGTGTTCTCCAAGAGACTCCAACGGTACCGTAAAAAGACTCAATTCCTCTGTTTTTTCCGGTGCTTAGATAGACATCGAGTTGCAGATCATTGTTGACCAAATAGCCGAAACCCGCCCCATAAAAGGTGGAGGCCTCAGAGTTGGACTCGCTGCCGTAAAATTCTGCCACCGTCGACCAATTGGATCCCCAACTTTTTGAAACGCTTAAAACCCAGTTGTAGGTGGGCATAGGCGTGAAGCCATCGTAGGCCACTCCATAGTTTCCAGTGACCGTCCACTCAGGGTCTATGGCCTTCACAGCCGATAACATGAAGACCGGCGCTAATTCATTGCGACGGTACTCGTTACTAACGGCTCGCATACGAAAACGTGTCTGTAATCCAAGAACGGGCAACCAATCTTCACCCGAGGGAATTAAATTGTATCGAAACCCCAGTTGCCATTGGCTGATGCCATCAAAGTCTTGCTTAAGAGTATTGGTCTCAACCGTATCTTGGCTGTAATCAAGAATGGTACTGATTTCAAAGCGCTCTGTTAAACCGAGTCTTACGATATTATTTAAAGTCTGATTGGTTCGTTCAATACCGGTTTGATCTGTTGTCGTAAGATCAATTCCGCTTTGAATTTGAAACACACCCGTTCCAACAACACCCCCGCCTATGGCCTGACCTGGACGACCCGTCGTTATGGTCCCGGTGAGCTGAGCGAAACCAGCGGAACAACTTACAACAATTATAGTGACTAAGAATAAATGTTTCATAGAAGAAATCTTAGGAACTTTTCGAGGGGACGTCACGTCTGTTTTTAAAATTAACCCGCCTCTTGCAACATCGAAACCGCCCCCCTATACTTTTCCAACAAAAAAAATCTAAAGCATAGGCACGGCAGCGTAATCATGACCCCACAAATTGATTCCAGAGTTTTAAGCTTTTCATTGTTTGTTTAATAAAGACGACTCTATTATTGAGCATTCAGTTTTTGTGGCAGCTTCGACTTTATTGTCGATGAGCCTTTTATCGAGATCGTTACACTAAAACTTCTTTTAGGAAATTGAGAAGGGAGCCTTGCAGCGTCCCTTACACTTGATTGCCGGCTTCTGGAAAGACCACTCTTTCGGGCAGACTTTATGATTCTCTACTGAAAATTAATTACCGACGGGTCCGTTACACCAATTACTGAAAACTAATTTCCGACGGGCCCGTAACACTGATAATTGAACTGAAACTCTCCGACCGGAAGGTAGTTTTGATAAGAGATCTGCTGACCTTGAATCGTATAAGGCTCTTCAAACGGTACAAAGTCAGCACTGCCCGGAGCCTTAAAGGCGGCCAAGATTTCTGGTTCGCCGTCGCCATCAGCATCGTAGGGTGCACATTTTAGTGGAACTGTTTTCGCTAGATCTTGTACTGATTTACCAATCTCTGAAAGTTGAGTCGTGTAGTTACTTTCGCAAACCGACCCAATCGTTCCACCACCAGGCTGACCATATCCTGTCAACTTTGAAAGATCCTCGTACAGAGTTCCATAATAGTGTGGATCAGGCCCAGCGTTGAGACAGTCCTCATCACCAGACATCACGACAATACTATGAAAGGTAAAATTCTTACCATTCGGAAATTGAGAATTAAAACGATTGAGGAACTCTTGCGGCTGATACTTGACCTTATCGGCCTCACCTTCAGAAGCCTCGTTTTCATCGGATAGAACCACCGCTACGAAATCGGCATCTGGCCTGATGAAGTTAGCGTTTCTTAGATCCGAGCTGCTTTGCGGGTTCACCGCGCGGTCAACCACCTTCGAAACAGCGTTGATTCCCTGCTCATTACCATCTCCATTTCCAGGTATACCGTATGGGTTTGAATTTTTCTTTCGAATTGTGACTTTGTTTTCAAACAGAGTTTGAGCGTAACTTAAGTCCATTGAAGAGTTTAGAGTGTAAAGACCATTGCCGTTAAAATCGACGATGCGACCCGTTTGATAGTCATTGTCTCCGTCGATGTCGGTGGAAGTCACAGCTATCTGCCAATCCAAATTATCGATCTCATTGAGTAAACCTTCGATTCTTTGGCCAAGGTTTTGTCGCTCCTCATCCATAGATCCCGAATTGTCGACGACAAATAGTATATCGACAGGACGCTCATCACGTACGGTGAAATTGGTCTGCTGGTCGCTGATCAGACTTTTAACCTCCCAACTGGTCATGATTGTCGAGGAGTTTCCAACGGCGTCTATCGCCTGCACCACAAACGAATGATTGCTTTCGACCGTTGCAGGATAAGTGTAGGCGGTGTTGGCCTGACAGGCGACGGGGTTGCCATTGTAAAGGCAATTATAGGATTCAATACCTGAACCATTAGCATCTTGAGCCGTAAAACTAACTTTGGGATTGCCACCAATATATTCAATCTCGTTAGGCTTTGCGATAAAAGCTACGGTTGGCGCCGTTAAATCGATCAGCCATTCATAAGAGGCCACGGCTGACAAGTTTCCAGCCACGTCTCGTGCTCGAACCGAAAAATTATGAAGGCCATCAGCAAGGTCAGTAAAAGTGGCGGGGCTGGTGCAGGAGGCATAGACACCACCATCCACTTTACATTCGATTGAATCTATACCGCTGCCTCCGTCATTAGCGGTGAAGCCAAAAATCGCGGTAGACTCTTTGGTTGGATTCTCAGGCGTCGAAGTGATTTGCACAGTCGGTGCTTGAGTGTCGACAAGCCAATTGTAAGCAATCACATCTGAGTAGTTTCCGGCTTTATCCAAAGCCCTGGCCTCAACGGTGTGGTTGGTTGCACTGAGGTCTGCAAAGTTTATCAAAGCTTGGCAAGGAGCAAAACTATTCGCGTCTAAGCGACATTCGATTCTTTGTAGTCCCGACCCCGAGTCTTGTGCCGAAAATCCGAAGCGCGCCGAGGTTTCTTTTTCTACGGCATCTGGAGTTTCTGAAAAACTGATTGTTGGCGCAATCGAGTCCACCAACCAATTGTACGTAATCGCAGCCGACTTGTTGCCGACGCCGTCAATACCAACAACTGAAAAACTATGGTTCCCATCGGCCAAGGCCGTCAGATCAACCGGACTTGTGCAAGCCTGATAAGCTGAGGCATCCAATTTACACTCATAGCTACTGAGATCTCCAGCAACAACTTGAAAGGCAAAGCGCGCGTTTTTAACTTTCTCGATGGCGCTAGGGGTTTGAGTGAATTCAATGGTCGGCGCCATCGTATCTTGCATCCAGTTGTAGACAACAGCATCGGATTGGTGACCGACATTGTCGATTGCACGAACCGCAAAAACGTGGGTTCCGTCGGTCAGATTATTTAAAGTCATAGGACTGCTGCAATTAACATAAGCTTGGTCGTCGAGTTTGCATTGATAGGTGGCCACCCCAGACCCTAGGTCGGTGGCTGCGAAACTGAAATCTGGGGTTACGTCAGCCGTGACGGCTGCAGGTGTGGCGTTGAAGGTCACTGTTGGTGGTGTGAAGTCGGGACGCCAATTGACTTGCTCAGGGTCGGCTTGATTGCCAGCTTTGTCGACGGCTCGGACAACCAAAGTGTAATTTCCATTCTCGATCAGATTGGTGTAATTAATATTGTTTGCACAAACTTGGAAATTACCAGAACCATCGCGATCGCATTGAACCTCTTGCACACCACTGCCCGCGTCAGTCACTTGGAAAGACACGTTAAGATTTTGAACTTTAATCCAAAGCGAAGCAAAAGTTTGGTCGAATTGGATAGCCGGAGCAATGTTATCATGAACAATGCTATCAGCCACACATTCCGTAGCCGGACTGTCTTCGAATTTATATTTTACATAGACAGAAGCCTCTTGGTTAAGACTCTGCAAAGTCCACAATTTATTTTTTTGATAAGGCTCCCACTGACCGACAGAACAGTCCTGCTGCTCACTAATTAACATTTTATCAGCTCGGCCATCGGGATTGAGCGACAAGTTCACCGTTTCATCATTCGTAAATTCGGCATCATTGTTAATAACGATCGATGGCTTAGGGGTGCTAACATCTTGAATGGATTGACCGTTATTAACTTCTTCCAAGCTCTCAACACCATCGACCAATTTGAATCCAGCATCTTCGGAACAAGCGTTGTAGCCAACTGTGACTGCGAAAAGTCCTGACATGATTAGCGCATACTTAATGTGCCATGAGTTAAACATAGTTCCCCCCGGAGTTTAACGTATATAGACTTATCGGCTTTACAGTCTGAGACATTAGGCCTAGGTCTAGATTTTTTGTTTCATTACGAGACAAATCTCACTTTCTGACAGTTTTTTTATTACCCCCCGAAAGCCAACGCAAAATTAGCGGGGTTTCTTTTAAAGTTGCTGGACCTTGATCCATATATTTTCAAACTCAAAACTAGTAAGAAATTCCGCTACAGAATTAGAGATAAACCTCCGGCTCAGACCTGTGCTAGGCTTTTATCTGCATGAAAGAACAAAGACCAAAGCACAGGGACATGAGGCTTCGGACAATCGTTATTCTGAGTGCAACTTGGGAAACAAACAGACTTTGAATTACAAAGTTTCAACATAAAAAGAAATCTATAGGGGGAATAATGTTAAGGAAGACATTATCAATCGTTGCAGTCCTCGGTGGCTGCCTACTCATCGCACAATCCGCTTTCGCTACTTTTATCGATCCAGACGATATTAAGAATCCATACCAGGTCTTTAGCGCACGTGATGCCAATATGACCAAACAAGAATTTATGGACGTCATCGAAAAGGCTCGCAAATTCTATGAGCCCATAGTCGCCTCTCACGGGGGCAAACTGGTCATTAATGCCAAGTGGGATGACGACACTCTCAATGCTTATGCTCAGCAGTTTTTTGGAACTTGGAGCGTTAACATGTTCGGAGGCTTAGCGCGACACCCAGAAATGACACTTGATGGGTTCGCTATGGTTTTATGCCACGAATTGGGCCATCACCTTGCCGGGTTTACTTTCCGAAAAGGATTTGGTGGTTTTGGGGGCACCTGGGCCGCCAACGAAGGACAATCAGACTATTTTGCGGCTCAGTCCTGCGCCCGAGAGCTTTGGAAAGAT
Source organism: Bdellovibrionales bacterium (assembly GCA_964230555.1). Lineage (GTDB taxonomy): Bacteria > Bdellovibrionota > Bdellovibrionia > Bdellovibrionales > JAGQZY01 > JAGQZY01. Next base: position 5,412 of record CAXRIX010000166.1, read on the forward strand.
GAAGTCGCCGTCAATGCCACTTTTGCTACTGAAATTCCGGAGACCGCTGTTGAGAGCTGCGACCGCGTTTGGGAGTCGGAAGAGGATCGCAATCTTTGTTACCGCGTTAATGCCGGTGGTGAATCGTTAGCTCGCGTTCTTTCCGCACTGGCCGAAGATGAAGTTGTTCCCGATTTTGAAACACCTTCTACCAGCCAAGTTAGTAAAATTGACGACAATCACCCACAGGCACAATGTCGGCTTGATACGACCTATGCGGCTTCACTTTGTGTCGCTGAATTCAACCCAGAACTCATTCCTGGTAAGGCTAAATCAGATCCTTTTGGTCAAGAGGCTGAGAAAGAGTCTGCCGAATACAGCTGTACAGCCTATCGCCAATTTGTCGATGGTTTAAGGCCTCGTTGCTGGTACAAACCAAGTTTGTAAACTTATCGAAACTTAAGTCTCCGACAATAAGGAGCTTTAAATAAAAAAAAGGTCACCGATTGGTGACCTTTTTTTTTGAAGAAATGTTATGAATCTTTGATTAGTTGGTGAAGCAGCTTTTACCAAGGAAAGCCTTTTCGCCTCCATGAATAACGGTGTACCAAGATTTACTATGATACTTCATATTCACTTCTTTACCGTTTCTGTATGTGTCCAAAACCTCAGCCTTGGTCGAAGGATAACTTCGCACGTTACAGGCCGATGTACTGACCTTAGCTACTCGTTGGCGATTCAGTCCCGACACAGTTCGATAGTTTTTAGGTAGCTTACCCATGGTTGCTAATTTTTGGTCGTAGGCTTGGTCGACTTCGATAGCGATTTCTAACTCATCAAGCATGGAGTTCGCCTTACTAAGCGTCTTCCTATATATAGCAATCATCTTTCTGTATTCGTCGCTATCTTTTTTCATGTTACGGTAGACTTTAGCTATCTGAACGCGAGCGCGTTTGACGTCTGAACGAAGAGCACTGACACGCGTTGCTGTTTTCTTAGCAGCGATTTTCATGCGACGGTGATCTTTTTGCATATTGCGAAGATCTTCTTCTTCACGACGTTTTTCAGCCGCAACCTTTTCTTCATCTGATTTGACCAATGCGAGCTCAGCTTCAACTTTTTCGTTTTGCTTTCGTACTTTTTCTTGTTCTGCTTCTACTTTAATAAGCTCTTTTTGCATTTGCGCGGTCTTGGCACGAGAATCCGCTATTTTCTTTTCGGTCTCTGCAATTTGTTTTTCTGCACGCTTACGCTTGGCTTTGGCAGCCTCTTTGTCACGCTCGAGTTGAGCACGCAAACGAGCGGCTTCTTGGCGCTCGGCTTCCAATTCTTTTTGCAGTTCTTTTGATTCAATAATGGCTGCTTCCGAATCCGCACCAATGGCATCGGCCTCAATCAACTCCTGATCTAAATCAGCGTAATCGGCCAAAGCTGTTGTGGATCCCAACAAGCCGCTTAATAAAATGACTAATAATATATGAATACCCTTCATAACCTCTCTCCTATTTGTCACTATATAAAGCAAAGGCCGTACCAAGCCTTTTGGGGAAGCGAGAGCATTTAATAGGAGTTCAGGTGCAAAAAGTGTCTAAAGGTGCCACTTATTGGCAACTATTTTGACATGCCAACCTGATACCATTGAACTTTCGGTAGTTTAAAGCAGCGCAAATTTGTCATCAAAAAAACAGATTAAACGTTCCATTTCGGCTTATCTGTAATTTATTCAATCTGAGCGTGGCATATTATTTGTATCGTATTGAGACGAAAATAAAATCCATTGTTTAGGAGCCGTCCGTTGAAGTCATTTTCGTTTTTATTTCTAAGTATTTTTTTATCATCGAGTTTTTTGCTCGCCAACCAGTTGGATGTTGAGCGCACTTTTCTGCAAAGGATGTCTGGCGATAATGCTTATCTGCCACAATATCAAGACATTGAATTGGGAGAAGAGATCGACGGGTTAAAAGATGGAGAAAAAATATCGTCATTGATTCTGACCTCTCCCACTCGCACCTCAGATGGTAATCAACTGAAGTTACAAAGCAAGCGAAGCATTGTTTTGATGGATGAAAGCTCTTTAAACGAACTGGATGAGAGTTTAGCCCAGACCATCACCGAAGTCGTCGAAAACAAATCCGAACTTTTAAATGAACTGAATATTAATTATTCGAAAACAGGTATCGAAAACTTCTACGTCTTAGGAAACTTTGAGGCGGCACGCACTCCCGGAGCAGAATCCGAGTGGTTTGTTGCTTTAATCCCAAAAGATGTGGTTGTTGAAAAAGTCATTTTGCAGACCGAGTGGTTTGGCAGCGGTGCTGGTGGCCACAATCAAATTCGAATGATACTCGACCACCCTGTGGTGGGTATTCCACAGACCTCCCATAGTCATACTCCCTTTGTTTTTGCCTATGATGGAGACAAGGGTGATATTACTTACGCCTTGCAAGCGGCTCGCGTAAAAGACGGAGAGCAAGACTGGGCCCCCCTGAAAGGTGTCATGGGTGAGTTTGGTAATGCTTTACAATTCTTCGATACCCGTACTCTGGCGTTGGACCAAATCACACGCTCTGTAATCGACGACCTTGTTGTTCTTGATGTGGATTCTGTATCTGGATCAAGCAAGAAAGCGAAGGTTCAAAAACAAACCAGCAATGTTTTAGTACAAGCCATTATCGATTCTGATAGCGAACAGGAACTGAGTATTTATCACACCGTCTTCGCGAGCTGTGTCACCTATGCCTTAAAAGCTTTAAAGGCTGGAATCCCTGAAATTAAAACCACTTGGTTCAACCCCTACTCCGTCAATTTACAGGTTCAAAATGTTTTAGGAAGTAATTGGACTCTTGTTCGATCCTCTATGAATGACACCTACGGTCCGTACCTCGAGTCCCTGGGTGGAGAGGTGATGACTTGGGATAAGATTCGCAAAAACAATCCCAAAATGTCAGAACTGGTGCGAAGCCTCAAAGGTCCAGTGTTACAGAACCCCGTTTTTGACCAAATCGTACAAAAAGTCGCTGTGTTCATCATTCAAGAAGGCATCACCTATGGGCAAGTGAAGGAATTTGTAGAAAAAGCGAAACAAAAGGGCGCCGTTATTGCCGACATACCAAAGTCCTCCGAGGGCCAGCAGCTTATGGTTCAGATCGAGTCCCTGTGGAAACAAGCTTTTCCCGATCGTCCCGTTGAAGATTTTTTTCAAGCCTTAGAGGGTTTACAAACTCAAGCAACGAATTAATCAATGCGTTTCACTTGAAACTGAATTTCAGTGGAACGTCCCTGGTCATCGACCACACGCAATTGATGGTTTCCCGCTACTGCTGTCCACAGCATAGGTTGATCGATGGTTGTATCCCCCAACCTCACGTTATTTACAAACCAGGTCAGAGATCGAATGTCGGCGTCGGCCGTAGCAACAAGGGGTATTTGTTCACTTCCGGTTCCAAGGCTTCTTAAGTTGTATTGAATTCCCTGCTTCGGTGACAATATTTTGGGAGCGACGTCTCCATAAGCCACTCCTTGGCATTTGGGATGAACAGTCGGCGGTTGTTTTCTTCCCATTCCAGCCTCTTTAAAAATCTTAAGAATATCACTAGGCCAATACTCAAAGACCAGCTGCTTTGTTTCACCTTCAAATCGGGGACAAACCTGCATACCAGTCACAGAGTCGACTTTTATTTTCCGATGAATATCACAACGACTAATTGGGCTAACTCCTGGAATAAACCATCCTTTTTGACGATGAGGACAGTGATCATTGGGCAGATGTCCCGATCGACTACAAAAATCCAAGGATGTGAGATTGTAGGATAAGGGTGGGTCTGGTGTTTTGAACTCCACTGATTTCACTTTTGCAAACGCCTCGATCAATTGAAATAATAAGGGTCCGGCGGCTTTACGACCAACAAACTCTGTATTCCCTTTGCCAGAGAAATTTCCAACCCAGACTCCCAGAGCATAATGATCGAAAACAGCGATCGCCCAGGCATCACGATAACCGACGGATGTTCCTGTCTTCCAGGCTACGGATTGCGGGCGAATACGCAAGGGGTTCAATCGCTCCATCTCCGGTTGTGTGTTCTGTCTCAACATTTCCAGCACAAGAAAAGAGGCCTCTTTAGATAAAATAGAAAAACCATCAGACTTTCCTGTTTGGTGAGTGTAGGTTTTTATTTCTTGCCAGACACCCTCATTGTTCAAGGCTGCATAGAGCTCTAAAAGTTCTTTCATTGTCACTTCGGCCGATCCCAGCACGATTGATAGACCATAATGTTCAGAATCTGGATTTAACGGAATGCCGACTTTATTTAGTAATGAATAGAGTCCTGGCTCTTCGAGTTGAGTTTCCAAATTAAGAGCTGGAATATTGCGGGAGAGAACCAAGGCATCGGTTGCCGACAGGGGCCCCGCAAACTTATTGTCAAAGTTGTCTGGAGTGTAAGTTCCAAAGGGTGTTGGCGCATCTTTTAACATGCTTTGGGGATGGATGATGCCTTGATCAATGGCCATCCCAAACACGAAAGGTTTGAGTGCCGACCCAGGTGAACGCCGGGCTTCTAGTCCGTTGACCTGCCCCAAAATTTCGGGGTTACTGAATTGAGCCGAGCCCACATAGGACAATGCCTCCATCGTATGGGTATCAACAAGAAGGACAGAAGCATTTTTCAATCCAACCTTTTTCCCAGATTCAACATATTGAGCCGTCAAGGATTCAAAGACTGACTGAACTGCAGAATCGACAGTGGTTTGAATGCGCCCCCCAGGTTCATGAAGAAGCAGATGGGTGGAGAGATGAGGCGTTAAAAAGGGTAAGTCAAATGGAGGTCGCATCTCAAATTCAAGATGAAACTGAGATTGCTTGGCTTGCCACTTGGGTTCACTTTCTAGCCATGCTTGAAACAGCTGATTGCGGACCTTTTTTAAATTACTATTGGCCATTTTCCTTTGCGAAATATGACGGGTTCTCTGGTAAGGACTTTGAGGAATGACTGACAAGGTTAAAGCCTGTAACAGCGTGACCTGATTTGGCTCTTCATCAAAGAATATGCGAGTAGCAGCACCAACACCTTCGATATTGTAACCGTAAGGTGCAATGTTCAGATAAGCCTCTAAAATGTCCTTTTTGCTGTAAAAAAACTCTAGATAGAATGCTGTAACTATCTGCCACAGCTTACCCTTTATCGATCGGGTGGATTGGCCGTATAACTTTCTCGCCAATTGCATAGTTATTGTCGAAGCTCCGACACGACGACTTTTTTTAACATAGGTGAGCCAGACCGCTCTTACTAGAGACAAAGGGTTCACACCGAAGTGATAGAAAAAATAACGATCCTCAAAAAGCAGAGTCCCTTTTACTATCAATGGTGAAATCTCTGCCAAGTCTGTTTTAAGTCGATAAATTTCATCGTCAGCCAAACTTAATCGCAACAGCTTTCCATCTCGATCAACAATCTGCTGCGAAAAACTTTGGTCTTTTAGAAGTGGGCCAAAAGGCTGCAGCCAAAGACAGAGTCGATGGGCGCCGATTAACAAACCAATGAATAACAAAAACTTTAAGGATAATTTATTCAATGCTTATCGCTCCAATGCTGCCTTTGGTCTGCAGTGATTTGTCATACATTGATTCAGCGAAAATTGGTGGAACTTTGTAGTTTCCTTTGTTGATAGCCTTTATCTTGTATTCAAAGGTCTTGGCTTCAGGTGTGAAGCTCGTAAACAGGAGAACACGATCCTCACGAGCGTCAACATGATTGAATTGAGCCCGCAAAGTCTGAATTGAATCCAGCACCACCTCAAAGCCCCCTGGAAGCAGGTCGACAACGGCGACGTGGTATGCGAAATCTTTTGATAAGGTCCTTAAACGAAGACGAACCGTCACCTCATCTCCTAAACTGACTGTTTTGATGCCTTCGCCCTCTGAGTCCAAGAACTCTCTGAACACCTCGATCCCATTGTTGATCTCTGGAGTTTTTTCTTTGTCGAACCCGGCTTGAGTCACTGAATAAAATGTCAAAGCTTCTGAATTATTAGAGACAGTGACTTCTGCGGTCTTCCTATCAAAGCTCGATTTGGGAAAAAGATCACCGACAAGGTTTAAAGGAGTCGCTTTGGATTCGATCACTTGCGTCACTTTAACTTTATCGGTGGATTTGAAGCCGACTTTTTCTCCATAAGCTTGAAAGGCTAGAACCGACAAAGCCGAAGACACTGTATTATAACCTCTGTTCAGCTGATCAACCAATACTTGTAGGTCATTTGTCGACACTTCTCCTAAGCGTTCGGGAAAATGTTTAGAAACAATATACAGATAAGTGGCCCGCTTGATGGCATCATCATAAATTCCGTATTCATAGTCCGACTTAACCTTTGAATCAGCGTCGAATCGACTGATAAGTTTTGTTGCCTTTGTGGTGGCTTGCATATTTTTGTAAGAAGCAGCCATGTAAAGAACTAAGATATCTTTCACCCACAGTGGGTCCTCGAAACCATCGATCCACTTTTCCAGGTTCGACAAGGCTTGAGTGGCAATTCTCTCGTTTTGTGTGAGAAGGTAAGCCGCATAGGCCTGTACGCGAGCCATGGCCAAATTCTTAGGAGGGGATTCTGAATAATCTTTGAGATAGTTTAAAGCTCGAACCATCAACTCATTTGGAATTCGATGACCTCGCATCTTAGCCTCTGTCAAATAATGGACGGCGTACGCTGTATGAAAGGCACTCACTTCGCTGCCCCCAGGCCACATCGACAAGGCGCCATCGGGATCCTGTCGAGAAGCAAATATCTCTGTGACACCCTGAACCTGCTCAGCAAGACTTCCAACATCCATTTGAAATTCCTTATGTTCACTAAGAACAAGGGCTGGAAAACTTTTCGAGGTTATTTGTTCCGTACAGCCATAGGGATATTTTTTTAAGAAAGACATCAAGCCCTTAGCTAAACTGAAAGGGAGTTTTGAAACACTAACCTCATTAGTGCTGAAATTTTTGTAGAGTCGCCGAGGCGTCGTGATATTTTTGGATTGACCCTTTTCGACATAACCGGCTTGAAGGCTTGTTATATAGGGCTGCGCCGGACGCACACTTGATGTCACTGTTCTTTGGCTGGATTTGTCGGCATGTTGAGCTCGAAAAATAAAGTTGGCATTTCCCAGGGGCTGCTTAGCTTCAATCGTAAAAGTCACAGAGGCTTCACTGCCTTCATCGATTTTCAGTTGCGCCTTATTGTCGCCAATGACTTTAATATTTTTACTTGTACTGAGCTCCACTTCAACAGGCGCTTGTTGACCAGAGCCTTCAACGTTATTTGAAACACCCACGGAAATCGTAAGTTTGTCATTGGGGGCCACAAAAGTTGGAACATTGGGCGAAAGTACAAAATGTCCTCTCACTAATGTCTTATCGCTGGTGGCGTCCATAGACTCTGGTGACACCACGACCGCCATAACCCGAAGTTGGCCTGAAAAATGATCGGGAACCTTGTAGACCAACTGCTTATGTTGAGGACCCACGTCGACAACTCCGGACCAGTAGGCTACAGATTTTTCTCTTAACCTTTTGAACGGGTTCAAATTTTGTCCAAGCTTCGAGGCTGCCATCCCTCCCCCTTCCGAGGAGCGACGTTGAGATAGGCGCGAAAACTCGGGGAGTATTAAGTCGAGAATTTGACGGGTTTGAACTTCAAGAGCTCTTTTTTTATAAAAATGGTTCAGAGGATCGGGGGTTTTATAATTTGCCACCTGCAAAATTCCTTCATTGACCGCGAAAACCAATGCTTTTCCAGGCCGTTGAGCTTTTACGGCCATTTTTAGTTCCTCACCAGGGCGAACCAATGCAGGGATATCGAGCGTCAATTCATTGATTCGACTGGCCTTATTAATTGAAAAAGGCGCAATCCCTGCACTCAAAGGACTCATAAAAATTTCGTTGGAATCTAATGAGCGAACGAAACTGACGTTGACATAACCATTACCCTCTAAATCTTTTGGAACTTGGATTTTTTGAATACTACTTTTGGAATCCGTCTTAAACCACTTGTAGGCGTAAACTTTCTCTCTCTCAATTGTTATCAAGCCAGCACCAACATAGGGACCGCGAATGCTAATTTCTATAGTGTCTCCGGGGTTGTAGTCTTTTTTATCTAAACGAACCTGTAGCTCAGAGTTCTTTTCCAAATCGTAAGTCAGATTGCTTGCCCCGGTCACCGAGTAATTGACTCGATTCATTTCAAGCCCGGCTTCATTAACAATCAAGACGGCAAAATCACCAGGTTTAGATGTGTCTAACTGGATCCGAGTCCCCTCTTTATTAATCGAGAAATCCTGCGTTGATTGATCGTACTTTTTTGCCACTGATTCATACTTAAATGTTCCGTTAGACTGCTTGACGAGAGTCGAGACCTGTCGGAATTCCACAATTTTTAACTGCAAGTTTTCAACACCAATCTTGTCGAGGTCTGGATTAACCGCAATAAAATCAACCGGAACTTCAGCATTCTTCTTGATAAAATTAAGGTCTCCACCTTTTTTGAAGCCCACGAGGTAATCGAGTGGTGATATCAACACTGAGTTGGACCCGATGACAGATCGCCCACCCTCCATTTCGAAGCCCTCGGCGACAAAGCGTAGGAGGTAAGAAGCTGACTCAAATTTATCGAGGTTAAAATCGAATTCAACTTCGCCATCATCGTTGGTGGTTTTGTCTCCCAACGGTTCTTGGAAACCTCTTTCGGCTTTTTTGGGATCGTGGAAACTCCACTCTTTAAGACTGTGGAAAGATGGGTAGCTTGGACTCAAGTTCAAGTTTCCCGTCACTCTCCGATTTTGGGCGGCAGTTCCAAAAAGGTTTTTTAATGACACCAATCCCTTCAGTCCCTCGGGCTTTAGCCAACCTTTTTTTGGTAACGTTGAAAATCGCGTGGCGATCTTAAGACGATCGGGCATGAATTCTTCGACCTTAACTCGGGTTGATCCCAACCTGACAACCCTCTCTTTATTTTTTATTCGAAGGGTAAAATTATAGTACCCTGTTGGCCATGAACTCTGAGTTTGAAAATCATAGGACTGCAGACCCACTCGATTTAATGCCAGGTCTTTTTCATGACGAAGAAGAGTACCCCTTGGATCGGTGATCATCATTTCGACCTGGACACCGGTGAGGTCTTTCGACCAATCCCCATCTTTAACAACATAACCGATATTAATCTTTTCGCCAGGACGATAGATTCCTCTATCAGAAAACATATAAGCCTGTAGTGATGTCTGCTTACCTTGGGAAACCACTCCGCCAACATCAAATCGGGAGTAATTCATATCGTTAATATGACTGTTAACTGGTAGAAAAGATAAATCTCCGCTCTTTTTTACCACGAAAACAGCAGGTTCTTTCTCATCCTCAAAGGAATCAAGGTCATCAAAACGGACGTGACCACGACTATCACTTTGTTGATTCAAGATTGGCAACCCATTTTGTCCGAGCACTTCGACTCGGGCATTAGCTATCGGTGAGCCTGTGGCTATGGACTGTAAGAATAGGTCATAGCCACCATCGATCGATTTCTTTGCTAAAATACCAATGTCGGTCACCAAAATCAGTCTTTTATCAACCACCGAACTGGAGGCCCGACTGTCATGTTGATAGTCGCTGTAGGAACTTGAAAAGTCTGAAGAGGGCTTCGCACCATTTTTAATATCCCAACTTTCAGCAATCAAATAGTACAAACCTTTGGGCTGACCATCGGCCTTGATTAATGCATTCGTAAAATCAAAGTAGGAATACTGAGTTTTGCCCAGTCCGACCTGAGGGAGTCGTTTGACCTCACTAAAGGTTTCGGTAATATTTTCGAAGTCAAAATAGTAACTTTTAAAATCTGATCTTTTAAACTGCCTCGACTTTGTGTCACCATATGGGCAATTTGCCCCGGCAAAACACGTTGAGCGCGGTAACGAACAGCTTCTAGGTCGCGCGCCAGGACTGAAAGTTTTTTATCCCCATTGAGACTTAGAATCGAGCCCGCACCCATAATTTTTAGCTCTTTCGGATACTCTGGCACTTTCTTTACAAACTGCGCCGATTCCGCGAGCTCGTAGCCACCAAAAGCCTTTAAGCCTTTTTTGACACGGATATAAAGAAAGCGCCCCGGTTTGACTGTATACTTGAAACTTATGACTGTTGCGTTGTCGTTTTCAGTCGGTATTTCTTGCAGATCGACCTTTTGTGAAACATCAAGTATCGCTTGCGAGACAGATCCCGGTGTCCAATAGAAGTTCTTTCTTGGTTTTTTTTCTCCTGGCTGAGCCGGTCGATCCTTGGGGAGTTGGTAGACCTCTAAGTTTTTTGAAAGATTTTGTTGGTTGGCAGCCGTTGTCATCGAAAGTACCAATGCCTGTTCCGGTTCGTACTTTTTATTTCTAACTAAAGTCAGGTCGGCCTCAGTGATCTGAAAGTGGGTGAGCATTCCAGGAATTGTAATTGATTTTGAAAGTTCATAGTCTGTACCCTCCCCTCCCAGACGACTGACAACAGCTTTATCAATTTGTACTTTGACCTTGCTTGTGTAAACAGGCAAATCCAAACGTTGTGAGTGAATATAGGCTTTGCCAGCGAACTTATCGTACTTGACAGAAAACTTGAGTGGCTTTTCTGAAACACTTCGTCCCTCACCTTCATCTAAAAGGTATGTCATGCTGATTCGTTCTTCTAAACTTTCTTTGTCGACAGGGTGAGAGAATCCGACTTCAACAACGGCTTTCTTGTCTTCTGAATTTTTTGGATTTTGGTAAAAGTTAGCATTTTCGATATCGGCTTTGAACTTTGGCGTTGAAAAGGGAATTTCATATTTTTCAAGATGCACATGCTTAGGGATCAAACTTTTTTCAATAAGAACTTGATGACTTTTGCCGACTGTCCAGTCCTCTTGCACTCGAAAAACCAGACGACTGTCCTCTTCCCACTTCCAGGTTCCTTCAATGGGGGGCTGGATCGTCAAGCCCTTAGTCACTTCCTTACCTACATCCTGCAGCTTTGCGGCTGAGCCTCCAAAAGTTAATATAAGTGGTGAGGGTTGGCTGTCTTTTTTAAGAGCTGTTGGCGCAATCTCTGAGACACGGACCGACATTTTTACCGGCTGTGGTCTATTTTTGTACCAGTAATACCCCCCACTTGCGAGGGCCACACCAATGAATACGCCGGCCGCAATGCTATAAACCTTCTTAGGATGCTTATTGTAAAACTCTGCAAATTCCCCACACTGACGTCGCAATGATTTTGAGAGTGGGCGAAGCCATTGTGGCGATTCCCAATGGAATGAACCAAAAATAGACTGAAAAACTTTTCCTAAAAAGATAAAAAAGCGACGCATGGAGACTCTCCCAAAAAAATTGTTCGGTGACGTCAAAATCATAAAGTGAATCAAGCAAAGAACCAACTCCTTAAAGCCCCATTCAATATTTTTTTTAAACCAATGGGGAGATAATGAAGCATTGTGTCCACAACGGTGTCGCTCGGTTGTTCATTCTAGTGTTGCAACAAATGACAAACCAAAAATCATTGTATTGTGGACCGACAATTTGAATTTCCAATTAAGTATATGGATTTTTGAAATAAAATGTTTATAACGACCTAGGCTTGCAAACCTTTACTATAAACCATTTTAACGGAGTGAGACGGGCTACAGCCCAGCCTGACAATAGAACTGTCACTATTTCTTAATAATCATTAGAATGGCATCTTCAATCGGCGTCACGGGACCGGCGCCAACGTCACGTTGTGATGTCACGGTAACAATATCGTTAGGAGAAAGATTACGAAGTAAAAAAACTAGAGAGGCCGAACTCTCATCATGCCCTGATGTGTTTCTCATATAATGAGTCTTCGACTCGGCTCCAGAAACATCGACTCCGTTGACTTGCACCTTAATGATCGGGCTGACTCGATCATTGGACCCGGCCATGGAGTCGTTGTAGGTCAAAAGATAGTCACCAAATTGGTTAATCAGAATTTGATGGGAATTCAATAGAGTTGAATGCGTGAACAGATCTGTATCGTGAATATCAGATTGGGTCCATTGCACAGGACTCGCCACAACACCATTCCAATCGACTCCTGACACGAGCTGAGTTCCCCTTAATGCGATGACTCCCTGAGAACTCGAAAGTCTTTCGAGATTAAGATTTCCAACTTGCCCAGGCTGTATATTAACGGTTCCTCCTCCAGCTTCCCGTTCAGAGGTCACAGTCAAAATATCATTATCATTTGCAACAAAATAGCCCGACCAATGAATACTGGAGTCGTTATGACCAGAATCATCGCGAATATACCCCTGAGAGGCTTGGCCACCGTTAATAACTCCACCATTGAGCCGCAGTTGTACCCGAGGCGACGTTCTTGTGCTCGCTGAAGTCACTGGAATATTGATGAAGGCAAGATAGGTCCCAGCACTCAGTTGTATGTTTTGCGGGTTGAGCCCGTTGTCATGGACAAATCCTGAGTCGATCCGGCCTTGTGTCCATTCAAAACTTGAAAGGGCACCGTTAATGTTGGTATCAGCCACAGTTCGGGTCGTCGAGGCGGTAAAGAGTTCACGTGTAGGAGTCACATATTCAAGAAGTAATGAGGCGACGCTATTTATGGACACGATTTCTGACCCGTCTTGCCCGGCTGTCTCTGAAAGTAAAACTTCAATTTCGTCATCGACACTCAGGTTACGCAATAGCATGGCGACATGGGAAGATGATTGGGAGTTTCCTGTGGGCCCATCAAAACGGATGTAACTGGACTGACCAATAGCACCGCTGACCAAGGCTCCATTGACACGAATCTCAAGTCGAACGCATGGACGGTAAGTTCCTGCCAACATTTCAAGTGGAAGTGTTGCGGCCACCCAATAGTCCCCAGCTTGCTTGATGATGAGTTTTTCAGACTGACTTTCAGTTGAGTGATCAAAAAAGTTTGAGTCAAATTCACTCTGGTTCCAACTTAAAGGATAAGCGATCGCCTGGTTGACTTGACTGGGTGAGAACGGAGCTGTTGTTAAGTTTCCCTGCAACCACGCCAACCCGGAACCAATGGCGGTGGTGCGGTAGGTTACAGAGCTTGTTGAGCAGTCCGATTCACTTTTTTCCGGTGCGGTGGCTTGAACCCAGTAAGCCTGTTCTGAACCACCGATCAATGCCTCAGAGATTTCGACAGAGTAGACACCTTGTTCGTTGGCTAGACCACTGCCGGCAAAAACGGTGCAAAGGGAGTCAGAAAAAACACGGACCTCGGAGTTGGGTTCGGAGGTGCCATTAACACGAGGTTGATTGCTAAGGGCGGGCGAGACAGGGGTGGTTGAGATCACGGTCGGTGTCTCAGTCTGCGGTACGGGTTGATTGACTGATCCTTGAATCGCCAGACTCTCCCCTAGGTCGGTACCACCACAACCCAACAGAAGCATTAAGAATAAAAGAACTGTACATCGTAAAACCATAAGCCTTAGCTTCTTATCGGAATATTGTTGAAGATTTTGATTCTGAATGTATCAAATCAAGACAGTAGTGAATGAAAAACAAAAAAAACTGGCAACCGCTGGCTGATCTTTCTGACAAAATAGAAATGAAGCAACGTGTCCACCTCTCAACGAGTGACCGGAGTCTTTTGCTCGATTAACCTATGATGGACATCGAGGAACCTAATGGTAGATTTTTCATACGAACTTCGTGATCTCGGAGAACATGGTATTGAGCTTGTATTGATTGGTTACATGGATGAACAGACAGTTCTCCCTGATGTCTCACGATTTCAAAATTGCAAAAGACTTATTATCAATTTTGGACGAGTGAACGCGATCCTCTCTATGGGCATAAAAGAATGGGTGACTTTTTCTGATCGCTTGGAACAATTCCCTCATCTCAACATTGAGTTTAAAAATTGCTCGAAACAAATTATCGACCAGATCAATTTGGTGGAAGGTTTTTTGCCGAATAACGGAACCGTGAGCACACTGTTTGTTCCGATCTACTGCGGAAAATGCAATCGTACCTTTAAAGTTTTGCGGAAGACAGATAGTATTCAAACTGAAATACACAACGTTATCCCCAGCATGGAAGTCAATGACTGTGCGGAATTCCCGGGCTGCAAAGAAGAGTTTGAATTGGATTGCAACCCTGATTTTTATCTCAAATTTCTATCTTAATCGACAAACGTCTCGTTTTGATCAGTTCTCCTGGACCAAAATAAGGCCTCAGAAATTGCGACTTCTGTCTGCGCCTATTTTTATTTACAATTAAAGCAATGAAATCATTTAAGATTGTATTGAAATTCTTGTTCCTTTTGTCGATTTGTTCACCCCTTTTAAGTTGCGGTGAGGAGTCCGAGTCGGCCAATGTCGAGATCGTTTTGATTCCCGACAGTCCACTGGTTTCAAAATCAAATTATAATATTATTGGGTCTGACGGAGAAGTCGTTGAAATTGTTGGCCCTTGGTTCGCCTTCTCTTACACCATCGACAACGGAAGCGAGCTCCCCTTAGTGGTGCAAGACTTTGAATTGGAAGTTACCGCCCGCGCCAATGGAGTTAACGAACAACTGCAATTTTTCCCTGACTTTGGACTTTTTAGCTCCACCCGTAATCGCATCACCACTGACCCTATCGAACCGGGAGGAAGCTTTGAAGAGACCGCCAACTGGCCGGTGGAGAGCTTGCCTGACCTCGCCTCTTTCCGTTACCGTTGTAAGATCACCTTCTTTGGTTACTTTGAAACTGTCGATGATCCTGAAACGGAAGATGAAGATGAGAGCGGACGCCCTGGAGCACGATTTCAAAAGTCGATCACCTTTACAACTCGATGATAAGTATTTCTAATTGCCTTAGATTTAGTTAAATAATTTAACTAATCAGATAAACTCCTCCACATTGCCCCCATTAACCAATTTCCTTAAGGGGGAGAAAATGAAAGCAATTATAATCCTAACAACGTTATTGAATCTTAACTGGGCCTGGGGCCATCAGCTTCCGACACCTACTGTTCTGGACGCCACCTTTGAAGACATGCAAATTCAGCACGCCAATTTAAAAGATTCTATCTATGGGAGAGTCACAGTTGACCTTGAAAATGAAGAAATTGAAATCATGCTTCAACAACCCACTGACTGCCCGAAAGGTAAATACTGTATCGCCTTGGCACCGGCCCCGGTTTTTATTCGCCTTCCTATAACTGAAATCTTTGATGACTGGTGTGGCTCAACAACTTACATCGCAGAGAAGAACCTAAATCCTGAGGATCGCATTTCTGAGACAATTACGGTGACCGACTACACATCACTGGTTTGTCGCATCCAGGTTCCGTTTGCAACTGAAGTGCAATACAGAACTTACAATCCTTGGACAAATCAAACCATTGAGTCCCTGTTTTCAGGAGACCGTTTGACCGAGCGACCTCAGTATCACTTCTGATGTTCTTCAAGCACGACTCGAAAGAAAAGACTAAAAAAGTTTTGATTGTTGAAGTTAACGTGTGGAACAAAAGGAAAAATCGGTTTCGCTAGAATTGAGAACTCTGATTTTTTTCGCCATGATTAGGGTTCGATTTAGATCGGACTTTGAAAATAAAAAAAGGGCCTCTTCGTAGCGCCCTTTTTTGTTTTCTAGGGAGCCACTTCCGATTCTTGGGCTGGACCCGAATTAGACGGTGAGTTTTGATGAGGGGCTGGACACCCACTGAGATGCATAAATTGATTTTGCTCCTGCAGCTCTTCGCAGACAAAAGCATTGGTGGTCGCATAAATCGGATTGTTACGACTGGCATTAAAGCGCGTGCTGACACTTTCAGAATCTGTGGGAGGACGTTGATTATGAGCCCTGGTAATGTTGCCGTACATACAACCGGTTTCTGATAAGACGGGGCCGCCGCTGTTTCCCGGGACGGCGTCGGCATCGGTAAAGAGGTATCGCGATTCATAACGGGAGTCGATGGGTTCGGGATCGCTTTCGCGGAGAGCGTCGGCGGGGGTTATGACTAACCCGCGGGATAGACGCAAACTTCCATCGGCATTTTCATAGCCGAGGTTGGCTCGACGGATAGGGTCTCGATGGGTCACCATTGGATACCCCAGAACTGTCACCGACTCTCCCGGCCTGGGAAGAGTTTGGCAGGTTTCAAGCCACACATCGGGACGATGCCCAGTCTGTAAAACGGCGTAGTCACCATCAGCCCCCAAATCGGTACGGGACCAATGCATCACTTGCGCCCCTCGAATGACCCTCGACTCACCATTGGCCTGCGAAACAGTGATTCGAATCAATGGACAATAAAAAGGCAACTGACCACGATAGAACATTTCACACTCTCGGATGACATGACGTGCGGTTAAAACAGCTCCGTTGGGACTCACAAAAGAACCTGTGGCGCCTTCCCGCACTCGAATCGGGTTTTCAAGAGACTCGCCACGCGCCAGGGCTGCGCACGCGTCCTGAAAAATATAATAATTCGCATAATTGGGGTTTGCACAGTTCTCAGCACTTGGTGTCCATTGTCCGGGACCGATACTTGTTACAAAGTTTCCCTCGGCGTCTACAAAATCACTTTGACCGGGCGCCCCTGTAAAGTCCATGAGCGTGGGAACTTGAACTCGTACGACAGCGGATTGGTAGCGAACCGTGTCGGCGTCTGATCCAGCTCGAAAGAGCCCCTCGCTCGCTGGGTCGCGAACAGTAGAAGAGCCACATGCAGCAAGCCAAGTGGACAGAGTGAGGCAAATAAATAGGATCTGTAAATCGAGACGCATTAAGAATTAAGAATCTCAAAGACCGGCACAGGCCGCAATAACAATAGTCGTCACTGTCTCATATTGGGCCAGAGCCCAAAACTAGAATTTTAAACAAAAAAAGGAGAGTTTCCACTCTCCTTTATTCATTGATAACTTGGTCAGAGGACTCGTTGAGGAGTCCCACATTTCCCTTAGTTAAAAAGATTTCCGTTGATTCGGCTGCGCACTCTTACGCTGCTGCGTCGTCCACCGTCGTTACGTCCCATTCTTCCGCGACGTCCATGGCCTCTGCGAACTCCACCGCGATTGCGACCGCTGACGCGACGAATGCGAACTGTGGTGCGAGTACCAACTCGTGAGTTGGATCCATAAGATCCTTTGTACCCAGAGTTTCCAGATCCATAGTTGCTGCCTGATTTCTTATTGTAACCACTTGTTCCATAAGAGTCAGATTTTCCGTAACCACCTTTTCCGTAGGAATAGCTGTCACTGTTTCCAGAACCGTAGTTGCTTCCAGAATTTCCGTATCCACCTTTTCCGTAGGAATAGCTGTCACTGTTTCCAGAACCATAGTTGCTTCCAGAGTTTCCGTATCCACCTTTTCCGTAAGAATAGCTGTCGCTGTTTCCAGAACCGTAGTCGCTGCCAGAGTTTCCGTAACCACCGCTTCCGTAAGAATAGCTGTCGTTGTTTCCAGAACCGTAGTCGCTTCCAGAGTTTCCGTAACCACCATTTCCATAAGAGTAGCTGTCGTTATTTCCAGAACCGTAATCGCTTCCAGAGTTTCCGTAACCGCCGTTCCCGTAGGAGTAGCTATCGTTATTTCCGGAACCGTAACTGCTTCCAGAGTTTCCGTAACCACCGTTCCCGTAGGAGTAGCTATCGTTGTTTCCAGATCCGTAGCTGCTACCAGCGTCACCATAACTATCACTACCGTAAGAGTAACTGTCGCTGTTTCCAGAACCGTAGCTGCCTTTCGATGATCCGTAACTGCCTTTGCTCGATCCACCACCATAAGATGCACCTTGAGCTGCCGAACCACCATAAGAACCGTAGCCAGCAAAACATACAGGAGCCATCAATAGTACGGATGAACCCACTGCCATTAGTTTTTTAAAGTTTTCAGCTTTCATTTAGCCTCCAAATTAAGCGTTCTTGCGAATGGCTCATGTATCCCAAGAAAATACGCACTGGGTCAAATGAAATTTAAAAAGGCAATAGAATGGTGAAATTTTCACAGGTTTTTAGCCTGAAATTACGAAAATAGAAAAAATAAAGGGGTTTTGGATACCTGGAATGGCACTACTGGACTGTATTTTAGACAAAATGCGTAAAAAAAATACAATATCGCTATTCTAGAAAGCAGCTTCGAGTCCAACCGAAACCAGGTCCTCTTCGAACTCAATAATGGTGTAGTTGGAGTCCAAAGACGTGCGTCGATAGGTCAGGACAGGATCGATCATTCCAAGATCAACAATCAGGTCGGCTCCATAGGTGGTCCATAGATCATCCCGTTTTTTATCAGCACTTGGATTGCGAAAAATCTGGTCAATGAAGTTGTCGAACTTCGTAAAACGAATGCCGGCTTCAGGACGGAACAACATTGTCCCGAAAAGCTCAATCGGGAGAACCAGAGTTCCGTAGGCGCTTTGTCGAGTCATGGCTCCTGCATTTTGGTCTTCAACGATGTCATAACCGGTTTCAAGCATAAGGTCGTAGAGAAAAATCGAACTTAAAAAACTGTGCTCTGTTTCTAAAAGAAAGTCAGCACCTGCAAAGTTAGGATCGACAAGACCATTTTGAAGTCGGGCCCGTTGATCTAAAAACTGACGGTACTTGTACTCATAAGCACCCTCCCAGCGAAGATTGCGAAAGAACTGAGCGCCTAAACGAAGTCCCCCTGAAATTTGATTCAGATCAGGGAAAAACTGGTTACCGGCTTCATCGAGGACTGTGGTTTGGCCACGTACGAATTCACTAGTAGAAAACACTTCGGCGAATGACTTTCTCCATTCTTTACCAACAGAAAGAGTGACAGCGTTGACCGACAATCGCGAGTCGCGTCCATCATTGGTGCTTGGAGAGGTAAAATCAATCTCTCGTCCATCAAATTGCGTGGTTCGACCGGCTAGGCCAAAATACACGGTTGGAGTGACATAAAAATCGAACTCACCAGCGG
The DNA here is from genome assembly GCA_964230555.1 of Bdellovibrionales bacterium. Lineage (GTDB taxonomy): Bacteria > Bdellovibrionota > Bdellovibrionia > Bdellovibrionales > JAGQZY01 > JAGQZY01. Next base: position 24,312 of record CAXRIX010000166.1, read on the forward strand.
CGTTGGCAACGAAGGTTCGAAAAAGTTCGTCGATCTGTTGATCATTAAAAGTTCTGTAGAAGATATCGCCGGATACATCAAAGTGAAAACGTTTGCCTAAACGACCAAACCAATGGGCGTTGGGAGCGATATCAATAAATGACCCACTAGGAGCCCCTTCAAAACGAGCAATGTTAGAGCTGTAGCCACTGGAGACATCCAGTCCTAAGCCCCAGGTGCGTTGCTCACGCTCTTCACGTTTCACTTTGTATTTTTGCTGAGGGGCTGGGGTCGCATAAATTGTTTGTGGTTGATTAAAGCGTACTTTGTTGGCTGAACTATCACCGACCGACGGATCGTAAGTTCTCGCTTCTTCGGTGGTGTTACCATAATCTTCGATCTCTTCTTCATCGGCAGCCGAAGATTCTACATAGGTGCGACTTCCCTCATCGTAGACGACGACGGGTACCGCTGAGTTGTTGGTGTACGGGTCGGGGCGGTAGTTTTGATTTTTTTCAGGTAAAGTCACAGGATTTGTTTCGCGCGAGCGAATATCTTGCATCACTTGCTGGCGATAAAAAGTCTCGGCATCAGGCTCCGACTGAGCGTGTGCGCTCAGTCCTGCTGACAATGTTAATCCAAAAATAATGACGAGTTTTTGCAAATCCAAACTGTGCTCCCTGCTGCTTTCCAATTACTGACACGAACTCTGAATACATTGACTGAGCGAAGTATTTAAACTGGCTCCGTCTTCTGGGTTAAAGAGACAGTTCATGACCTGAAAAGCTTGGTTGAAGCCTGTGCAACTGAGCGGGTTGTTCTGTTGCTGGATATCGGCCATGCGGATGACTTTGTTCATTTCGTTCACCGAAAAACCGTTATCAAAAGCCATACGCTGTGAAATCACAGGCTCGGCATGCATGTAACCAAACATACGAGTCACAACTTCGTCTTCTGGTGCCACTGGTCCGACTTGCGGAGTGCCATTGGCCGTTGAGAACATTCCACCTTTGAATTCGTTCGAAGTCAGGTTGTTGCTAAAACCAAGTTCATCTTCGCCAATGATATTAATGAGCTCTGATGCAAATTGGTCACGACTGAAAGCACGAGTATCTAGGCGAGCCGGAGTGTCTCTTAAGATTTGATTATCAACGGTGTGACAACTGGCACAGTTCACATTGTGCTCGTTAGAAGCCAATGGATGCAAAGCACCTGCCGCTGCACTTGGTAAAACAGGGCGCCCGGTTAGAATGTTAAATTCTGTTTGATCATCAATATTTGAGATTAAAAGTCCATCGTCCTGTCCGACTCCCAGAATTTCAACATCTAGACCGGATCCATCAGGAAGGGGCTGTAGGTTCCAACGGCCCGATTCATCGGTGAGACCGAAAAGGAAATGCCACTCTCCAAGGTTGACCCCACCGCCGTCGGCGATACCAAGGCCCATGAAAGTAATGGCTGTAGGCGCCCTGTTCAGGATGAAGGGCTCCCAAATTGTGTTTCGAATATCGTTAAAATATTTCGCGCGATTGTTGCGGTCGAGCAAGACTGGGTGAACACCCAAAGGCTCATTATCCGTTAATCCATCAGCACTTTCGCGCAATTTGTAAACCGCTGCCATCAATTCAGAGGCTGTGGCTTGCTCATGTTCAGCAAATTGATATGTCACATGTAAAGTGAAGTCGAGAAATCCACCGTTGGCTGTAGGATCTTGATTCATCGGCTGAAAGACAAATCGAAAATGCTCTTTACAAGGTTTCTCTTGCCCAGCAAAAAAGATACAAGGTGAATATCGAAAGCTCACCAGGGCCCAGTTGAAGGCATCCGTGATCGGATTGTTGGGATTGCCTTGGTCACCCATAAAGACACCGCGAGCCGCAGCTGCTGACATCACGCGATCAAAATTTCCAATTCCAGGAATATCTCTCTCGGTTCCTAATGTCACCAAAGGTTGGGGTCGCCCGGCATCCGATAAAGGAAGCAAAAACGCAATATCATTAGGAGATACTGGCGCATCGACTTTAAAACTATTACCTCGGTCTTCGGTGGCACCAGATCCACCGGATCTTCCACAACCTGTTGACCAAAGCGCGAATACAATAAGGATAAATAACATTTTTTTACACATAACGAAGGATTAGTGTGCAGGAACCGTTCCACAAATAAGAGGCAAATTATTTCAAGCACTTACAATTTACGAAAAGACTGAGAATGCCCAGCCGCTCATCGAAAAATCGGCTACAGCAAGAGATCTTATTTTAAAGCTTCTCAGAGCCTCGTGACTGACGATTTTTTTTACAGCCGGTGGGCAAAAATTGTAAAAAATACTCCCATACAGAAAGCATCTGTTATTCTAGACACTTAGAAGAATGAAAACAATGCAGTATTGGTTTAATCTTGAAACCACCAACGCCATTTCATCTGGATTATTACTCTCTGCAAGAAATTGGGGGCCCCAACAGCCTTGAGGATTCAAAAACTCCCATTGATGTTTTCAAGGTCTATAATTTCCAAGTCTTCCACTGAGTTTTCAAGAGGTGTGATATCGATAACGACCGTCGAGACTACGACTGGCTGAAGTCTTAAGGACTTTCTGGTCCGTCCTACGAATATGTCTCTATTATATAGAGGATTCTTTCCACTGACCTTTTTGAAAACCTTAAAGTCATGAGTTCTGTAACAGACAAACAATTCAAAACGACTCCGTCGCATCGGTGCTGCTAATCGAATATCCAATCAATCTTCATCATCCACTTGTTCTATTCGCGAAGAGTCATTGAGAGATCAAACCTATTAGGCTTACACCAGTCAGGCTGTTACCAATAGACAAAACCTATGAACTCATACTTTCAGCCATCCAAGGGCCTTCAACGGTTTATTAAGAGAACTTCACAAAAATTATAGAGGAGAATCAAGTCTTTTAAGACCGGTTGCTTTTCAATTAAAGAAAACAAGGAGGCTTTTAATGCTTAGTGATTTTTTTGATTTAGGAAATTCGACAACAGGGAACATTACAAAACATGGAAATTGGATGCAGTCACCGAGCGCCTACGGCGAACGGGACAGTCATCGTGATTTAATACCGGCTATCGACGTCGAAGAGTCGGAAAAGGCTTTTCGTTTGACCGCCGATCTGCCTGGGGTCAAAGAAGAAGATATTAACATTGAGATCAATGATCGTACGCTGTCAATTTCAGGCGAACGAACCACCGAGCGCAGCTCAAGCTCCGATGAGGGACGCACCCAATTCAATCGCACCGAACGTCACTTTGGAACATTCCTAAGAGCTTTTACGCTTCCCGAGAATGTTAACCAAGATGACATCTCAGCAGAATTTGAAAATGGTGTCTTGTTCATCACCCTACCCAAGCATGCAGAGAAAAAGAGTGAGGGACGAAGAATCCAATTGAACCAAAGTAACAAACAGAAAAAACATTAGGAGGAGTTATGATACTCACAATTTCTAGAATCGTTTTAGGGGCAATACTACTCCTAACTGGTAGCAACAAATTTTTCGGCTTCTTTTCGATGCCGGCCATGAGTCCGGATGGAATGCAGTTTTTGGGAGCTCTGGCTGAAACCGGCTACATGATCCCGATGATCGCCATAGTTGAAGTGCTGTGTGGATTGATGCTTTTTTCAAAAGCCACCACACCCTTAGCCGCTCTTCTGCTGGCACCGTTAACGGTTAACATTTTAGCCTTTCACTTATTTCTGGCGCCGACGACTCTGCTTTTAGGTGGACTGGTTTTCCTTCTTAATCTCTATATCGGTGGCAAGCACTTTTCGTACTATCGTTCGATCTTTGCGAAGATTTTTACCGAGAGAGTGTTAATTACCGAGAAGAAGGCTCAGGCGACAAACCGCCCAGTCGCAGTCGTCAACTGAGACTACAAGCAAACCCAACTATCGGTTTTAAAAATCCCTTTTGCAATAAAAGGGATTTTTTTTGCCCATAAAATTTTCAAGCCATCTAAACATATTTTTAAAAGGCTCTTCAATCTATCCAAACAAGCTTTTGCTAAGCTGTTGAAAGTGAAAAGGAGGGAATTTTATGAGAAAGATTATTTTACTTTTTATTGCTGTCTCGACCTTTGTTTTAGTTGCGTTTTCGAAAAAACCGGCAAAACTCAAAAATAGGGCCGACGGAGAATTCATAACAATTTCCGGGAAAGTGACAAATGTAAAACCGCAAAGCTTTTCTCTAAAGGTTGAAGACAAAAATATTCTGGTTGAAATGGACGACTGGGACTGGGATGCCGACGGTTACAAATTGGTGAATGGCGATCGTGTTGTCGTCACCGGTCGCGTCGATAACGATTTTTTAGAGAAGTCGAAAATCGAAGCTGGCAGTGTCTACGTAAAGAACTTAAAGACTTACTTTTATGCTAGCAGTCTTGATGAAGAGGGAGCACCTTATCTTTCAACCTCTTATGTCTACTCGAACACTTTGGGGGACGGATCTCATGTTGACCTTTGGGGGCGCGTCACTTCCATTGATGGACGCGACATGATGGTCGATACAGGAGTTCGAAAGCTGAAAGTGGACACCAGCACCCTGATCTACAATCCCATGGACAATATTGGCTACACCAAAATCGAAGAAGGCGACTATGTTCGAGTCGGTGGCGTCGTTGACGTTGGCTATTTCAACGCCAAAGAAATCGAGGCCTCTTACCTCAACGAACTTTAAATTTTCAGGAAGTTTTTACTGACATCGGGAATGCCGGGATTCTGGGTTCCGGCTATCCGGTCGAGTTGAATTGGTGGAGGTAACAGGGATCGAACCTGCGACCTTCTGAATGCAAATCAGATGCTCTCCCAACTGAGCTATACCCCCACACGGGTAAAGAAGCT
>CAXRIX010000167.1:0-78026 GCA_964230555.1 Bdellovibrionales bacterium
CCTTGATTGGAATTCCAGTCTGGTGGTGCGAACAATTTCAAAGCAAGATAAAAGACGATTTCAGCGCTATGGAACCGACCTGCAAAAATTCCTAAAAGAATTGGATCGCGCTAAAACGGACGCTGAAAAACTACAAGTTCACGATTGCCAGCAGCTGACACAAATGGCGAAACGAGTCACTCAGTCAATCTGGCGTGTACGGAGGGCCAATTAAACAATGATTTGGTACTCGGCTTGGGCCTTTGGGCTTCTTATTTTTTTGCTTGTCGCCTTGATCATGCAGATTCTTGGGCGCAAACGTCGCTATGGAGCCTTGCCCCTAAGTACACTGCCCTTGGTGAAGAACCTATCATCCAGCTTTCGAGCCCGTTTAAAGTATTTGCCAGATCTTTTAAAATATCTGGGTCTGATCCTTGTGGTTGTTGCTTTGGCTCGTCCGCAAGAGACCGACGAAAAAATCAAACGCAACGTCGAGGGGATCGACATCATGGTGGCTCTCGACATCTCCCACTCCATGCTGATCGAGGATATGAAACCAGAGAATCGCCTCGAGTCAGCAAAAAAAACAATTCACGATTTTGTTGAGAAGCGAATTTCAGATCGCATAGGAATGGTTGTGTTTTCCGGAGAGTCTTACACTCGGGTGCCGTTGACTCTCGACTATCAATTATTGAAACAGAATATCATGGCTGTTGAAACCTCGACCAATATTAAAATGGGAACTGCAATTGGAGTGGCTCTGGGCAATGCGGTGTCGCGCCTGAATGAATCGACGGCAAAGTCGCGAGTGGTGATTCTTTTAACAGATGGAGAGAACAACACAGGGCTGATTGATCCACAAACGGCGTTGAAAATTGCCAAGGGTTACGGCGTGCGAATTTACACCATTGGGGTCGGTCGAGATGGCCAGGCCCAGCTGCCAATATACTCCACCGATGTTTTGGGTCGAAAAGTAAAGCGCTATCAACCCATCCACAGTAAAGTCAATGAACCCCTGTTAAAGCAATTGGCTGATGAAACGGGTGGAAAGTTCTACCGCGCATCCAATACCAATGCCCTTGAAGGCGTGTTTTCTGAAATTGATGAGCTTGAAAAAACTAAAATCGAAGAGAATCGATTCACTCAATACACGGAAATGTTTCAAAACATTTTATTTTGGGCGTTCATTCTTTACGCTTTAGGCGCCTTGCTGCAGTTCACAGTTTTAAGGAGGGGAGTCTAGATGTTTCGTTTTGCTGATCAGTCTTGGTTCCTCGCGTTTTTCGTTCTTGCTGCCATGGTTGTTTATTTTATCTTCAACTCCAAAATGATGGACAGAAAACTAAAAAAGACATTCGGGAAAATGGCGCCATTTTTCACTGCCCGCTTTTCGTTTTTCAAAAAAAACGTCAAGTTTATATTAATTGTTATCGCTCTGTCTTTTATGATCATCGCTCTGGCACGTCCGCAAATGGGGAAAGGCAAACGTCAAATCACCAGCCAAGGTGTTGAATTGATGATTGCAGTTGATGTTTCCAAAAGTATGCTCTCCGAAGATGTGAAGCCTTCGCGATTGGAGCATGCGAAAAAAGAGATATCTCATCTTCTTAATATATTAGGTGGCGACAAGGTTGGAATTTTAGCTTTTGCGGGTTCAGCCGTATTGTTGTCGCCAATGACCACTGATAAATCGGCCCTTAAAATGTTTTTAGAAACCCTGTCGCCACAATCCGTGGAAACTCAAGGGACCGAATTAGCTAAAGCTCTGCGCGAGGCCCATCAAGCCTTCAAGCGCGGCGGCGAAGAGGTGGGGCCCAATCAGAAAATGACCCGAGTTGTGATTTTGATTTCCGATGGTGAGGATCATGAAGAAGGTGCGATCAAGGCGGCCAGTGAATTGGCTGAAGATGGGGTTCGCGTTTTCACTATGGCGTTTGGCTCTGAGCGAGGCGGGAAGATCCCCAAGCGAGACGCCCGAGGGTTGTTAAAAGGCTACGTTCGTAGTCGCGGTGGTGATGAGATCATTACTAAAGTGAACGATGAAATGATGAAGCAACTGGCGCGTGCTGGTAAAGGAAGTTTTTATCACGTCACTTTCGGCGGCAGTCAGATGAAGCGGTTGAAAGAGGATTTGGACAAACTTGAAAAAGCGGAATTTGACTCTTTAACCTCCGAGAGTTTTGATGAGCGCTATCAGTTTCCGTTGTTCTTCGCTTTTCTTTTTGCCTTAATCGAGTTGTTTATCGGAACCCGACGCCGCAACTTAGGAGAGTGGAAGGGACGTTTTGCGAAAAGCTCAGCAGTCCTACTCGCTTGCTTTTTACTCTTTCAGTCGGAGTCGGCGCGAGCCACGACAATGAGTTTCGAGCGAAACAACGAATTGGGATCAGACTTTAGCTTGGCCGAGATCTGGAAAAACAACACTGGGGCTGAGTATCAAAAGCAAAAAAAGTTTCTTGAAGCCCAAGATCAATTTGTTGAGTTGCTGTCGGATCACCCCTTTCAACCCACTTATCAATACAACTTGGGAACCTCTTTTATTTTAATTGAAGAGCGAAACAAGGCGATTCAAATGTTTCAAGAGATCTTAAAAAAGAAGCCGATTCCACCAACAGTGGAGTTTTTAGCGCTTTTTAACCTGGGTTTTCTGTATTCCGCCGAGGAAGGTGGGGACGTTGAAAAAGCTCTCGATTATTTCCAAAAAGCTTTGGCCTTCAATCCCGAGAGCAAAGAGATTAAAATTAACATCGAATTGCTCATGCGGGGTGGCAAAGGTGGCGGTAAGGGAGACAAAGAAAATCCGGAAGACTCCAAAGACCAGGGCGAGGACGGCGAGCAACCCAAAGAACCGCAAAAGTTCACTAATAAAAAGCAACCCAATCAATTTGACAGCAAAGACATGTCAAAAAATGACGTAAAGAAAATTCTTGAAGAGTTAAAAAAACAAGAACAGCGGATTCGGGCCAAACACGATCGCAAAGGTGGAAAGGAGGCCGACCGTGAAAAGAACTGGTAGGTCCCGCTGGATGCCAGCCTGGTTTGGCATCGTTTTGTTGGTGCTGTTGTTTTCAAGCTCTTGGGCTCAGGCGGAGGTCAATGTTGAAGCCACCATTGATCGCAATCCGGTCGGAGTGGGTGAACAGTTCACCCTGAAGGTGTCGATCACCTCGGAAGGGTCAGAGCGTGCGGCTCCTCCTAGTTTGCCAGTGATTAATAATGTTCAGCTTTTGCATAGCTGGGTGGGCACCCAGTCTCGCGGGTCTTTTACCAATCAAGGTCAAGGCATGACTTTTAAAACTGTGCGAATCAAAACCCACAGCTATCAATACACAGTTCTGCAAGAAGAGAATATCCAGATTGATCCGATCACAGTGCAAGTCGGAAGCAAGCGCTACGAAACTGAACCCATTCTTGTGCAAGTGGTAGCGTCGGGACTGACACCGCAAGCTCAAGGTCAACCGCAACAACAGCAGAACCCCGACCCGCGCGACCAGATGGAAGATCTGGCAGATCAATTCAACAAACTTTTGCGTCGGCAATTTGGTGGCATGCCCGGTGATGACAGTTTTATGACTGAGCCACGAAATGCGAAAGAAGCTTTCTTTATTCTTGCTGAGGTCGATAAAACAGAAGCTTTTAAAGGCGAGCAAATCACCGCTTCCTGGTATCTCTACACTCGGGGGCGAGTGCGCGATATCGACACACTGAAATATCCAACTCTTAAAGGGTTTTGGAAAGAGGATATTCAAATTTCCACTCATTTGAACTTCGAGCAAGATGTTATCAACGGAGTTCCCTATAACCGCGCTCTGTTGGCCTCCTACGCTCTGTTTCCGATTGATGAAGGCAAGCAGGTGGTCGACCCTTACAAAGCAAAAGCCACTATTGTCAGTGGTTTTGGTTTCGGGCGAGGCTACTCGGCCACTAAAGCCAGTGATCGCATTCCGGTCCTGATCAAGCCGTTGCCGAAAGAAGGCCAACCCAATGATTTTGCTGGAGCCGTTGGAGAGTTTCAATTTTCTGTGGAGCCGCCGCGCGGAACCATCGTCACCCACCAACCCTTTCCTTTAAAAATTCGTTTTGAAGGTCGAGGTAACGCCAAGTTGATCGAACTGCCGGAGCTTCCTTTGGGTGATAAACTGGAAATTTACGATATTAAAAATGAGTCGCGTTTTTTTAAAAACGGCCAGAGCTTCAAGGAGTTTGAAGTTTTACTGATTCCTCGTGAGCCGGGCCCGTTAGTTATAGACTCGCTGAAAACCAGTTTTTTTCACCCACGAAAAGAAGAGTATATCTCGTTATCGTCTCAACCGATCCAACTGACTGTTCAACCCGGGGCTAAGCAGCAATCGATTGGCGAAGAACGTCTTAAGTCGGATCGGAAAAAGAAAGTCTTGCCCGATTTGATGACAGACTGGGATCCAACCTATAAGGCCGGAGCTTCCACCTTTTTGGTTTGGCCCTTTTTATTCGCATTGACCGTTTTAATTTTGTTATTCAAGTCCATTCGAGACTCAGGAGTTCTCGATAAAAACCCAAGCCTGGATGAAATGATTGCTATTCGGTTTGCTAAAATCGATCGTTTACAAAGTAAGGGACACCTTCGCAAAGTCGGTATCGAAGCCACCAACACAGTTTACCTGGTGTTAGGGCATCTATCGGGTGAGGGTGGTGCCAGCGAGGAGCTTGATAAGCTTCTTGCCAAAACCCCGCCCAGCGTCCGTCGCGAGATTGAATCTCCGTTGGGTAAACTGGTCGAGTTTTTTGGAGTTTTAGGATTTGGTCCGGCCAGCTATGTTGACGAGTTCAAAGATGAAAAAGGTCTGAAAACTAAAATCGCTGAACTTAAGGGCTTGTTGCTAAAAGCCTGTCAGCTCAGCAAAGGAAAGTTAGATTCTAATGAAGTATAAAAAGCAATGTTTATCGCTGGTTCTTGTATTGGTTTGTTTTCAAGCATTCGCCATAGAAGAAAAGGTGTTAAAGTCGACAGATAAGTTTCCGAAAGCGCTTTATGTACGTAATTACAGCAAGGTGTCGAAGCTTAAAAAGCTCTCCCAGATTCAATGGTATGTTAACAAAGAAAAATGGACCGACTGTGTGAAGGCCAGTGAAGCGGTTTTGGGGAACCAAAGCTTGGGTGTGTGGGTTCCGTATCAACACTTAGACTGTCTTCAGAAAGCCTATTCTTTTCGAAGTCCTTGGAAAGTCAGTCGCTTTATTGAGTCGTTTAACAAGTTGGCCGGTCAATTGGATCAAGTCCTAAATTCCCCTTATCCTGGGCATCGTGAAAAAGTATTACAGGTCTTTTTAGATTTGGCCAATCTATCGCTGGAAAAGTCGAGAAATCAATTTGATCGTTTGATTGAAAACAACCACAATCTTGTCGATTACATGGATGAAAGTCAGCGCGCGGAGTATTACCGGATTATGGGTGAAATCGGATGGCTGCGGCAAAAAAATGAAATTGCGAAAACCAATTTTCTACGCAGTTACTTCTTTCGTCAAAATTCAAATGTCCTTTCTCGAATCAAACAGTTAAAGGCAGAAGAGTCCTTGCACTTGGATAAATATTCTAGAGACTTCAGCGAATCTGACGAAGAGAACAAGCTGTGGGGCAAGTTTGCCAATGCTGTGAAGAAAGGGCAAACCTATCGAGTGGCGGAATATGGTTCCGACTTCCTAAATCAGTTTCCAGGGTCGAAAAGAGTGGAAGAGGTTCGTGACGATGTGAACACTTTTTACAAAAGACTGCTGTATAGGCGGAAGCCAAAATACGAAGCCGTGAAAAGAGATTTTGAGCGCCAGTTGATGGAAGCACCGCCACAGCATATATTGTTCTGGGCCACAGAAGCCTACGAGCGTGGGTACCAAAGTTCCAGCTATAAGTTGGCGGATAAAGCCGCCGACAAGTGGGAAGACACGGCTTACGCGGCTGATGCTCTTTTGATTGCAGGGCGCTCGGCTTATTACTTAAATAAACGTTCTGAAGCGCGCAGCCATTTTAACACTTTAATAGAAAAGTTCAGCGGTCATCCGGCCAGTGACGAAGCTCAATATTTATTGGGGCTGCTCTACTACCGGGATAAAGAATACAAAAAAGTCATCAATCTCTATGACTCATTCTTGATGAGCTCTGGTTCTGACAAGTGGGAATTGCAAGTACGCTATTGGCTTTGGCGGTCATTGCGCAAGATCGAATCCAGTCGTGCCAGTGATATCGCGGAAACTATTTTTCGTATTTTTCCACTGACCTATTACGGTTTGATTGTTCGAATGGAAGAGAAAAAAGGCTTGCAGAACCTGATTGGCAAAGGCGATGACCGAGGTCAGGCCGAGTACTGGTGGACGGCACATACCAAAAAACGTTGGAACCGGATAAAGAAATTGATTGAGCTGGGCTGGTTGGACCAAGCCGAAACCGAAATTGATTTCCTACCTGATCCGAAAACCGCTGGAGGCTTTTTAGTTCGTGCCCAACTTTGGCAATCGGGGGGACGTCCCAACCGTGCCATCGAAGACTTCGCGGCGGCCGTCGATTTAGAACCCAAGTATATCAACCGCACCGTTTTAGACGAAACATTTCCCAAAAAGTACGAATCATTTGTTAAAGCGGCGCAAAAGGAATTTTCTATATCGAAAAATTTAATATGGTCCATTATGCGTCAGGAAAGTGCCTTCCGAGAAACCGCGGTCAGTCCCTCTAACGCCTACGGATTGATGCAAATGTTGGGAAGTACGGCCAAGGAAACGGCGCGCTGGCTGCGGGTAAAAAACTTTAAGGTGTCTGATGACGTTTTTGATCCGAAAACTAATATTCGTTTCGGTACCCATTTTATCTCTCGCATGGTCGGGAAGTACAAAGGTGTGATTCCTTTGGCGGTGGCCTCCTATAATGTTGGACCGGGCAACCTGGACCGTTGGCTGCGCCATCGCTCTGATTTGAAGGATTGGGATAAAATTGGCCAAAGCCTTGATGATGACATTTGGATGGACGAACTGCCGTGGGCCGAGACCAGTTTTTATGTCAAAGCTGTGATGCGAAATTTCCTTCTCTACAAAATCATCCACGACAAAGATGACAAATTGTCGTCACCACCTTGGGCTGAAGTGCTTCGCTAACAGCCTAAAAGTTCTACAAAAAACCCCTAAAAGCCCCTCAGAGTGTATCAAAGCGGGGAGGGCCCGGGTTTTCAGTCGAGTTTTTTGACCAGTCGGAGACTCACTGTCTCCTTAGCTGGTTTCCATTGAAGGCTTGTGAGAAATTAGCTAAAATAAAGGGATATCGGAGGTTTCCATGAGAAGACTGCTCCTTATTGGTTATTGTGCGTTTTGTGTTGGTTGTGCGTCGGCTCCTCGACAGGAAGATCCGGTGGTGATGCCAATGGCTCCAGGTGCTCCAGGAATGGCGCAAATGCATCAGCAGACTGAGCCAGCCCCTGCGAAAAAAGACCTCAATGACAATGAAACCGACATGCAGAACTTGCCCGAAGAAATGAATGAGCAAGTCACAATGTGGATCGAATACTTTCAGGGCCGCGGAAAGCCGCATATGCAAAAATATCTATCCCGTTCCTCGCGTTACATCCCTCGCATGAAAGAGATTTTGAAGTCCCATGGTCTGCCCGAAGATTTGGTTTATATTGCTTTGATTGAATCAGGATTCAATCCCCGGGCTCACTCGAGCGCTCGAGCTGTTGGGTATTGGCAGTTCATACGGGGCACCGGTCGGCGCTACGGTCTTGAGCAAAACTATTATGTCGATGAACGCCGTGATTTTGAGGAAGCCACCGAAGCCGCTTCGATGTATTTGAAAGCGCTTTATAATCTATTTGGTTCCTGGTATCTGGCCATCGCCTCTTACAATGTTGGCGAAAACCGTATCAAGCGTATGGTCATGAAAAACTACACCCGGGATTTTTGGGAGCTGGCCGAGAAAAAACAATTGCCTCGTGAGACCACAAATTACGTTCCCAAATTTTTAGCGGCCCGCTTGATCGCCAAACATCCTCGCAAGTATGGCTTTGAAAATGTCGATTGGCGCGCCCCCCTGGATTACAAAACCATTAAGATCTCCAATAAAGGCGTGAATTTAAAAAAGATGGCCAAACACCTGGGTATTCCGACTCAGGAACTTTATGACCTCAATCCGTCTTACAAGCGTGGGATTATTCCAAAACGTAAAAAAGAAACCAGTTTGCGAGTACCGTCACATATTGTCGATGATAAGGTGCAAGTGGCGCTTAGTAAAAGTTTGAGTAAGGTGACAATGTCAGTCGCGGCTGGTTCCGATGGAACCTATCGCATCCGTCGTGGCGATACCTTAAGTCATATCGCCCGTCGTTTTAAAACGTCCATTCGAGAAATCCGTATGGCCAATAACTTGCGCCGCCGAGCCGTTCTTTACCCAGGAAAGAAACTTATTATTCCCGGAAAACGGGCTGTGGCTCGTAGCAGTTCAAAGTCCAAACCGAGTCTCCAACAAGGTGAGCGTCATTACATCGTTCGCAGCGGAGACAATCTTTATACCATTGCTAAACGCTTTGGAGTCAGTCTTTCAAAAATCCAAAGACGCAACAGTTTAGGGCGTCGCAGTTTACTGAATATTGGTAAAATCTTAGTAATCCCAGCCGGCAAATAAAAGCCCTTCTTTAGTCGAGGGTTAGCGTTGATTCCAATACAACGCTGACTCGAAACTGACCATTTCAAAATCAGCCTCCAACCAAACCTTAAACTGCTTTTGCTACCATTAGAGCTGTTAAGGCCATCCGCTTCTGTTTACACAAACCCGGGTTTGGTCTTTGGAGGAAAGCATGAGAATAATGATAGTGACTGATGCATGGAAACCGCAGGTCAATGGAGTGGTTCGAACACTCGATTCAACAAGCCAGCACCTTCGAAAAATGGGTCATCAGGTGGAACTTATTACCCCCCAAGGGTGCCGCTCAATGCCTTGTCCGACATATAGTGAAATCTCATTGGCCTTGTCACCCAGTCGCTTGGTGAAAAATACAGTGGAACAGTTTCAACCCGAGGTCATTCATATTGCCACCGAGGGACCACTGGGGTGGTCGGCCCGTCGATTTTGTAAAAACCAAGATTTAAAGTTTACCACCTCCTTTCATACTCAGTTCCCGGAATATATTCATGCCCGCACCCGAATTCCCACCCATTGGACGTATCGAGTTTTACGCCGTTTCCATTCACTGGCTCGGCAGGTGATGGTGACCACCTTCTCAATGGAAAAAAAACTACAAGCGGAAGGTTTTAAAAATCTAGCCAGTTGGTCAAGGGGAGTCGATACCCAACTTTTTCATCCCCATTCTCGTTCCTATATGGGAAGCAAGCCCAATTTACTATATGTCGGTCGGGTGGCAGTTGAAAAAAATCTTGAAGCCTTTTTAAGTATGGATATTGATGCCAGTAAAATTGTGGTTGGTGACGGTCCGCAATTGTCTTACCTTCGGGCCAAGTATCCAGACGTTTTGTTTGCGGGTGCTAAATTCGGTGAAGATCTTGTCCATTATTACTCGATGGCGGATGCCTTCGTATTTCCTTCGCGAACCGATACGTTTGGGCTTGTCATGCTGGAAGCTTTGGCTTGTGGAACACCCGTGGCGGCGTATCCGGTGGAGGGACCTATTGACGTCATTCAGTCCAGTGAAGTCGGTTGCCTCGATAAAGACTTAAAAAAAGCAACATTGATGGCGTTGCAAAAATCTCGAAAAAAATGTCGACAGTATGCCCTCAATTTCTCTTGGGAGAGGTGTACAAAACAGTTTTTCAACAATCTTTTACCAGCGGGATAAAGGAGAAGTATGCCAGGACGCTATGTTCTGAGTTGTAGAAGCCAATTGAAATGGAATCACAATGTTTCTTTGTGATTTTCACATGCATTCGGTAAACAGTGACGGACGTTTGAGTGTGGCTCAGTTGGTTGACTACTATGGTCAGCGAGGGTTCGGAGCGATCGCAGTCACCGATCATCTTTGTGAAACTCAGACTTTTCTTGGTCAATCGGCCCATTTTCTGCAAAAAACTGTTCTACGCAACCAATTCAGCCGCTACCTGAATGAGATTCAAATAGAAGCAGAGCGAGCGCGGCGCCTTTATAACATGTTGCTGATTCCAGGTATTGAGTTCACAAAAAATTCTTTTTCCCACAAAGACTCCGCCCATATTGTGGGTTTGGGTGTGAATGAGTTTATTGATCCTGATGACAGCGTCGATACAATTATTGAAAGAGTTCACCAGCAAGGGGGCTTGGCGATTGCGGCTCATCCGGTGTCGACGCGAAAAATTGAACCTCAGACCTATCATCTTTGGTACAACCGTGATCGTCTATCAACGAAAATTGACGCTTGGGAGGTAGCCAGTGGTGCTCATATGTTTCCCGAAGTTTTTGAGAGTGGGCTGCCAATGATCGCAAACTCAGACTTGCATCATCCTCGGCAAATGAGTTCTTGGAAGACGGTCATGCAAGGGCCTCGGACTTGGGACAACGTCTACCAATCCATAAAACACCAAGATTTGAATTTCACCTATTTTGAGAATCCACAGGCTTGGCAACCAACGCCTATAGACAATCGGCTTATGTCTTCGTGGTCAGAGCTGTCGTTTAATTATTAGATTTCTTTTTCAATTTCTTTATTTTTTCAAGAGGTGTCATGGATTGAAGCTCTTTTTGTTTTCGTCTTTCAGCCATCATAGCCATATACTGCTTCATGTATTGATCATGAAGTTTGGCCAATTTGGGACAGACCTTTGCTTTCTGTCTGTTACAAAAGTTATTCACGCCAAGGGCAAACTTGTTCCATTCAATTCTATTGAAAACAGGCTCTTTAAAATGCGCATCTGGAACCGGCTGAGCCCGACTGCTACAATACACACTGGCCTTTTTGCCTTTTGGCACACAGTGGTTGTGAAAAAATAGGGCTTCGACACAAGTCGCAAGTTGTCTTTTTTGGCAGTTCGGCTTCGGATCTTCGTCAATAAGAACCTTATCCACCGACGGATCCTGGTAAACGCTAAACAGTTGACGAACCTTGCCGACATAAGTGGCCGCTTCTTTTGGTTTCATCTCAAACAGAGGTTGGTAAAGAAGTAAAAACGGTGTGTTGGAGTTTTTCAGCTTGTTACCCGTTTTCGCAAAACAGAGACTCAGTGTGAAAAAAAATAGTATGAATAAAAGTTTCTTCATGGTGCCCCGCTCTGCTGATCATGGAATTCAAAAAAAAAGCCCGCCTTGGGGGGGGGTAGGCGGGCGAAAAATGGGCGTAATGTCCATGAATATCCTCCTGCCTAGGTTACCAAAAAAGGTCTCTTTCGTTTGGTAGCTGGCTGACATAGCATCCAATGCCTTAGTCCCTTTAGCTTTGCGTCTCCAGGTTTCCCTGGATTAGCCTTTGGCAAAGAAAGAACATCTCTGAACACCTTTAGTATAACAACACTCAGACTAAGGTCCTAAATTTTTTTTACCAAGCGTCTTATCTTCAGTCGAAAAATGGCAATTTTTTTTCCAAATTTGAGACACGAAAAGGGCCTTTTTTTATTATTAAAAAGGCCGTAAATCGACTGTCACTGGTCGAAAATAAGTCTCGATGAGAGTTATAAAATGTAAGTTATTCTAAATGGTTGTGAGATTTCTTGCGAATTTCTGTAAGAGCTATTTTGATCTCGGCCCTCAGCTTGGCTTGCTCAACAGAATTGGCCTTCGCCAGTTTTTTGAATTTTACAGTGATGTCTTTTTTCAGGTCAGCAACGTCGTTCATAGCGGCGAATTTTTCAGGATCAAGTTCGTCATCCGACACTTGTTCGCGCCATTGGTAAAACGAATTCTCAATGTTTTTGATCTCTGCAAAGATTGTCTTTTGCCACTGAACATCTTGTACCATGGCCTTGCTTGATGCTTCGGCCGGCAAAAGAAAAGCAAGAAGTGCCAAAGCGAGGAGGGTTGGAATGATTTTCATGGGGCGCTGGTGCTGCATTGAATGCAGTCTACACCCAACATCAGACAAAGTTCAAATCTGTTTATCATGTGAGTTATCAAGCAGTCCTTGAAATAGGGAAACTGCGATCGCTATAAAAAACAAACCTATGAAGGTATAAAATAAGAGCTGAGCGGCGCCGGCCGAGGCCACCACCAAACCTGAAAAGCCAAAGATTGCTGCGATCATGGAAAAAATAAAAAATACGACGGCCAGTTTAAGCATAGTCTCCTCCTTTAAGACAATTCCTACTTGCGATGTTACCTTTGTCTTTTAGTTGACTCAAATTCATTAAAGTTAGACGTTTACCTTAGAAATATCTAATTGAATTCATTCCTAACCAAGGTGTTCGCTGTGAAGTTTTTGATTTTAGTCTTTTTTTTAAGCATTGGGTGCGCCACCCAATCGACCCAAAGGGAAAAAACATTGCATGAATCCGATATTGTTTTAACTGACGATTTACGGGCCCATCGCTATTCCAATATTTACTTTGCGGCTCAGCCTCAAAAAGACAATTGGTCAAAGTTAAAGAGCCAAGGATTTACCCATGTCATCAACTTACGGGACAGTGATGAGTATGATGAAAAAACCGAGCGGCAAACCCTTGCCAATCTGGACGTCGACTACACGCAGATTCCTATGTCGGCTCAGCAGCCATTAACCAAAGCTAAGGTGAAGGCGGTCACTCAGGCTGTTAAGGCGCATCGTGCAAAGGGCAAAACTTTAGTTCACTGTTCGAGCGGAAATCGAGCCGCGCTTTGGGCGGGCGCCCATTTTTACCTCGATCATCAATATTCAAAAGAAAAGTCCATCGACCTTGCAAAAAAAATGGGAATGACTCATCCCAAGCTGGAAGAAAAGCTTTCTTCTTTTATTGATGCCAACCCAACAAAGGAATGACCGTTTCTTTCCCAGCGTAACGATATGTTTAAAAAACTAAACAGGTTGGAGGGTGACATTCGCGGGAGCGAGACATAGCCTCGTGGGCTCAGAGTGTTAACCTAAGGAGAACGAATGGAAATTAAAAAATTTGGCCACGCCATGTGGAAAGGTCCCATTAAAGAGGGTAAAGGTGTCATTTCAACAGAAAGCACGGCCTTGCAAGAGCAACCCTATGGCTTCAATACTCGCTTTGAAGATAAGGCGGGAACCAACCCAGAAGAGCTTATCGGTGCGGCTCATGCGGCCTGTTTCTCTATGGCTCTATCAAAAATTGTGGGTGAGGCGAATCTGTCTCCGGAAATGATTGACACGAAGGCGACAGTCACACTTGAAAAGAAAGGTGAGGGCTTTGAGATTTCAATGGTCCATCTCGCCGTGAAAATGAACGTCCCTAACGCCGATCAGAGCAAGATGGAAGAGCTCGCTACCAAGGCTAAAGAGGGCTGCCCCGTTTCAAAGCTTTTTAACGCCAAAATTGAAATGGACGTACAAGCTGTCAACTAATCATTAGAATTGAATACCAGCGTCGCCGCTTCAGGCGGCGCCCCATTCCTTTGTTGTCGCCGTCAAAGCAACGTTAAGGTTATTTTTTTTAAAATTCACGGGCATTTCAGTTACGGACCATTCAGTCATTCGTCATTTCTTGTAGAAATTCAGACAATTTATTCATCTCCACTTCAAGCCTGAAAAACAAGGGCATCTTATCCTTTCATTAAGTAATGAAAGGACCGTTTAATGCTAAATAATATTGCAAAAACAAAAACAACTCGACCCACCAAAAATGATTCGAACGTTTTCGAATCGATCAATCCTTATACAGAAAAAGTTTTGGAAACCTATCCCTACGATAGTTTCGCAAACTTGGTCGAAAAAATGCAGATCGCTGACAGTGCTTTTAAGGACTGGTCGCAGGTGGAGTTAGAAGATCGATTGGAGCCGATTAAGAATTTCGCAAATATATTGAGAAAAAATAAACAAAAATACAGTCGCTATATAACAATGGAAATGGGTAAACTTTACGAGCAAGCCCTGCAAGAGGTCGAACTTTGTATTTCCATTTGCGACTACTGTGTCGACAAGGCGCCAGAATTTTTGGCTGATGAAGAAAAAGATCTCGACGGCGGTCGGGCCTTGATAACCTATCAGCCTCAGGGTGTTATTCTCTCTATTCAGCCTTGGAATTTTCCGTTCTATCAAGCGATTCGCTATCTGGTTCCCAATATCATTGCTGGTAATACAACCTTGCTCAGCCACGCTTCCAGTGTATGGGGTTCAGCTCGTATTATAGAGTCAGCATTGCGCGATGCCGGTCTGCCCGAAGGAGTCTTTCAACTTATTTATCCTCACTCGGAAGATCTTGAAGAGATTTACGCTTGTCGAGAAATTCGGGGTGTGACTTTCACAGGAAGTGCAGAGACAGGTGCAAAAATTGCTGAAACGGCTGCTAAAAATTTGAAAAAAACCGTTCTCGAACTCGGTGGCAATGACGCTTATATCATCACCGAGAGTGCCGATATTGCCAGCGCCGTCAAAGCCTGTGTGATGGGCCGCCTTATCAACAATGGGCAAACCTGTACCGCAGCCAAGCGCTTTATTGTGGTCGACAAAGTCTATCGTGAGTTCCGCAATCAGTATGTCGAAATGATGAAGGAAGTGCAGATGGGTGATCCCATGGAAAAGACCACGAAGCTTGGTCCATTGGTGCGCCGGGATCAGCTAGAAAAGCTGAACAATCAGGTGCAAGAGTCTTTGGACCTTGGAGCTAAGTGTTTGGTCGGAGGACATATCGCAAAAAGACAGGGGTTCTTTTTTGAACCAACAGTTCTCGAAAATTTGGAAGCTGGCATGCCGGCCTACGATGATGAACTTTTTGGCCCGGTGGCTTGTTTGATCCGCGCTGACGATTTGGATCACGCTATCGATATCGCCAACGAATCTCAATTTGGATTGGGGTCCGGGATATTTGGTAGTCAAGATGAGGTTATCGAAGTGGCTAAACGAAAGATTGATGCCGGGATGGTTAATATTAACGGCTACGCGGCTGCCAAACCTCATTTGCCATTTGGAGGAGTCAAAGACTCAGGCTACGGACGCGAGCACGCCCGCTTTGGATTTCATGAATTTGTAAACATTAAAGCATTGCAGATTTTTAACAACTAAGAATGTTTGCCTATTGGCAAACTTTTGGAGGACCTATGCAAACACAAAATGAATTGCAAAATATTAAGGCTTTTGTTTTGGATACAGAAGCCCGTGTCGACGCCAGTGGGGGAATGCCTCATGAGTTCACCGATAAGGTCGAAGCCATGGCCAATCTGATTCGTCAGATGGGCGATCCCGAGGAGCAGCCCAATATTTTTCAAAGACAGTTGGCGGATTTAAAACAAATGTCGACCGACCTTTGGGAGTTTTCGGCCAATAACACTCACTTGACGCCTTCGATGAAAGAGCACATCCAAGCCGTGCATTCAAAGATCGAAGAAATTGAATCACCAACCACTCATTAATCTTTAAGCCACCCCTTCTGTGGGCCCTTGGGCCTCAGGGGGGAGCTTGATGACAAGTCCTTAATTGGGAGAATCGCAGGGGAACTGTGGTTCTTGCGCCTGCCTTGGCCAAGCTTGCGGACGTGGTTTTCGATCCATTCGTTGTTTCGAATTTTTAAATTTTCAACAAACCGAAAACTAGGGATTACCTGTTCTGTTCTCGCACAAATGGAAAGACGCGGTTTTCGGAGTAATCAACGCGGCCGAGAAGATTTTCTGCAGGCACCGGCCCCCAATGCCGACTGTCGCTAGAGAAGTTTCGATTGTCGCCAATAACAAACACCTGGCCTTCTCGAAGTTGCAAACGGTCGGTGCTAGGGCTGGGATCTTCAGTCTTAACAATCGCATAGGTGGTGGCGCCGTTTTTCTCGGAATAATAGATGTTTTGCTCATCGGGGCGGTTCGAGGGAGCCAATGTTTCTTGCGCCAGCATCTGGTCATTAACCATCACTCGCCCGTCATCAAACACCTGAACCGAGTCTCCGGCCACTGCAATCACTCGTTTGACGTATTTCAAACTGGGATCTCTGGGATAGCGAAAGGCCACCAAATCACCTCGGTCGGGGAGGTAAGGTCCCGATAGCCAAGTTTGAGAAAATGGCAAGCGCCATCCAAAAGCCGCTTTGTCCACCAGAAGAAAAGATCCCGGTTTAATGGTTGGCAGCATCGAAGTGCTTGTGAAGCTCATCCAATCGTAAGCGACGCTTCGACCGACAAAAAATAATAGGCTGGCTCCGACAAGTAATATGACGAAGAAGTAAGAACGAAAAGTGTTCATATTTGCTCAATAAGATTTTTCGCCATGGTTTTGTAAGCTTCGCTCACCGGGTCACCACTGTTCTGCGCCGTGTACGGAATGCCCATTTCACAGGCCATGGCCACCGCAGCCATCATTGGTATTTCGGCAAGATGTTTTATTTTGCGAGAATCAAGAAAACTCTTCAGGTCACCCTTAGGAAAAATTTGAACTTTGTCTTCTGGGCTTTCCGGGTTCAGAAAGTAAGCCATGTTTTCTACAACACCCAAAATCGGAACATTGACTCGTTCAAACATATCAATGGATTTTTTAACGTCGGCCAAGGCCACGTTCTGAGGTGTGCAAACAGTCAAAGCCCCGCTGACAGGAACTTTTTGCACCATCGACAACTGCACGTCACCGGTTCCCGGTGGCAGATCGACAAGCAGATAATCCAGCTCGCCCCACTCCACATCATAGAAAAGTTGGTTCATGGCTTTAAAAAGCATGGGGCCACGCCAGGCCACGGCCATGTCTTCATCGACCAAAAATCCCATGCTCATAATTTTCACACCATGACGCTCGATGGGTTTGATTTTGTTGTCTTTGGTAATTTCAGGTTTTTGATTGAGAGCTCCCATCATACGGGGCTGACTGGGGCCGTAGATATCGGCGTCAAGGAGTCCCACCTTTTTCCCCGCCTGAGCCAGACTGATGGCAATATTCGAGGAAACCGTGGACTTTCCAACACCGCCTTTACCAGAGCTGATAGCGATGATTTTATCAACCCCGGCAATCGGTTTCTGTTGATCAAACGGATTATTTTGAGCCATCTCATCCTCCTACGCAAGGCGTTAAGTACCTTACTTTTTTGGCAACTCGTGAGACAATTGAGTCTATGACCATAGGCAGTTTCCTAGTCCTTAATGCCGCGATTGTCATCCTTTTGGCATTCTTTTTTATGCGAGGTCAAACGAAACAGCCCCGGCCCACGAAGTTGAATATGAAGAAGACAAAGTTCCAGCCCGTTAAAGACGTGGACGTAAATGATGAGCAAGAGTTGAATGTGTATTTCATGCACAACGGCTACCTATGGGACGCCTATGACATCATTGGAGTGCCTGCCGGTTCGCCAATGAGCGATGTCGAAATGGCCTATATTAAAAGCCGTACCCGGATTGATGAAGAGTCGAAAGAAGTGCTTGAGATGGCCTACGATGCGATCCACGAAAAAAAGGGCACTCAAAGTTAAAATCTTTCAAAGCCTTGATGGGAGTCGCTGTCGAGGTCTTGGAATGGGCTGAAATCCATCCGTCGACCTGATCTTAGGTGCTTAAATTAAGCGCTCAACAGGCGTCACAAAGCCTTTAATTTGCTGAAATTCCTACACCTTTTATTGACTAAAAGAGGCCTCAGAGTTACTCCTCTGATCCTGCATACAAACGGGAGAGGGCCTTTGGAAGTTAAGCGCTTAGAGAATTTACAAACATTGGTTTCACTATGTAAACGCCGCGGTTTTGTTTTTCAAAGTTCCGAAATTTACGGCGGTCTTAATTCCTGCTGGGATTATGGGCCTCTGGGAGTTGAACTGAAGCGCAACATTAAAAACGCCTGGTGGAAGGCGATGACCTCGCGCCGGGATGTGGTCGGACTGGATGCCAGTATTCTTATGCACCCCAATGTTTGGAAGGCCTCGGGGCATGTCGATAATTTCTCAGACCCGATGGTGGACTGTAAGTCCTGTAAAGCACGACATCGCGCCGATCACTTAGAAGGTGATCAATGTCCCAAATGCGGATCCAAAGAACTGACCGAACCTCGTTCCTTTAATTTGATGTTTCAAACTCATATGGGGCCGGTGGCTGATGAAGGTTCGATTGTCTACTTACGTCCCGAAACCGCTCAGGGAATTTTTGTCAATTTTGAAAATGTGCAATCCACCCAGCGAATGAAAGTTCCGTTTGGAATTGCCCAGATCGGAAAGTCTTTCCGTAACGAAATCACCCCGGGAAATTTTATTTTTAGAACTCGTGAGTTCGAACAAATGGAAATGCAGTTTTTTGTTCAGCCCGGCGAGGATTCTAAGTGGTACGACCAATGGAAAGAGATTCGTTTTCAGTTTTACAAAGACTTAGGTTTAAATACCGATAACATTCGTTTCCATCCCCATGGAGAGGGTGAGCTGGCCCATTACGCCAAAGAGGCGGGTGACTACGAATACAATCTGCCCATTGGCTGGCAAGAGCTTGAAGGTATCCATAATCGGGGCGACTTCGATTTGACTCAACATCAGAATCTTTCCGGCAAATCTCTTGAGTACTTTGATCAAGCCGCCAACAAAAAATACATCCCGTTCGTTATAGAAACCGCCATTGGTTGTGATCGTCTGGCTCTGACAGTTCTGTGCGATGCCTATCGCGAGGAGCATAGCGAGAAAAATGGCAAAGCCGATGTGCGTGTGGTTTTGGGATTTCACCCGACCGTTGCCCCGGTGCAAATTGCCGTCTTGCCTCTTAGTAAAAAGCCCGAGTTGCAGGATGTTTGTTTTAAAATCGACAATGAATTGCGCGCCAATAACCTGCGCGTGCAATACGATGAATCGCAAAGTATTGGGAAACGCTATCGTCGCCAAGATGAAATTGGAACACCGTTATGTGTAACAGTCGATTTTGACACTTTGGAAGACAAGGCCGTAACTGTTCGTCATCGCGATAGCATGGAGCAAGAGCGAGTTCCAATAGAGGCCCTTGCCGATACGATCAATAAGAAGCTAATTTCCTTTTAAAGGGAGAGGTTCAAGCATGAGTCAAAAATACGTATACTTTTTTGCCCAAGGCGAGTCCGAAGGTAACACTTCCATGAAAAACACTCTTGGTGGTAAAGGGGCCAACTTGGCAGAGATGACCAACTTGGGAATTCCGGTACCTCCTGGATTTACCATTGCAACCGACGTTTGTAGCGAGTTCTACAAGCAAGGAGAACAGTTGCCTGAGGCTGTGCGCTCACAAGTGACGGAGGCTTTGGCTCGCGTTGAAGAGAAGATCGGCAAAAAGTTTGGCGATGCCAAAAATCCACTGCTGGTCAGTGTGCGCTCTGGAGCTCGCGCCTCGATGCCGGGGATGATGGATACAATCCTCAACCTCGGATTAAATGACGAAACTGTTGAAGGTTTGGCTCAGTCTTCGAAAAATGAACGATTCGCTTGGGACTCTTATCGACGCTTTATTCAAATGTACTCCAATGTCGTCATGGGCATGAACACGTCGTTACTTGAAATGACTTTTGAAGATATGAAAGACGCCAAAGGTTATACGAAAGATACCGAGATGACGGCCGAGGATCTGAAACAGCTTGTTGAATCTTTTAAAACTCAAATCACTGACACCACCGCCAAAACGTTTCCAATGGATCCGACCGAGCAACTGTGGGGTGCCATTGAGGCGGTTTTTTCCAGTTGGAACAACGACCGCGCCATCTCTTACCGTCGCCTGAATGGGATTCCTGACGAATGGGGGACTGCGGTGAATGTTCAATCGATGGTGTTTGGAAACTTGGGTGAGGAGTCGGGAACCGGTGTGGCTTTCACGCGTGATCCCTCCACTGGCGAAAAAGTATTTTTCGGTGAGTATCTTATGAACGCCCAAGGTGAAGATGTGGTGGCTGGAATTCGCACACCGCAGCCGATCACCAAGGCGGCCGCCGAAGGGACGGGTTTGCAGTCCCTGGAAGTTGAATGCCCCGAGGTTTATAAAACATTGGTTGAAACCTATGAAAAACTTGAAAAGCATTACCGAGATATGCAAGACATCGAGTTTACCATTGAAAATGGTCAACTTTGGATGCTGCAAACGCGCACCGGTAAACGCACCGCTCGTGCGGCGTTGCGGATCGCCGTTGAAATGATCGAAGAAAAATTAATCAGTGAAGAAGAGGCCATCCGTCGGATTGATCCGATGGCTTTGGATCAACTTTTGCACCCAACCTTGGATCCAGAAAGTGAAAGAACCTTGATGGCCAAAGGCCTGCCGGCCAGCCCCGGTGGGGTATCAGGGAAAGTTGTGTTTTCCAGTGAAGACGCCGTTCAATGGAAAGAAAAAGGTGAAAAAGTGATCTTGGTGCGGGTTGAAACGTCGCCTGAAGACATTGATGGCATGATTTCCTCCGAAGGAATTTTAACCTCGCGGGGAGGCATGACGTCCCATGCGGCGGTTGTGGCACGAGGTATGGGTAAATGTTGTGTGGCGGGTTGTGGCGATGTCACAGTCAGTGAACACGACAAACAGTTTCGCGCCAATGGTTATGTGGTGAAGGAAGGGGAGATGATTACCCTGGATGGCTCCACCGGCGAGGTTTTCTTGGGTGAGGTGAAAACCATTCCACCGCAGTTGGAAGGACCTTTCGAGAAAATCATGGAGATGGCCGACAAATACCGCAAAGTGAAAGTGCGAACCAACGCCGACACCCCGGCGGACGCAGCGACTGCTGTCGAATTTGGTGCCGAGGGTATTGGCCTGTGCCGAACCGAGCATATGTTTTTTGCTCCCGAAAGAATCGATTGGGTTCGCCGTATGATTTTGGCTGAAAACAAAGAGGAGCGTGAGCGCGCCTTGGATCAATTGCTTCCCATGCAACGGGATGACTTTTACGGAATTTTTAAAGCCATGGGTGATCGACCGGTCACCATCCGTTTACTGGATCCACCTCTTCATGAATTTTTACCCCATGACGATGCTGAGGCTAAAGAGTTGGCTCAGCGTTTGGACGTGCCCTACAGTGACTTGCGCACCAAGGTCAAAATTCTTCATGAGTTCAATCCAATGCTGGGACATCGAGGCTGTCGCTTAGCCATTACCTATCCGGAAGTTTACGTGATGCAAGCGCGGGCCATCGCCGAAGCGGCGGCTCAGCTGACGGAGGAGGGAAATACCCTAATTCCAGAGATTATGATCCCTTTGGTGGGGGAAGCCAAAGAGCTTTCCCTGTTGCGCGAACTGGTTGTGAAAACTGTTGAGAAAGTGAAAACCGATAAGAAAGTGGACTTCCAATATTTAATTGGAACCATGATCGAATTGCCTCGTGCGGCCATCACAGCCAATGAAGTGGCTGAATATGCTGACTTTTTTAGCTTTGGCACCAACGATTTGACGCAGACCACCTTAGGCCTTTCCCGTGATGATTCCGGCCGCTTCTTGAATACCTACGTTTCTAAAGGCATTTACGCCGCTGATCCCTTTGTGTCCCTTGATCAAGGCGGAGTCGGGCAATTGGTAAAAATGGGTGTTGACCTTGGTCGAGGCTCCAAGCCAGACTTAAAAGTCGGAATATGTGGAGAACATGGTGGCGACCCCGCCAGCATCCGTTTCTTTGTCCAAGCGGGCATGGATTATGTGAGTTGTTCTCCTTTCCGAGTGCCTATTGCACGATTGGCAGCGGCCCAGGCCGCATTGAGCCACTGAACTACATCTAGAGGGGATCGACGTTGCGGATTAAAAAGCTAGAGCTCATAGGGTTTAAATCGTTCAAAGATCGTACGGTCATTCATTTTGATGCCGGCATCACCGGGGTGGTCGGCCCCAACGGCTGTGGTAAGTCCAATATTGTGGACGCCTTGGTTTGGGTAATGGGTGAAATGTCGGCCAAACACCTTCGTGGTTCGTCCAAGGAAGATGTTATTTTTGCCGGAGCTGAAGGCTATGCCCCCTTGGGTATGTGTGAGGTGTCTTTAACTCTTGAAAATGACGGTGGGGCTTTTCCAGTCAAATACTTGAATCACTCGGAAGTGATGGTCACCCGTCGTTTGCATCGCTCGGGCGACTCTGAATATTTGGTGAATCGTGAGCCGGCGCGTCTTCGTGATATTCAAGAGATCTTTATGGACACCGGAGCCGGATCAAAAGGTTTCAGTATTATCCAGC
Organism: Bdellovibrionales bacterium; assembly: GCA_964230555.1. Classification (GTDB taxonomy): domain Bacteria; phylum Bdellovibrionota; class Bdellovibrionia; order Bdellovibrionales; family JAGQZY01; genus JAGQZY01. The sequence goes on from CAXRIX010000167.1 coordinate 22,103, forward strand.
AGGGAATGATTGGTAAAATTGTGACCAGCAAGCCGGAAGAGCGCCGTGTTCTTATTGAAGAGGCCGCCGGGATTACAAAATTTAAAGCCCGAAAAAGAGAATCACAAAGAAAGCTAAAAGCCACTGACGCCAATCTGGTACGCTTGCAGGACATTATTGGTGAACTCAAGCGTCAGTTGGACAGTTTGCAGCGCCAGGCGCAAAGAGCCGAACGCTACCGTAAACTGAAAAGAGAAGTGGAAGAGATCGAGCTATGGACATCGTCTAAAGAGTATGTGGCTCTTAAAGAAAAAGTTAATCAAGCTCAGCAAGAGTTTGAGCAAGCCCAAAACCAGTCCGTTGAAAGTGAAGCTCAGGTTTCAAAGCTTGAGGCCGAGGTCTCTGGATTGCGCGGAGGAGCCGTTGAAGGCGAAAAGGCGATCGAGGACTTCCGAACTCGTTTGAAAGAAAACCAGGACAAGGTGCGAGTTCGGGAAAACGAAATTCAAGAACTGCGCTTTGAAATTGAACAGGCCAAGCGATCCAATGAGATGGCCGGCTCTCTGCTTAGTGAAAACCAAGTGCGCGAGCAAAAATTACTGTCAGAATTCAATGAAGTCACTCAGCGTTTGGCCGATATCGAAAAAGTCGCCGAAGAGTTGCGCGTCGATCACGAAACTCAAAAAAGCCACTTTGAAGAGCGCAAACAGATAATCGAAAGCAGCGATAATGAACTGAGCGACAAGCGGCGTGAGCATCTTTCTCTGACCGGTGCGGAGAACCAAACGCGCTCGAAGCAGGGAAGTTTAGAAGAGGCCGTGGCCAACCTTGAACGTGAGGTCAACCAAGTGCGCGTGGTGATGGATGAGCTGCAAGATAAAAAGAAAGAGCTCGACGATCATCACAAGAAAGTTTTTGAAAACTACGAAAAAGAACGTCAAATGCAAATGACGATTTTGAATGATGTTGAATCTCTAGAGGCTCAACGGGAAAGCTTGCAACAGGATTATCAGAAAAAAGAAGAAGAGGTCACCGAGTTCAAAGATAAGTTGAACGAGGTGGTGTCTCGACTCTACGGACTGGAAAACTTGCGGGACAACTTTGAAGGGTTCCAAGAAGGTGTTAAGTCTGTCATGTTTTGGCAGAAAGAGCGCCTAGAGGGGCTTCCTGAAGAAGAGCGTGAGGCGCGACGCAGCTTCCAGCCAGTCTCAGATATCGTCCGTGTGCCCGAGAAATTTGAGGTCGCCTTAGAAGCGGCTTTGGGACCAAAGCTGCAAATGTTGGTTTCGCAAGATCAAGATAAGTCTTTAGAAGCTGTTGATTATCTTAAAGAGCAGCAGTCGGGTCGCTCGACTTTCTACACCGCCCAAGGGGCTTTAGAAACCCACGATGGTTCTGAGGTTTCGATGTTGAAGTCTTGTGAAGGCGTAGAAGGTTTGTTGAGTGAAGTGATCGATGTGCCAGAAAAGCACCAAAAGACTGTGCAGGGGCTTCTTAGCGATGTTGCGGTTGTTGAAAACATTCGCGATGGAATCAACCTTCGCTCGCAATTTCCAGCTTGGACATTTGTCACCCTTGAGGGCGATGTATTAACCCGCGAGGGAATGTTAAGCGGTGGTCACAAAGGCGATGCCTCAAGTGGTGTTCTTAAGCGCGAGCGTGAGATCGATGAACTGCGCCGTTCAAAAGAAGAGTGGTCTGGAAAACTGGCTTTGGCGACGGCCGCTATGAAGTCTGTTGATTCTCAAATGAAACAGATCGAGCAAAATTTAGAAGAAGCCAAGCGCGATAAGACCGAAAAAGAGATTCTTGTTGCCGGTCTTAAAAAAGATCTTGAGCGTTCCGAAGCTGAAGTTCGCAATGTGAACATCGCCTTCGAAAAGCAAGAAAAAGAGATGGACGCTGTTCTTGATCGTCAAAAAGCCAAACAAAACGAATTTGACGAGTTGGTGCGAGTGATCGAAGAGATGGTCGCCAAAAAAGAAGCTCTTGAAAACCGCATCGAAGAATTAACCACGACTCTTGAAACAGAGAAAATGGGAATCGACGATTTGCAGGAGAGAGTCACGAATTTGCAAGTCGACAGCGCTAAAAAGCAACAAGAGTTGATCGGCGTGCGCGCTGAACACGAGCGACTTGAGCGATCTTTGCAAGATGTGCGTGAGCAAATGAGCAAGATGGACGAAGAGTCCAACAAAAACACTCAAGTAATGAGTGAGAGCCAAGTGCAAATGGAAGAGAAAAAAGTAGAATTGGAGATTCTCATCCAGACTGTCGAAGAGCAGGAAGCGCAGTTGGCTAAAATGCGCAATGAATTTGAAGAGTCCAACGCCCGTATGTTCGAGCTTCAAGACAAACTGTCGGCCATGATGACCGATAAGAACAAGCAACAGTCGATCATGAATGAAAGCCAACTTGTTCTTGAGCAAGCAAAAATGAAAGAAGAGAATCTCCTGACTCATATTGAGGAGAAGTATCAGAAAGACCTTAGCCAAATTGCTGATGAATATGCTCAAAGAGAGGGCGATGTCGCTCAGTCGCAAGGCGAGTTGAAATCACTGAAAGAAAAATTAGGTCGTATCGGTGAAGTTAATTTATCGGCCATTGAAGAGTATGATGAATTGGCCGATCGCTACGAGTTCTTAAGCAAACAGTACAGCGATCTGACCGAAGCTAAAACTCAGCTGACAAAAGTGATTGATCGAATCAATCGTATTTGTTCGAAGCGTTTCAAAGAAACCTTTGAAGCGGTCAATGATCGCTTCCAACGGGTGTTTCCCGTCTTGTTTGGTGGTGGTGAAGCGCGCTTGATATTAATTGAAGATCCGGAAAAAGATGAAATGGGAATTGATATCGTTTCAAGACCTCCGGGTAAAAAACTACAGAGCGTGTCTCTTCTTTCGGGTGGAGAAAAAGCTCTGACTGCGGTTTCGCTGGTGTTCTCAATCTTTTTGGTGAAACCTTCACCTTACTGTTTACTGGATGAGGTTGATGCACCACTGGATGATGCCAACGTTATGCGATTTAATGATTTGGTCAAAGAAATGGCTAAGCGTTCGCAGATCATTGTTGTGACTCACAACAAGTACACAATGGAAATCGCCGAAAAACTTTACGGTGTGACGATGGAAGAAAAGGGTGTTTCGAAAATGGTATCGGTCAACCTGGGAGACCTCTCTGTGCCATCCATCCGCTAATCAATCTGTGGAGGTTTGATGAAATGGATCGTCGTTTTACTTTTTTTAGCATCTTGCCAATCCGCTGATAAGAAGCGAGTTGAAAACGTTGATCGGTACGGTAATCGTACCGATGTAAAGACCAAAGACGGTTACTACACCTATGTTTTTTATTTGCGGGATCGCCGTGAGGCGCGTGACCCAGCTCAAGCCCTGGAAGTTTTCTCGGAGCCAGACGGCGCCGACTCTGCTGATGGGCCTCAGTTTCAATCGAAGAATCTAACCTTAAACTCAGAAGTGTTTGTTCCCGAAGATTCCAGTTTCACCGCCGATCCAGAAATGCAGAATGTGCCTTGCCAAATAGCTATAGAAAAACGTTTGGGGATCGGAGCTGGTGGTCCTCGTTTCGGGTTTTCCGTGACCGGAAATTATGGAATCGCCAAATACTATGGCAATCAAGGGGAGTTCGGGTGGGGATTTTATTCCCATGACTATCCTTGGGGACCCCTTAAAAACTTAAGAAAAGAGATTGAAAAATCATCGGCCTGGGAAACCCAGCATGGGGTTTGGTCTTATGACCCAAGCACTTTCGAATTTATCAGTGTTCATGAAGCCACTGGAAAAAGAGAAGGTTTGTTCGAAAAGTACAAAGTTCTTGTTGATCCCGAATTGCAAAAAATCACCTCCATTGAAGTCGAGATTCGCCGAGGCGATCGCCAGCAATCTTTTGAAGAAATGGCGATGCAGGCGCGATTCAGCTGCTCGTCATCTTTGACGTCGCTTTAGTTCCGTTTCTTTATTAATTTGCGCCCATCGAGTTTGTTCAGGACTCTTGGGTCTGGGGCGGGCTGTTATGCCTTGAAGTCAAATCTCAATTCAAGGGATGATACCTCAAACACTTTTTGCCTGGAGGCGCATCAATGTCGAGATTTTCAACTATAATCGCTTTTCTTTGTATACTAGGAATGGCTCCGTTGGCCCAAGCTGGCTTTCACATGGAACCTCATGTTGGATTTGGTCTTAGTAATAAATGGGAGCAGGGTTCAAGTTCAGGGGACCTGTCAAAAACGATCACTGGAATCAAATTGGGCTATCAAGCCCCCATGGGATTACAAGTCGGTGGTGAGATTCAAATTGGTACCGGTACATTTGATCAAGATAATACCGTTTTTTTGAATGATATCGACTCTGTGGATGTTGGGATCGGTCCTTATTTGGGCTATCAAAGTCCATTGGGCATTCGTGGTTATGTGGGCGTATTTCGTAGTGCCTTGGCTCTTGATGATGCCGCTGACAACACTTTTACGGGTGTGGGATTTAAATTAGGTGCCGGTTACCGAATCATCGATTGGTTTGCCGTAAACCTAGAGTATATCACCACATCTTACGACAAGTTTGATAACAGCTTTGGTGACGGAGATTTAGATCCAAAAGTTAAAGTTAACACTGTGATGTTGGTTGCTAGCTTTCCTTTTCACTTTGGTGGCTAAAAAAGGTCTCTTTCCACCAAGAAAGATTTCTTTCCATAAAAAAGCACTCCTTGGGAGTGCTTTTTTTTATTCATTATGGTTCAGACTACTTCCAATTGGCTTTGTCAGCCATATGACTAGCAAGGGCCTCGGCCTGACGGATCAGGTGGCCCTCAACCTTATCGACAGGCATGGATTTCTTTTTTAAGGCATCGTAGTGAACCGAACATGTCATCACAGCAAAATGGAAAACGCTGGAGAACAAGCACATCACCATCCATTCCAATCCTTCATCCGTCGCCTCCGGATAAAGCTTTTTAAGAAAGGCGCCGACATGGGCCGCCCCAGGCGGTCCCAGTTCACATTGCATGTTCTGAACATGGGGGTTGTCTGACTCAGGAGGTGGCGCTTGATCGCTAAGAAAGGTTTTCATTGTGGCTGTGGCATAGTCACGATGTTCACGCATAAATCGAAAAAGATTTTTAGCAAACTGTTTTTCGTCTTCTGAGTCTTCAATGAGTTTCAAAACCGAGTTGTTCATCCACACATAGACATCATCGATGATGGACCAATAAAGGGCCTCTTTACTACCAAAGTGGTAATTGATCGCAGCTACATTCACATCGCACTCATCGGCGATTTGGCGTATCGATGTGCCCTTGAACCCATGCTTCGAAAATAAAATACGGGCGGTTTCAATAATTTTCTGTTTGGTTTCTTTCTTCTCCGCGGCTGTCATTAGGTGACCTCCTGGGTACTCATTTGATCGACGGCCACCTCTTTGACTTTAGCCTTGGTGCGGCTAAAAAAGTGAGCCACATCTTCAGTGATCGCATAGGCACAGGGAACCCATAACAAAGCCAATGCGGTCCCACTCACAAGCCCCCAAGCCATGGCCAGAGTCATCGGGATAATAAATTCGTCGGAACCGCCAATCCCATAAGCGGTTGGCAGAAGTCCACTGACCGTGGTCAGAGAGGTCACCACCACCGCTCTTAATCGCAATCCGGTGGCTTCCACTAAAACTTCATTTAGGGGGGCGTTCGGCTTTTCTTGTCGTAAGGTTTCGATAAATGAAATTAGGACAATACCTGAGTTAACAATAATTCCGCCCAGCCCGACAATTCCAATCAATGCTAAAAAGCTCATGGGCCGTTGATGAAAGAAAAAAGCTAAAGACACTCCGACAAGACCCAGCGGAATTGTGGTGAGAATAATAAGGGGCTTGATATAGCTGCTAAACAAAAATACCAACAACGCAAAAATTCCAATCAAGGAAAGCATAAGGGCCTGCAGTAGTGACTCAAAAGATTCTGCTGTTCTTTCCGCTTCTCCACCAAACTTTAAGGACACTTCTTTGTACTCCTTGCTGATAGCGGCAAACGATTCAGCCACCTTATTATTGGCTTCAACCGATGTTATCACATCATCATCAATGTTCGCGGTCAGAGTTTTGGCCGGCTTGTAATCAAACCGTTTAATGTGAGGTGTGCCACCAACTTCTTTGAGTTCAGCGATTCTAGAAAGAGGAATGAGATCGCCTTGCATATTCATAACTTTTAGATCCAACAGGTTTTCTGACGAACGGCGCCCCGAGTCCTGCAGGCGAACAAAGTAATCCACCTCTCGGTTGTTAACGTTAACGTTAGCCACGGGAATTCCTGCAATCGCAGCACGCAAAGTCTCTCCGATATCAAAGGTGCTAAGGCCTAAACGTTTGGCTTTAATAGTATCGACATTAACTAAAACTTCGCGCTCTCCATACACATCATCAATTTTGACATCAAAAACACCTTTCACTTGTTTTAAGTCAGCGCTGACTTTTTCAATCGCAGCCTGCAGCTGCTCGGCATCGTTGGATCGAAAAATGGCTGTCACCGGCGCACCCACCGGCGGACCATTGATTTTGGCTTCGAATGAGAGTTCGGCTCCTTCGTAAGTGATCGCTCTGAGCTGATCGAGGACATCATTGGTGTAGCGAGTGTTTTTAGCTTCTTCTGTCATGAACATTCGCAACAAACCAACATTTTCGCCGCGTTTTCCTTTTGGATCGTTGGGGTCGTCTTCGGCCTTGCCAGAAACCGCCGAAACCGCTTTAAGATCGTCTCCCAACTCGGCTTTAATTTTTTGCGACAAAACTTTCATGGCTTCGTTGGTGGCCTCAATGGTTGTACCTTGAGGCATGTCGACGCGACCAATATAGATTTCGGTTTGGTTGGCTGGGAACAGAATAAACTTGTTACCAACGGTCATCATAAAAATAGAGAATATAATCAGTCCCAAGAAAGCCACGGCACTGACATAGCGATGAACAATCAGTTTGCGCACCATGGAGCTGAAACCGGGACGCACTTTGCGAGTGAACCAATCGTTTTCTTCGTAGGCCTCACCCGGCTTACGGTCAGGATCCTCTGCCTCTTGGCGATCTTTCTTTGTGACCAATCGCATAGGTAACAAGATAAAACACTCAACCAGACTCAATATGAGAGATGCCGTTACCACAAGTGGGATACCGCGAATAAACTGTCCCATAATTCCTTTAGTAACCAGCATGGGGACAAAAGCCGCTATTGTGGTGAAAGCCGTCGCTGTTATCGGAAGCCATAAGGTTCGAACGGACTCCAGAGCGGCATCTTTTCCATTCATGCCTTCGGCTTTCAAACGCACAACGTTTTCGGCGATAACAACTGCGTTATCAACCAGCATCCCGATGGAGATCACCATAGCTAAAATCGTGATCGTGTTAAAGCTCATATCAGCCAATTGTAAATAACCGAATGTGGCAAACACGGCCAACGGCAAAGACAATGAGGCCATAAAGCCAACACGTCCCGGAAGGAAAACCATAAGGAAAAAAACCACTAAGAACAGACCCGCCAAGCCATTGGACGACAGTACGCTCAATCGATTGCCGACTCGGATTCCTTCGTCGCTGTATATGTGAAAATCAAGGCGTCCTTTGTACTTTTCTTTAAAACGATCAATGACATTTTTAACATCATCGGCTAACTCGATGATGTCCGCCCCGGTTTTTTTACTAATAATTAAAAGGGTGGCTGGCTCACCGTTAATTCTTGTTAAAATTCGTGCGTCCTCTTCGTCATCAACAATTGTCGCAACGTCTTTCAGCTTGATGGATCCGCCAGAAAAATTGGCGCGTACCACAACGTCTTCCAGCTGTTTGGGGTCTTTGATTTTACCATCAAGCTTAACGAGGGTTTGCACTTGATCGGCTTCAAGGTTACCGGCCGGTACTGTTACATTGTGAGAGGCCACAGCTTGGGTCACTTCACTCAGTCCGACGTGGTACTGCTTCAGCTTGGCAGGATCGACAAAAATTGAAAACTGGCGCTCTCGGAAACCGGATTTATTGAGGGTACTGATGGCTTTGTTGTCCTCCAGAGCTTCTTCCAATTCAATTGTCACTCGGTCGCGCAGGCGCTCCTCGTTGGAGCCAGAAATAGCCAGTTCGATAACGGGAAATTCTTCGGTATTGATCTCTTGAAACTCGGGAGGGTTTTCTAGATCGGTAGGGAGATCAGGCACACGGTCAACGGCTCGCTGCAAGTCTGCAATCACTTCGTCCACCGGGTAGTTATCAATATCGACAATCGTCATGATTTGGGATTGTCCTGGCTGACTGACCGACTTCACCTCTTTAATCCCAGTGACGGAACGGATCTCATCTTCAATGGGTTTAGTGATCTTTGCTTCGATATCCTCGGCGGTGGCGCCTTGGTATTGGGTGTAGATAATTACCTGACCGATATCCACAGGCGGAAAAGATTCAGCGGTTAAAGAGGTGAGACCGCCGTAACCGAAAAACACAAAAAACAAGGTCACGACGGTTGTGAATTTATAGTTTTCTAAGAAAAAACGAGCGATATTAGTCATGATTGAACTCCGTGGGCGGTGTTGATTTCGCAGGGATGATTTGAAAACAGCTTAAAGTAGTCGAGAAGCAGGTGCAGAATCTGACGCTTGGTATCTATAAGCTGAAGCTCAGAATTGAACAGATTGTCTTGCTCAATAATAAAAGTATTCAGCGAAACCCGAGCTTGGCGATACTTTCTTTTGGTTTGTACTAAACTTTTACGTAAGCTTTCAACGGTCTGACCTTGTGATTTTGAAGCTTCAAGAAGGAGTGAAATCGCCCGTTGAATTTTTTGATGTTCTGCTTTCAGTTGTAAAGCCAGTTTGTTTTTCTGAGCTTCGAACTGACTTTGAGTGGCACTGACTTGAGCGGCTCGGCTGCGCGAGATGTCTCCTCCCAATGGGACTTGCAAGGCGACTCCGACTTGATATCCATTTCGAAAGTCTTCGGTCAAACGGTCAAATGCTTGATTGTGACTATTTTCCACACCTGAAGCTTGGTAACGAGCTTGCAGCTTGACGTCAAATGAGTCGCTGGCTTTGGCTAGACGCATTTCATGGGTTTTCTGCTCAGCCAGCAAACTGACGATATCATCGTAATGGGAGTAGCTGGGATTCATTTGATTTTGGCCAATGATAAGCCCCATACAGCGTTTGGCTGTTTCTTCAATTTTTTGAGCTTCATTGTCGTTAAAAGTGATGGTGGTGGCATTAAGGTCGGGGAGTGCCGACTTTAACTGGCTGATCAAAAGTTCTTTTTGATAGGAGAAAAAAAGCACCGATGATTTTCGCGATTGCAGTTGCGCTTGATTTCGAGCCACGTCGCCAGAATCTCCCAAACCCTCTTGTAATTTTCTTTTTGATTCGCTGAATTGGCGAGTGGCTGTTTTAACCAATTCTTTGGATAACTCCAAAGACAATTCGTTAGCCATCAACGTCCAAAAAATTTTTCTGATGTCTAAAACGAACCCATGTTGATTAACGTCGGCTTGCAAGTCAGAAATCTTTTTACTAATTCTTGCTGAGTTTAATTGGCTGCGATCCAAGCGGCCCAAAGCATTTTTCCAGATATCAATTTCAACTCCAACTTGCACACCCACTTGCGTGGCATTGTTGATGAATCCATCGTCAGTGCTTATTTGCTGAGAAAACAGTCGAGTATTGATAGTGGTTCCCAGTGAGGTTTTCTGACTGACGCCAAGATTAAATAATTTTTGCGGATGAAAAACAGGCGCAAACTGAATAATGGCATTTTCATTAGAAGAGAAATACGAGTAAGACGCTTCAAGCTTAGGGTCGTACTGACTTTTCACAGCATAATCTTTAGCCGTATTGGCTTTTTGAGTGGCTTCAATTTGCTGTCGGGCCGGCGACGTTTTTTGCGCCATTTCGATGATCTGTTTCTCGGTTAATAAGACCTGAGCTTGCGAGTGGGTCGAAATAAAGCTGAACAGCAAAGGGATAAAAAGATGGGCTTGCAATTGTCGAATCATGGATACCTCATTCAAACGTTTGTTTGAAATTCTCATATCGACCAATCTATGTAAACAAATATTTTAAACGGTTGTTTGAAATCTTTTAAAATATTGAATTTACTAATCTATTTCAGTTTCAAAAAGAGAGGCGGCCTTAGCTATAGTCGTGGAAGGTCGGGTGATATTGGAATGGAAACACCCCCTCATAGGGGGCGTTCGTCAATGGGGTTGAGCGAAGGTTTACCCCGACTCGGTCTCTGACTTATAGTGGATAAATGTCTGATCGGCTTCCTATTGATACTCACCTTCCCGCGATCACAGAGAAATTGCGGCAAGGAGCACGCACGATTTTAACGGCGACACCTGGAGCCGGTAAGACCACTCGCTTGCCTCAACACCTATTGCAGAATCTGCCGGGGCGGATTGCCGTGTTGCAGCCTCGGCGGCTGGCGGCGGTTGCTGCGGCGTCGTTTGTGGCTCAGGATCTTGGCTCCCGAGTCGGCGAAGAGGTGGGTTATCAAGTCAGAGGTGATTCTAAGATCGGCACAGAGACACGTTTGATTTACATGACGGATGCATTGTTTTTGCGTCGATTCCTTTCCGATCCAGACCTTGAAGCCTTCGACCTTATCATCATCGATGAGTTTCATGAGCGAAATCTCAATCAAGACTTGGTCCTTGGGTTGATCAGAGAACTGCAGGATATGGGGCACCCCATAAAGCTTATGGTTATGTCCGCCACTCTGGAACTGAACGCACTGAAAAGTTTTTTGTCTCCGGTCGAGGTGATCGATATCCCGGGACAGGTTTTTCCCCTCGCTATCGACTACCAGGCTGAGCCTATGCACTTCAAAACCGATTATCGATTTATCAACCGAGTGACCGAGGCCATCGGTGCGGCCTCGGTTGACGAAGGAAATATTCTGGTTTTTCTACCCGGACTCTCTGAGATCAGAAGAGTTGAGGCGAAGCTTGATAAAATCGCTAAGACCCACGAAATTCTTCAATTGCATGGGTCTTTATCGCCAAGAGATCAGCAGCGTGTGCTGGCCCCAGGGGCGCCGGCCCGGGTGATCCTTAGCACCAATGTGGCGGAGGCGTCGGTGACCGTCGGAGGTGTGCGGACGGTGATCGATGCCGGTTTAGCCCGAGTCAACCGAATGAATTTTCAATCAGGCTTTACCCGCTTAGATCTCAGCCGAATCTCCCTGTTCAATGCCAAACAACGCGCCGGTCGTGCGGCCCGGGAAGCGTCGGGACGATGCCTCCGTCTGTGGACGCGCCATGAAGACACCGCGATGGAGGAGCAACAGCCTCCTGCCTGTAAGCGGGAGGACCTAACCCAAAGTCTTCTACTTTTGGCCGCTCTCAAAGTGACTGATTTTGCGAACTTCTCTTGGTTAACTCAGCCTCCACAAACCAGTCTAAGCAAGGCTCGTGAAAACTTGATTCGTGTCGGCGCTTTGACTAAAGACAATCGTTTAACTGATCACGGTCAAAAAATTCTCCAGTTTCCTGCCGAGCCGCGCTGGGGAAGTCTGCTCGCGAGCACAGATGATAAAGGTGCCTTTCACGCGCTTTGTGGCGTCGTGGCTTTATTGGATGAGCGAGACTTGTTGCCTGGCCATTCTGTCGGCAAGGCCATGGAATCAGATATACTTCCCCGTCTACAAGTTCTGCACGCAAAGCAAGACACCCGAAATACTTCGGCTAAGCGGTTGGCGCGGGTTCGCCAGCATTTTCACCAATTAAGTGGTGGAGCATCATCGGTGCCGACGACGTTTTCCATGGAAGCTTTCAACAAAGCCCTTCTTATCACTCAAACCGATCGCCTTTGTCATCGGCGTGGTGATAGTTCTCGGGCTCTCATGTTCAATGGCCGGGGTGTGAAGTTACAAGAGGGCACGCAAGTTTTAGATAGCTCCTATTTTATTGCTCTTCGCGGGATCGACAAAGTCACTGATAACGAAACCTCCATCGAGTGGGCTCACGCCGTTTCGTTAGACGAAATTCTGAAGGAATTGGGTCACCAAATCACCCACCATGAGGTTGTGGAATACGATGCAAAACGCAAAAAGTTTTTCCATAAGGAATTTTCAAGACTGGGTGCGATCGAAATCGGAGCCGTTAAAATCTCACCGGCTTCAGCGGAGCAGGTGGCAGAACGCCTGCCCCAGGTGATTTTGGAAAACTGGAACATTTTTGTGAAACAGGAGCCAGAGGTCCAATATTGGTGGCAACGTTGGATGCATTATATTGTCTATAACAAAGATGCAGAACTCTTGATGGAAGGTGATCGGCTTTTCTCGGCGTTAACACAAGCCAGTTATCAGAAGCAAACAGTGGATCAAGTTATGAATCCGAAGTTAACGACCTATTTAGAAATGACTTTACCTAGAGAGATTCTCACCGACTTCCAAGAAAAAGCACCTCAGCATTATAAAGGGCCCAATCAGGCTCGTTATTTGATTCATTATCCAAAAAACGAAAGGCCTTTTCTTGAAGCGAGAATTCAAGAGCTTTTTGGCCTGACCAATCACCCGGAAGTTTTAGGAGAGCCTGTTGTGATGAAACTGCTATCACCAGCGTTTCGCCCGGTACAAATCACCACTGACATTCAGGGATTTTGGAAAACCTCGTACCTCGATGTTAAAAAAGATTTAAAAGGTCGTTATCCAAAACATTCTTGGCCCGACGACCCTCTTCAAGCTCGTCCCGCGCGAAAGGGGCGCCTCAGTTAAGTGGAGGGTTTCGAAGGTCAATCAGAGCTTTTCTAAAATAGGTAAGGGGTAGGATACTGGCGAACTTTACCCTTAGCCTTGATCGTGGAAGGTTCGGCGAAAGGTATGGTATTCAAAGGGCACCACAGGCTGATTGCCATAGGTGAACGGAACTTGAAATTGAATATTGGCTCCATCTGTGAACCAAAAATCCGCCTTGATGACTTGGTTGGGAAGGTTTGGGTCGGAAAGATAAATTTTACGAGCATCAAAGTCGATTTTAAGAACAACGATGGCGTGAGCCGAATCCCGTTGGTCTGGTCGAGGGCGTGCCGGGTGCACGGACACGATAGCAATAGCATCACTCCGCATAGATTGAAACAGGCGACTGGCCTGGAACTCTCGCACACTGGGCACCATAGAAATATTAATTTCTTGCGCCATCGAATCATACTGCATTCGCTGAAGTAGATGAATCATGATCGACAGAGTGGCTTCCGACATTTCGGGCATAAACGCCCCCAAGCGCGCATCCAAACCTGTGTGTTCGTAATAAGCGCGGACAACCATCTCAAGGATCTCAGGGGAATTCGTTTTGAATTGCCGAAAGTTGTGAGGCTGGGTGGTCATAGCTCCCACCACGTTTGTGATACAGGTCGAAGCACACAAGCCGCCATTGGGATCTAAGAGCCCTCGAGAGTTCAACTCGGTGGCCAATTGTTGTAAAAGCATGTTGTGTTCAGCCAATTCCAGGAAAACGCGGGCGGCCGATGTTTCGGAAAACTCTTCGGCTCTCGCCAATTCAAGGTTAGGCAATTGGGGTTGTGCCGCCATTCGGGTAAGAAGATTCGGGCGGTAGACCTCAAAACATCTGTCCTGTGCCAGAAGTGGAGAACTGACAAGGGAGAAAAGTAGTATTAAAAAAAGGGGATAGAAGTTGTTTTGTAACACCGTTTTCAGTCGAAACTAATTTTAAGTGAACCTAAAATCAAGGTGTAAGTCGCTTTTAAAAAGGCACCCAAAAGAATTCCTAAAAGCAGCATCACTGAAACCACGCCAAACCAGGCAAAAGTGTTACTGATGGTGAAAGCCACCTTATAAAAATCGAAAGGCATTCCAAAAAAGTTCAGGACACCAATGATAGCGATCGATCCTGTGACGCCACCAAACAGAAAACAGAGAGGCCATTCGAGCATTTGACTGGATCGTCGAATAGAGAGCCCCATAAATACGGACAGGATAAACGGTGCTAAGAAATACTCACCCAAAGGAACTTTGGTGAGGTGACCATTCATGCCGACGACGATGGCATAATAGATAAATCCAAAGAAACTCAATAATACTAAATCTCTATTTTGGTTATAAATATTCATCATTCCGTCTCCTACCCTAATATGGAGCAAGAGCGATGCCTGCTGAAATCAAAGCAAAGAGGGGATGGCGTCGATAAGATGCCTAAAATTGAAAACCAGTGACAATTTGGGGCGACTTCTTGGGGCCTCAGATTGCTTTCTAGGGGTTGGCCGAAGGCCATTCTTCAATCACGATCTCGCGAAGCTCAGCAATCGTATGAAAGGCTTCTAGATATTCGGGATTTTCAATGTAGTCCTGGGCGTCGGCCAGAGTGCAAAGTTCATAAAGTGTCGCGAAAGACTGGGAGAGAGCCTCCACAGCCGTCTCATCCAGAGTGGTGTCGACTCGGTTTTTGAGATCCTTTGCTAGGGCATCGGCATAGGCTTCACCATTATTGACCATGGGCTCGCACCAATAGGTCTCATCGGCGGCGGCTAAGCCATTTTCAAAATTTTCTAAATCAAGTTTCATTAAAGCCAGTAGAGGGCGCAAGGCTGTTTGTGACAATTGCGATTTGACCACGATGGGGGCGTTGGATTTTGATCGGGTCGTAATGTCCTCTGATGTGAAGGCGGCCAAAGATCCGATAAGAGCTATATGGGTAAGGATAATCCAAACAAGCCGTCTCACAATGTATTCCTTCGGTAATAATTACCCATAACAAGCTTTTGCAACATAAAGCCTGAAGGAATGGCTATGATCCATGAAGAAAGGAGAAACAGGCTGTACTCTCCGGCTTTCATGGTCGCGCGAATGACTTCCAAAACAGGTAAGTGATCCATCCAGAAGGCCCTTAAAAACCAAGGAAATAAAGTCATTAGCAATATCCCTAAAGCGAACAAAAGCGCCCATTCAATCGACTGATAAAGATAATTCATAAAAAGTCCGGATAGGAATCCAAAACCTAGAACTAAAACAAATTGGTGCTGGACTGAAAGTGGTAAAAGATATGAATTTAAAAAAACGATGCCACTGCCAGCAATCAGCATAATAAACAAATCATTGTTTCTGCTAACAAAAGGATTGTGGTCCATTTTTACTCCTTGGTCGAAAGACCGTTGCTGTTAAGTTCGCCATACGAACTCTGTTAAGCCTTTAAAATTGCAAGGAGTATTCCATGTCATCTCAAAATGAGATGGTCTAGGCCAATTTTTTAAACCCTTTTCAGGGTTGAACTGTTTAGATTATTGACGGCTGATTAAGTCTTGAAGTTTGTTGTGCCAGGCCATTTTCTTCCGCTGTTAGAAGAAACGGGCGTGACGGTAATAGTTTCGATTGTAAATTTTTGAGAGTAAAAAGCCCAAGGGTAACGAAACAATCCAAGGACTCAAAAGCATCAGAATAAAGGGGAATCCATGGAGGGCTGTCTCAAGGACCGATCGGAGATCGAGATCTCCCGTATTAAAATAGTGAAGACCCTGAGGAACCGTTAGGGCGATTAAAACACCTAAGCCAAAACCAATGATCCATTCTAAAATTTCATCAACCTCTGGAGCAAAACTCCCTAGGAAAAAAGCCAAGAGTCCTGAGGCGATCCACAGTTGGTGGGTTTCGAGCGGATAAATAAAAGAGTGGGTATAGCTAAGGGCGAGGCCGTAGAGAAACACGACAATAAGGTCGCCGATGTTAAAAAATATATTGGGTCGTTCCATTTCGTTGCTCCATTTCGCCATTGCTTAAGCCGTTTTGATTTTTACTCCTGATCTTTTCAAAACGAACTTGTGATTATTAGAAGCAAGTTTCATACCACGCTCCAGGTAAACTTAAGCTATTTCATAGGGTTAGGGTGTTTACAAAGCTTAAGCCTGTTTACAATTAAGACGTTTCATTTTGAGAAATAAACACAGTGACCCTGTGTTTTATGGGAAGTGGAGCAATCTTGGAAACCGACTAAGTTCTTTAAGAGAACAGTAAGTTCGAATCGCATTTTAAACTCCGGCCATTGGGAAAACGCTAAGATTTTGGGCTTGTTTCTGGAAGTTTTTAAATTACCAGCAGCAGGAATTTGTAGGTTTAATGAACGAAAGATAACATCCTCAATTCAAAAAAAAACTCCGGCTGTCGCACGGAGTTTTTTTTTTCTTTTAAATTTCACTTCTTCTATTTAAAGGAATTAAAAGTTCTGAATATTGAATGGCATAGTGATAAAGCTGGTGTCCGGTCCTTCAAAGCCGAAGTTATTGTATGACACTAAAACGACGACCTGATCGCCAAAAGCAAAAGCCGAGTTTAAGCTATAGTCGTAAGGGCACCAACGGGAAAACGGAACGCGTTTGTCTTCATGAAGAACTTGCGTGCTGGTGTAAGAATCAAATCCAAAAGCCCGTACACTGTATCCTAAGAAAGAGTTCTCAGCTGGGTAGGCTGAAGTTTCATCAATATCAAAAGAGAATGTCTTACAAGTTTCGAAACGTTCTTTAAGAGCGTCGGAGTTAATGTAGGGATCGTTTTCCATATTGACGGGCATTTTTGAAAGGGTCATGCCTATATACTTGCCTTTGTAATTCATTGTCGAAATGCGGGGAGCCACACTAATGTGAACCACTTCACCGTTGCTGGCTTTAATGCCATAGTTGTTGAGCATGGCTTCGGCATCGCTCTGAGCCCCTTCCACCCAAACACTAAAAGCCGGCAATACCACGCCTTCGGCCTCGGGTTCAGCAATGACTTTCTCTTGGGAGTCGACATATTTATCATCTTCCACGTCTAAGACACGAATCATCGAATAGTGTCCACCAGATCCGTCCATAAGAATTGCTTCTTGAAAAGCCATGTAGCGGCCATCATTAGAAAAGCCGAGAAAATTAATGAACGAGGTGTCTTCAGCAAACACGAGAGATGAGGTCAGTAGGGTCAGTAAAAAAATAATATTTTTCATATTTAAGCTCCTTTATTTTTTAATAATCGAGAGCCTAGTGGAATGACTGAACAATCGCCATTGGAAATCAATCACTGAAAATATTGCAACCGCCCACTTCCCAAAAGAGAAATAATGACGCAAAATTTTCAAGAACTGTTTAGAGAATGGAGTCCACAAACTCCGACGAGTTAAAGGGGCGTAAATCCTCGATCTTTTCTCCGACGCCGATCATTTTAATGGGCAATTTGTGTTCACAAGCGATGCCCACGGCGACGCCGCCTTTGGCTGAACCATCCATTTTAGTTAAAATAACTCCGCTGACGCCAAGGGCTTGGTGAAATTGCTCGGTTTGCATCAAAGCGTTTTGGCCAGAGTTGGCGTCGAGAACTAGAATCGTTTCGTGAGGCGTTCCTTCGAGAGCTTTGTTCATAACCCGTTTCATTTTTTTTAGCTCTTCCATAAGGTTCTTTTGGGTGTGCAGGCGTCCTGCGGTATCAATAATCACCAAATCAAAGCCTTTACTTTCCCCTTTTTTCACAGCATCAAAAGCCACGGCACTCGGATCCTTGAGGCCTTCAGGACTAAAAATTTCAACTTCGGCTCGGGTCGCCCAGACTTTTAATTGCTCATCGGCGGCGGCTCGAAAGGTATCTCCGGCGGCAATCAAAACTCGTTTTCCTTTCGCAACCTGTTGACTGGCCAGCTTACCGATAGTGGTTGTTTTACCGGCGCCGTTGACTCCGACCACCATCCAAACGGTGGTGCTCTGCCCGGGTTTGGTGTCCAGATCACTGGTTTTCACCGAGGCAAATATGGTATTGAGTTCCTTTTTAAGAGACTGATGCAAAGACTCCACACTCATAGTGCTATCTTGCAATTGAGCGGTCACGTTGGTGATTAAGTGGTCGACAGTTTTCGGTCCAAGGTCACTGGTGTAGAGAGCTTCTTCAAGGTCCTCTATTTCATTGGAGCCAATAGAGGGCTTGCCAGAAAATTGATTCTTTAATTTCCCCCAAAATCCAGCCCGTGTTTTGGAAAGGGCGTCTTCAAGTGATTTAAGTTGCTTTCTATCTTTACTGACTTTCTCGACAGGTTTTTCGACTGCGGGCTCTTTAACACTCGGTGTTTCCGTGTCTGTGTCACTCGGAATTTGAAACTCTTCGGTGTCCGCCAGTGGGTCTTTGCGATTATCAATTTTTTTTGGGGTCGGGGGCGGCATTTCAACCGTTTTCGGCTGACTGGGTTTACGGTAAAAATAGTAACCAACACCAACCCCACCGAGGCCAACCACACCTGAGACAATATAAATCAGCAGTTCCATTTCGATCATAAGCACCCCTTAAAACTGAATGCTGCGATATACCTCGGTCACTGACAGACGGCAAGGGATGTGGCCGCATGATTCACGCCAGCTGAAAATAAGGCCCGTGGAGGGTGAGGAGGCTCAGGAGTTTGTCGATTGACTCCCATCCGGTAAACTTCAGGGTTTTCTCGATCTTGGAAGATCTGCACAGCCACAGGCACGACATTAAAAGCCACAGAAATCTGTCGAGAAGAGGTCTCTTGAACCCGTAGGCGGATCAGTGGCATCTGGGTGAAAACCTCAACGCCCTGAACGCGGTCGGGTCGACTCTCTGACCGTAAGCAGCGGGGGGTGATTTGAACCAGGGTTTCAAAAAAGGCTCTTTTGGTCGCAGTTCCCACCGTATTGGAGCGCAGGTTCAAAATACGTTCCCACTTGGCAAGGAGGTGGGCTGGGCCGTCGCCTTGTTCAATATTGTTCATGTCAATCGGGTCCCATTCAACAGGGTGATTGTCGCCAAGGATTTGCTCCACGCGCGTTTTAATTTCATCGTTTTTGGCACGCAAGGCTTCGATAATCAATTGCTCTTTGAGGCTTTGGTGTTGAGCCGGGTCGTAAGCGCAAGTGTCTGGCAAATCATCATCGGCTGGGATACAGGCAAACGGGCTGGCCACCACCGATTGGCTAACGATGATTTCTTCTTGGTTAATCTGGGTGTCGTGAATGTGCGAAAGAGCGGCCACGGGTTGATAGCCTTCGTCGGTGGGCTTGAAGAGCAAGCTGCCAGAAAAACCTTTGGTAATGTCTTGGTCACAATCAAGCAATGCGATGGGGCTGATGTCGGAGTTGTACTCGGGAACCGCCAAGCTGTTCTGGCGACTGGTGCAAGTGATTTTTTGCAAAATCAGATCCGCAGAATCTTGTTTTTGTAGGGGAACAAAGGCCATTAGCTCTTCTTGATCAGGAATCGGGCGGGGATCCATTGCGGTGAAGCGTTCGGGAAAACTATGTTGCAATTGAATGATAGCCCAGTCGGGTTGTGGCTCATCACTGGCAAGATCAGCAATGGGGGCTGACAACGAAATAATTTTTTTACAATCCACACGCTCAATTTGGTTTCCGGCATGGGTTTGCGGAAGGATCACTTGTATTCGGTTTTCACAGTTTTGTTCGGCCGCTTGTAGGTCATCGGGGAGGCAGTGGCGACTGGTTAAGAATTGATCGGCAGCGATCAAACCACCAAAACAACTTGAGGTGATCTGTACAGGCTTGGCTTGCGTGGCATCAACGGTCATGGCCACCAATTGTCCGACAGAGGCCGGGCAATCGGGACAATCAAATTGATAGCGTGGCAAGTTGTCCTCAACTTCACCCCAATGAAAAAAAGGCGGTTTCGAAGCCTGCTGATAGCGTTGAATTTGCTGCTGATTCAAAGATTCCGTGCTGGGAAGAGAACTGATTTGAGTTGAATTATCGGAGCCACAAGCCACCAATAGGGTAAGCAAAACAAAGGGAAACCCACTCAATATCTTCACAACGCAATTATATTGTTATATCCTTAAAAACCACAGCCACCATGAAATATTCACAGGACTGTCAAAACCTTTGTCGACACTATTTCTTCAGGGGTATTTCAACATCTTAGAGGAATAAATGGGTAACCTTAATCCAAAATTTTTTGCAATTTACATAATTTTTGGAAGTATCGTTCATTTTTGGTATGGCCTATTTTTTCATTTGTTTTACTTACCACCTGGAGAACCTCTTTGGGCACGTTGGCCAGTTGTCATTTTTGGACTTGGTGTGGGATTTAGTATTTTAATATTTCGGCTAGATTTAAAGTGGAGTGAGAGGCTCTTTAATGTAGGGATTTTTCTTTTTAGTTGGCACTGTATTTATTTAATGGACAACACTCACCTTCCTCAAGATTACTTCCAAGCCTTTACATTGCTTATTATTGCTTGCAGTCTCATGGTCTTTGATTTGAAGGTACTGCTAATCTATTTGTTTTCAACTTCTCTTTTCGCTTTATTGGTAGCGTTTAGAATTGAAGGCAGTTTTTCTACCAGTTTCCAAGTAATGAATCTGATTATCCTGAATTGTATAGTTTTATTTGCTAGTTTCTTGAAAATACAATTAACTCAAAAGTTGAATTTGGCACGGGAGTTGTCTGAGAACTCGAAAAAACATCTCGAATTGTCCTATAAAAATAACTTGCAGGCCGCACATGACCTGTCATCTCCGGTGTCGGCGATTAATGTGGTGGCGGAAAAGATTAAATATGAGGATCCTAAGCTTTATAAAATGTTGCAGTCCTCAGTAGAACGAATCAAAGATATCAGTCGAGATTTGTTGGTTGAGCATCGCGAGAAACGTGAGCAGGTGGAGTCGGATTTTTTTGATATAGAAAACAATATCTCTCAGATCGTGGCGGACAAAAGGCAAGAATACAAGGATACTCCCCATTTCTTTATAATGTATCGAGTGACAGCACCGGTGATCAATCAGGTTAAAATTCCAAAAACCGAGTTCTACCGAGTGCTCTCAAATATCATCAATAACAGCATGGACGCCATGGAGCGACAAACAGAAAAGCGAATCAAAATTGTTATCGATCCGCGACCCGAAGATGTGTCGCTTCTCATCACGGACAATGGTGAAGGAATTTCTGAGGACCAAGTGGCCCATATTTTCGAAGAGAATGTCAGTTTTAAAGAGGACGGCACAGGATTGGGGCTAAGCTTTGCTCGCCAGAAGGTCAGAGAATGGGGCGGCGAGATCCATTTAAAATCGACCAGCGGTAAAGGAACCACTTTTGAATTGATAATTCCCTTTTCGTTTACCTAGTCCTCGGAAAATAGATTGAAACAATTGTGCTGAGTCGGAACGAGCTGATATTTCAGATTGATTCGTCTGTCAGGGGCCTCCTTGAGAGGTGTGTCGCCGATTGTAGATAACTCATAGTCAAAAAATCAGGAAGTTAACTAAAGGTTTGTCAAATTCTTAGACGTCCGTTGATCTTTTTCAATGGTCACTGTTTTTTTCTTTGGTCCTAGAAAACCATGTTAGGGTTCGAGCACTGTAAAAAACTAAAGGAGAACTGTTGTGAGAAAAACCCTTATAACCTTAACTATTTTATTTGTTGGTGCTGTGTCGCAAGCGAGTCTCGTCGAAGTTGCAATGACTGCAAAAATGACTAATATCGACAGCGATTTCAAGCAGTGTTTAGAAACAAATATGACCCAGCTTGGAATGCAGGGTTGTGCTGATGCTGCGAATTCAGATTACCGATCGGCCCTTGCCGATATGTCCACAGAAATGGTGTCTTCTTTTTCTGATGATGAAAATGCAGCGGCTAAGCTTGCTAAAATGGCAGTCAGTGAGCAGAACTGGGCCAACTATGTCACATCGACTTGTGAGTTTGCCAATATGGATAGTGTTGGTGGAAGTATTCATAACCTAGATATGGTTATGTGTGAGAATAAGAAAATTGCAGCACGAATTAAAGAATTGATTTCTATATATAATAATTTTCTTAATCAGTAAGTCGTAAAAACTTACCTTTCAAAGCCCGACCTGTAAGGCGGGCTTTTTATTGGTTTTGAACGAGTTTTATTTTTATCAGGAATTTAAGGGAAACAGAGGCTGTTTCCTTTTTTTTTGAGTGTTTCTCTGAGCGATCAGATCATTTGGCAAAAATCATTGTATCGACGTGTTGAGACTTATTAAGAGGGCTCTTCAATCTTTGTTTTGGTCTTTTATAAACCAAGCTTTTGGCGATGAGAGGGTTCATAATTTTTGAAACCTCTTTTGCTTTTGAAAATTTGACAGTTGTGCTGGAAAAATTGAAGGATATACGCCATAGTAGGGACAAAGTTGGGATTGTTATGAAAATGCTGTATGACAAAAGAAAGCCTTTGAATCAGTGGCCACTGCAGGCCGTTGATGAACGACTCGCTCAGTACAAGAAGACTTTGCAGCGTGAATTAAAGTCCTACGGTATCTCTTTTGATTTTCACCTTTGGGTGTCTGACGAGTGGTTTTGTCCTGATGGCGTTCCAGGCTTTGCTCTGCCGTTTTATCTCTTTAACCCGCAATTGATGAAAATTCACAAGTACGAAACCGGGGCCATTGAGGGGCGAACGGAATTTGAAATTCTGAAGCTGATGCGCCATGAGCTAGGCCATGCCATAGACAACGCCTATGGGTTGCGAAAAAACAAAGAAAGACAGCGTGTTTTTGGATCGCCGAAACGGGAGTACCCCGAGTATTACAATCCACAAATTTATTCGAGAAACTATGTTCACTATCTGGGCGAGGGCTACGCACAAAGCCACCCTGACGAGGATTTTGCCGAGACTTTTGCATTTTGGCTCGACCCCAATCGTAAATGGCGAATGAAAAACTTTTCGAAAAGACTGACTGAAAAAATCAACTGTATAGATCGTTTGATGCGGATCGTTCGGTCGCAACAGCCGGTGTTAAATAATCGCTTTCGGATTGATGCCATTGAAAAGAACAGCACGCCAATCGGCGAGTTTTATAAGGAGTACCATAAAGCGCGAAACACCGCAGCCCTGCGCCGAGTGGACCACGAGTTGCGCCAAGCTTTTCAGTGGCCAGGTGAGAAAAAAATGTCGTTTTCGTTTTTTCTTAGGAAAGAAAAACACTATTTGAAGAAGCAGCTTTCTGAACAAGAGGGTGTTTATCAGTACGAAGCCGAAAGAGCTTTGCGAAAGATTATTAAGCGAGCTGAGACCTTAAACATTAAAGGCAATGTTTCAGAGTTTCGTCGAAAAACCCCCGACCTGCTCAAGAAAAACTTTCGAGTTTTAAAAGAGCAGGAACAGTTAAGGGTCTATCTTTAAAAATTAAAGAGTCATTTCGGGTTGAGAGGAAGACTCCATGTTAAGCACGGGGCCACCTTTTAGAAGAACTTCAGGGCTGACCACTCCAGCACCAATAGCGTCCATATTATTGATAAACTTTTTCGCCAACTCCATGACTTCTGGGCCGGTGGGGATTTTCAAATAAGTTTCATCAAGGCCGGGGCAAGATGTGGGCACGTTAAAGCCAAAAATCGGATGTTTAACCATCGGCTGTTGTTCCAGCTTGCCGGTTTGAATGGCTCGAAGCAGTTCACGACTGACAGAAATTGGGAAGCGTGGTCCTTTGCCGTATCCCTTGGTCCAGCCGGTATTTAACAACCACACGGTGGTTTTATTTTTCTGAATTTTCTCAGCTAAGAGTTTCGCATACTCCGAGGGGTGACGGGGCATAAACGGGGCACCAAAGCAGGCACTGAAAGTCGCCTCAGGCTCGGTCACACCCAGCTCGGTGCCAGCGACTTTGGCTGTGTATCCAGAGATAAAGTGATATTGCGCTTGAAAGGAGTCCAATTGCGCAACAGCGGGAAGAGCTCCAAAGGCATCGGCTGTTAAAAACACAACAGTTTCAGGCTGCTGAGCTTCGGCATTTTGATTAAAACAGTTTTCAAGAGCCTTGATGTCATAAGAGCCACGGGTGTTTTCAGTTTTTGAGTTGTCGGTGAAATCAATTTTACGAGTTTCTTCGTCCGGTACCACGTTTTCAAGAATCGAACCGAACTTGTTGGCCGCGCGGTAGATCTGGGGTTCAGCCCGCTCAGAAAGATTAATAAGTTTTGCGTAACAGCCACCCTCAAGATTCGAAAGACCCGTGTCGGACCAGATGATCTCGTCGTCGCCAATGAGCATGCGCTCGCTGGCGGCACTTAAAGTGGTTTTTCCGGTTCCAGAAAGTCCGAAAAGAACAGACGACTGTTTGCCGCCCTCGCGACAATTGGCTGAGGCATGCATCGGGAAAATTCCCATCTCTGGAAAAATGTAGTTGCAAAGACTAAAAGCCGCTTTTTTAATTTCACCGGCGTAAGCGGTTCCACAAATACAAACGGTGAGGTCGACCGGATCAAGAATCACCATCGTGTCGGTGCCCACATCAAGACCATGCTCCGATGTGGTTCCATATGGATCGTGATAAATTTTAATTGTTCCCCAGCTCTCACATTTTTTCTTTAATTCATCGATGGCTTGGTCGCGGAACATGTTGTTGGCAAACAAGATATGCCAAGGTGAGGTTGAAGTGACTTCCACCGGGAAGCCTCCAACAAATCCTTTATAGGTGTAGGTTTTAGTTTCAGAGTGTTTCTTTTGAATCCCAGCTAAGAGTTGCGCTTTGGTTTCCACTTCAATGGACTTGTTGCCGGCCCAATTGATTTTATTTTCCAGTTCTGGATATTTGGTGATGTAGCGTTTATCAGCGGCGCGCCCGGTGAATTTACCAGTCTCCACAATCAAGGCTCCGGCTTGACTGAGTTTGGCAACGCCGAGTTCGATGGCTTCTTCGATCAATGAAATCTTAGACATACTCTAACCCTTTCTTAACCCTTGTGAGGGGACCCTGATGGGATTGATTTTTTTAAATTTGAGGGCCTCTTGTACTGATTTTCGGGCAGGAGTGCAATCAGCGATGTAATCAAAACAAACACAATCCATCTGAGGTTATTAAGATGCTGTAATTGTTCAGTTATTAATCAAAGAAAGGGTTAGAGACTGACGGTGGTGGGTGTCGTGACCGCGTCTTCGCCTTCAGTCTCGGTGTTTTCTGGATGGGTCGGTCGCTCATAGCGGAAAAAGCGGTCGGAGGGGTAGGCATTGCGAATTTGCTGAAATGTCGTGACCACAAGACCACCATCGTGACCCAGTTTTGAAAGGTACAAACCCTCGCCTAAGTAAACAGCGGAATGATCCGTTGAAAAACGACCCTCGTCATCTAAACTTCGTGCCATCAACACCGCATCACCTGGATTGAGGGAGGCTTCGCCAAAAATTTCTGTGAAGTTTTCTTCGAAGTTAGAGAGAACACGCCCCATGGGCTGATAAACACCCCCTTCGTAGGAGTGGGGGTAGTTGAGTCCCGCCAGTCGGGCGGCGAAACAATGGCAGTCACAAATGATATTGGCCGGAGTGCCGACTTCGATAAATCGCAAGAGGTTGTCGGTGGTAACAGCGGGAAGGTCGAGGGCTGAAAGGCTGCCACTGTCGGTGACAATATTGATTTCTAAAGTATCACCCACGTCACCGAGACCGACATTTTGAAAAGCGCCCAACGGAACAGATTGTTCCGGTGAATTCAAATACACCCGAGACTGAAAGGCTTGAAAGTGATTTTCGCCGGCAATGGTCCATGGCGTGGTGGTGGGTTGAACCACCAGGCGAACCGGTACGGGGTCGGCCAGCGCCGGCAGAGTCAATAATAATGAAATGAAACAAGTCAGGACCCTCATCACAGATGGAAAGATTGCAAGGTTTGTGCCTATGGAGGAGGAAAAGTAGAGCTGTAGAGGGTTTGAGGCCGCTTACCAACAATAATTGGCACAGCACTGTCTAATATATAGTCTCGGAAGTCGAGGGGCAAAGGTCGAGGGAATTCAAACAAAAAACTCGGTGAGCCGATGAGTTTGCAGGGAGAGAGGTTCTATAATGAGTGCTTTAAAGGTTTTGGTCCTGGTTCACCACGACTGTGTTCCTCCGGAGGGGGCGACCATTCAATCTGCCGATTGGGCGCATTGGAAAACCGAATACTACGTCAAGAAAACCCTCACTCGGTTGGGACATCAGGTTCGACTTTTTCCCGTCACCGATCAGCTGACAGAGTTACAAACTGCCATAACGGAATTTAAGCCAGATGTGGCCTTCAATCTTCTGGAAGAGTTTAAAGGCGAGGCCCACTTCGAAAGTCATGTGGTGGCATTTTTAGAATTGCTGGGAGTGCCATGCACGGGTTGCAATCCATTGGGGCTGGCGTTGGGGCGCGACAAAGCTACAAGTAAAAAAATAGTACAGTATCACGGCATTCCGACACCTGGATTTTTTACGGTTCCCATCGGGAAAAAACTCAAAAAGCCGCAAGACCTGAACTATCCATTGATTGTTAAGTCCCTGAGTGAAGAGGCTTCACTTGGCATCAGTCAGCAATCTGTGGTCATGAGCTTTGAGGCCTTGCAGGATCGAGTCGCTTTTATTCACAAGAATTTGCAAACAGCCGCCTTAGTGGAAGAGTACATTGAGGGGCGGGAAATCTATGTTGGAGTTTTGGGAAATAAGCAACTAAGGGTGCTGCACCCTTGGGAGTTGAAGTTTGGGGAATTGCCGCAGAAAGGTTTTCCGATTGCGACCCGCAACGTAAAGTTCAACAAAGTCTACACCGATCGTCATCAAATTGTGCGCGGACCGGCACAGGATTTAAACCCCCATACCCTGAAAAAGATCGAAACCTTTAGCCGTGAGATTTTTCGGCATCTGAAGCTCAGCGGGTATGCTCGCTTGGATTTTCGAGTCACCGAGTCGGGGGAGGTTTGTTTTTTAGAGGCCAACCCCAATCCTGAGCTTGCCAAAACCGAGTGCTTTGCCAATGGAGCCGATGCCAGCGGTCTCAAGTACGACGAGCTGCTTGAGAAAATCCTTAAATTGTCTCGCTCCTTCCGACCGGCGGCTTAAGACCGCGCCTTCACAGCCCAAAGGGGCGGCGCGCCAAAGGTCCAGGGGTCAAATCTCCGGTTTTGGTCCGATTGGCTCTCTTTTTGAGACCCTTTCTTGACCCTTTTAATTTTTGATATTACTAATAATTATAGGAACTTGTCGAAAAGAGGACCCCATGCAACAAGATCTTAAAACCTTTGAAGTAGAAATTGCGGGTGTTCCTCTGCGCTTAAAATCAAGTCATGATCAAGAAACTGTCGATGAAATTTTGAAAATGGTTGAAGAACAAATGGACCCTCAGCTTGCTAAAACCTCTTTGCGGAACTCGTCTTTATTGGCCTGTTTGCGTTTGGCTGAGGAACTGTATCTATTACGAAGAAAAACCAAAGAAGAACTGGACAATCTTGAATCTCATACCCTTGAGCAAATTGCGCACATTCAACAAGCTCCTTGAAGACTTAGGAGTTTTGAATTTTTGAAATTGTGAACCTGTGTTTTGGTGATGCAATCCCAAAAGCCATTCGATCTTAAGCCTTCATTCCTTTCGTGATGACCGACGTCAAACGAGGGGAGTAAGGGAGAATCCCTTATTTTTAAATAGTGTTTTGGTTGGGGCCGTTGTTATGGGCCGAGGGAATATTGTGGTCATTGAAAAAGACAGCTTACGGGCTCAGTTCAAAAAAGAACTGATCAGTCTTTCGAAACAAGAAAAGCGCCAGCAATCGGACAGGATTGTGAACAAACTGCGCGAGTTCTTTTTGAATCAAAAGGGCTGTTGGACCATCTTTTCTCCGTTAAATGACGAACCCAATATTTTAAGCCTGATGCCGGCCACCCCCCATATCACCTGGGTTTTCCCCAAAATAGAAAATAAAGAACAAATTCAGTTCTATAAGGTCGTTAGCAAAGAAGAGATGTTGACCAATCTTTTTGGTTTGGATGAACCAAAGGGAGAGGAGATCGACCGGGTGGAGCGGTCCGATATCACGGGCTGCATAGTACCCGGTTTAGCGTTTGATCGTTTCGGCACCCGCCTTGGGCGTGGTGGCGGTTACTACGATCGTTATTTAGAGAATTTTAAAGGTCGCAAACTAGGGGTGACTTTTAACGAAGGATTATCAAGCGAGGCTTTACCTAGAAAGTCTCATGACCAGATAATGAATACAGTGATCAGTCCAGACGCATGGATTGAAGTTGATACAAGTGAGGTTAACAATGGATTTTAGTATATTAAGTTTGGTGATTGGTATGGCTGTTGGAGCCGCCTTGTTTTTCGCCTACAAAAAAATGGTGGAGACGTCGCAAAAAAAGGCCGCTCATTCCGAGGCTGATAATATTATCAATCGAGCCAAAAGCGAATCCCAAAAAATCATGAAAGGGGCAGAACGCAAAGGTAAAGACTTTGAAATTCGCGCCAAAAAGAACGCCGAGAAAGACATTCGTCGGCAAAAAGAAGAGCTTTCTAAGCAAGAAAGCAAAATGAAGGATCGGCAAAAACAGCTTGAAAAAGAGTATAGAAAAAAAGAAGAAGGTCTGCTCACTGTTGAAAGCGAAATTAAAAAACGCGAAGAAACAGTTAAGGCTCATGAAAGCCGTATGGAAGCTCTTGAGCGTGAAGCAAAAGAGAAAATCAATCAATTGACTGAGAAATTAAAGAGTTCGGCCAACATTAGTCCTGAAGAGGCCAAAGAAGAGTTGAAGCGTTCGTTAGAAGAAGACGCCAAGCGAGAGGTTGCAAAAAATGTGATCTCTATAGAAGAAGATGCCAAGCAGAGAGCCGAAGCCAAAGCCAAACGTATTGTCGGAATGGCGATTTCGCGCTACGCCGGTGAATTCACAGCAGAAAAAACAGTTTCAGTTATTCCTTTACCCAATGAAGATTTAAAAGGAAAAATTATCGGAAAAGAAGGGCGTAACATTCGCGCTATCGAATCCTTATGTGGAGTCGATTTAATCATCGATGAAACCCCCGAGGCCGTGGTGATTTCGGGTTTTGATCCGGTTCGCCGAGAAGTGGCCCGTCGTGCTCTAGAAACCCTAATGGAAGATGGACGCATTCACCCCGGACGTATTGAAGAGGTGATCGACAAAACCAAGAAAGGTCTTTTTAAATATATTAAATCCGAAGGCGAGAAAGCCTGTTTGGAGCTGGGCCTGCAAGGTGTTCATGGCGAGATCCACAAAACCTTAGGAAGCTTAAAGTTCCGAACCTCCTACGCACAGAACAACTACACCCACTCAATTGAAGTGGGAATGCTCTGCGGTTTGATGGCTGCTGAAATGGGTGTGGACGTGAAAGCCGCCCGTCGTGCCGGCTTGTTTCATGACCTTGGAAAAGCCTTAGATCACAGTATCGAAGGATCCCATGCCATTATTGGTGCTGATCTTTGCAAGCGCTACGGTGAAGCGGAAGCCGTTTGCCATGCGGTGCGGGCTCACCATGAAGATGAAAAACCGCGCACTGTTCTGGCTCACCTGGTGACCGCGGCAGATGCGATCAGCAGTGCTCGTCCCGGAGCTCGTAAATCAATTATGGAATCCTACATTCAGAGATTGGAAGATCTTGAATCTGTGGCCAATAGCTTTGATGGAGTGGAAAGAACTTTCGCCATTCAGGCGGGTCGTGAGATTCGAGTGATCGTCGACAGTTCCCGCGTGACCGACGAACAATCGGTGATGTTGAGCCGGGATATTGCTCGTAAAATCGAACGCGAGTTGAAGTTCCCAGGTCAAATAAAGATCTCCGTGGTTCGCGAAACTCGTGCTGTTGAACACGCCCGTTAATTTGCGACTGGAGCGAACATGAAAGTGAAATTCCTGCCTTCAGGCGAGGAACACGAAATTGAGGCCAACGAATCGATTTTGCATTTGGCGCAAAAGGTGGGCTTGCACATCCAATCGGTGTGTAAGGGAATCCCGTCTTGTGCCGAATGTCGGGTGCAGATCAAGGAAGGAGAACACCATGTTCTTCCTCCTAATAAAAAGGAAATTGATCTGATTGGAACGGCTCATTACGTGGACCTGTCTCGACTGTCTTGCCAATTGCGATGTTTTGGTGACGTGACTGTCGATTTGTCTGAACAAATAGAAAAACAAGAAAGAAATAAAGAAAAACCCAACGACCGCATGGCTCGCAAGGACGGCCAAGAGTCGCGCGCTGTTTTGGGTGGAATCCTTGATAATGTGGTCGCTGCGGATGTTGACGTTCCTGAGGATCTTGGGGAAGAGGTCGAACGCGTCGAAGTTGAGGCCGTTAAAGGTAAGCCTCGCCTGGACAAGAAAGATTCTTTTTACGGCGAATTCTACAGCGGCAAAAACAAGAAAAAGAAAAAGCAAAATCGACGATCGGGTAAAAATCGTGGTGGTGCTAAGGCGCAGAGTCGCAGTAAAGACAACAACGGTGAACAAAAAGCCGAAGGTGGCGGCGGCGGAAAAAATAAAAATCGCAAACGGCGGCGTCGACGCAAACCCAGTGGGGGCGGTGGTAAGCCGTCCGGATCAGGTGGAAATTCATGATGCAAGAGAAAAAAGAAATCTACCTCGACTACCATGCGACGACACCGGTTTTACCCGAAGTCCTTGAAGCCATGAGTCCCTATTTTTGCACTCACTTTGGTAACGCTAATTCCACGCATCAGTGGGGCTGGAAAGCTGAAATGGCCTTGGCGAAGTCAGGCAAGCAGGTCGCCGATCTTGTTGGTTGTAAAGCCTCTCAGGTTTTTTTCACCAGTGGAGCGACTGAAAGTTTGCACTGGGTGATGACAGGTTGGACCCGAAAAAATGAACAGCCGAAGATTTTAACCACAAAAGTGGAGCACAAAGCCACGTTTGGAGCGGCCGACTTTGCAAAAGAGTTGGGAGCCGAGGTACGAATCTTGGGGGTCGATGAGTTTGGTCGTATCGATTTGGATGAGCTGCGGGACGAATTGCAAGACCAGCGGCCCACACTTTTATCGTTGATTTTTGCCAACAATGAAATCGGAACCATCAATCCCATCGCTGAGATTTGCCAGTTAAAAAAGTTCTTTCCCCATTTAAAGGTCCATGCCGATGGCGCGCAAGCTGTGGGTAAAATTCCGGTGGATTTCACCGCATTGGATTTGGACTACCTGAGTTTTTCAGGCCACAAAATTTATGGTCCGAAAGGCATCGGGGGCTTGGTCATGAAAGATAAAGACTCGTTGGTCCCCATGTTTGCCGGCGGCGGTCAGCAACGAGGGCAGCGCGCCGGGACCATGGACGTTCCTTCGATCGTGGCTCTCGGGGTGGCCTGTGCTTGGGCACAAGACAATGTGGGAAAAGAAGGCGAGCGTCTTTCCGAGCTTCGGGATCAGGTGATTTCAAAGTTTTTGGCCACCGATCAAGTGCGTTTGAACGGACACCCCAGTGACCGTCTCCCCCATAATATGAACTTCACTTTTAAAAACATTACTGTTGATAAGTTGTTGTTAAAACTGCCAAAAGTAGGTTTTAGCTCAAGCTCGGCTTGCAGTTCGGGTGAGACCTCGGTCAGCCATGTTCTGCAGGCCATTGGCCGCACCGACCAAGAGGCTCGGCAAAGCGTTCGCTTTGGGATGGGCTACGGCACCAGCCGTGAGGATATGGAATACGTCACAAATAAAGTATTAGAAGCATTAGAAGAAGCCGAAAACTTCCAATCCTCAGGCAAATAAGTTATAATAAGTCTTACTTCGCTTGCCAGCCGCTATGCCCTATGTTTGGCTGTCGGCAGAAAAGCACTGAGACTGATCGGGCCTACCGAGGGCGATCGAATCAGATGGCAAATGAAGACTTGTTCTCGGTGGAAAATTTCACCGACGAAAGAGGATGAAACTATGATTGAAATTACTGAAAAAGCTGTAAAACAAGTCCGTCGCCTTAAAGAAGATGAAGAGCAGCCTGCAGAAGCGATGCTTCGCGTGTATGTCGAAAAGGGTGGCTGCTCGGGTATGTCCTATAAAATGGACTTCACAACCGAACCCAAAGAAGGCGACAAGGTCTTTGAAGCCAGTGGCGAAAAACTTGTGGTGGATACCACCAGTTACTTACACCTTATTGGAATGATCTTAGATTATGAAGGTGGTTTGAACGGCCAAGGCTTTGTCTTTAACAATCCCAATGCCAAGAAAACCTGTGCTTGCGGAATCTCATTTCGAGTTTAATCTTTAATTTAAATAGATTGTAAATCCGTTGTTGATGAGCCCGTCTTCTAGGACACCATCGCCTTCGATAACGATCACCGGTGCCGAATCGAAGTCGGGAAACATGATCTCCAGCCGATCCATCAAATCTTGCTCAGAAAATCCGTTACCACCTGTTTCGATCCGATCAGGTGTATCACTGTCACGCATGCTGAAAACCGCGCAACGCTCTGCTGTTGGAGCTGATGAACTGAAAGGGTAGTCTTCACAGTTCATAGTAATACTTTCGACCTCTTGGGCCGTCAGCTCGCGATTCGGTATTTCATTGATCTGATAAATGCCATCGGCGCCGGCTCCGCCGACAGTGGTGCCGTCGCTTCCGCAGCCGAAAAGCAATAGGCAGCATAGCGTGCTCAAGACTGTCCCAATTTGAATCAATGAGTGAATCTTCATGGTGCTTTATCGGTCTCAAATGGTGAGAACTTGATATTTGGTTGGAGGAGTCCTTCCAATATTTGCACTCTTATTTTCCTGAAGTGGTGGTCCATTTTTGGTTCGTTCACTTTTTTTGAAGTTCGGATTTGGTCCATGGCTGATAGTCCGCTCCTAAAACATGTTTTTCCTCTTCTGCGGGACCCAATTTCTTAGCCCAGTGGAATGGGAAGCCTTAAGACATATCGAACCCCCGCACTCGAGTTCGAAGTTTTTGATTCTTCGTCATGACGAAAAAAGCGTGGGAAAAGGCCATAGTCTCTTAATAATGCATCGCAAAAATTGTCTCAATTTATTCATATCAGTAATTGTCACTTTCTTAATCGCAAAAAGACCGGTAGGAGTTCAATTCCGCCCATTGAAGGGGATTTTAGCGGAACGTAGTTAATTATTTGTAGCAAAGGACGAAGGAAATGTTGGGAAAACTTATTTTAATCATTTTGTTTCCATTAGGAGTAATGGCGCAAACAACAGCCGAAGAGACCACCTCATCGACCTCGCAATCGCAGGCTCCTGCCGGCGAGCAAAGCCAAGAGGGTGAATCATCAGAAGAAACGGAGACTGTGACCCAATCCGAAACCGCAGTGACCGTTGAGCAGGATGAAGACAACGACTCAACTCCGGCTCGCTCGAAGGTTGAGAAAATCGAAGTCACAGGATCACATATTCGTCGGACCGATATCGAAGGCCCTTCCCCCGTTCTTGTGATTGATCGCGAAAGAATTGAGTCTTCGGGTATGAACACCGTCTCAGGCGTTCTCCAACAGTCCACAGTCAGTCCCTTCGGAACAAGCTCGCAGTTTCCTAACTCTGTAAACTTAAAAGGACTTGGCTCAGCGAAAACCTTGGTTTTAATTAATGGTCAACGGGCCCCTGGGACCGGGAGCAGTTATTTGTCTGGGCCGGTGAGCACGGACTTTGTTCCATTGGCGGCCGTAGAAAGAATTGAAATTTTAAAAGATGGTGCCTCTGCGACTTATGGTTCCGATGCTTTGGGCGGAGTGGTTAACATTATCACTCGTAAAGATATTGATGGTATTGCCGTGGCGAACCAGTACAACATGACGAGTTTTGAAGGCGGCGATAACAACCGAGCTTCGTTTGCGTACGGCACACAAACAAGCAAATCCAATTTTATGACAAGTGCTCAGGTTACCATTAACCAGGGATATCGTTTGTCCGCTTTGGATTACTCTGGACTTGGTTTAGAGGAGTCTCGAGTTTGGGCAACAAACTATCAGAACGATAGTGGTGACATTGTCCCGGCTCCAGGATGTACCGATTTGAATGCCTTTGGTGAGTGTGCGGACTTTGATCGTACTAGCCGTACGATCGAGCAAGGATATGATGTCGATTGGGTGACTCAGTACTCTCGAGATCTTTCCAGTGGAGCCGAATTTTATTCGACCGTACTTTTAGGCTATAGCTACGACCCGGACAGTCTCCCTGTTCGTTTGGCGACACCGGGGCAAGGATCAGGAGCTTTCTTCACTGCGGCTGAAAGTCCGGCGGCATGGAATTCATTGCCAGGTTACAGCGGTGGCGACATTTACATCACTCACCGTTTCGATGATTTAATCAATAAGAGCATTGAGCAAACTTACTACGGCGGATTAGTGACCGGAGTAAAAGGCTATTTCGGAAACTCAGACTGGGAGTGGGATGCTTCCTTGAATAACCAGATCAATGTGCAAACGGTCACTGAAGAAAATCTTGGATATTTTCCTGGCGCGCAAGCAGCCCTTAGCAGCGGAGCTTATAACCCATTTGATGCTTCTCAGCGTGATACAACAGGAATAGGGATTGATACCTTTAATAGAAACCGTTTTATGCTTAACTGGGCAGAATTCAAAACAAACGGTAGCTTGGGAAGTCTTTTAGGTTTTAACTGGGCAGCAGCAGCAGGAGCGTCGGCCGCTCATTTTGAATATGCCGACCATCGTGCGGCTCCAATAGTTCAAGGCCTTACCATGGGTCAATCTGGAGTGATCGGAAGTGCTGGACGTGAGCTTTATGCTCTGTTTGGGGAATTAAGTGGAGTTATTGCGAACAAGTTTGAATTGCAATTCTCTTTACGTGGCGATCTTTATTCCGACTTTGGGGAAACCATCAACCCCAAAATTGCGGCCAGATATCAGCCGACGTCTTGGCTGACTCTTCGTTCTTCCGCGGGAACGGGATTCCAAGCACCCACCTTGCAAGATATGAATACAAGCCTTGAAGGGTTTTTCTCGCAACAAACGGACTATGTTCGATGTAATGACCCCAGTATTAACGATTGTAATGATAAATCGTTCGCGGCTGTTCAAGCGGCAAACCAAGATCTTCAAGAGGAAACCTCTTTATCAGTGAATTTCGGAGCCATTGTGCAGCCGTTAGATAACCTCACAGTCGGCGTCGATGTATGGATGGCAAAGGTTGAAGGGGTGATTGGTACCAACATCGACCAGATTCTGCGTGCCGAGGCTGACTTCGGTCCTGGAGCCTTGGGGCCATTGGGTGTTAATCTCATACGCTTGAATGGCGACCCGACGGGAGAAATTCAAAGAGTTGAGTACACATTGGTGAACCAAGGAGTTCAGCAGGTGGAAGGATTGGACTTCGATGCTGAATACAAATTGCAAACGTCCATTGGTGATTTCACGTTTAAAGATGAGCTGAGTTATATTTTCCATTACTACCAAGAGTTTATCAGTCGCTATGGAAGAGAAGACATTGTGGGCCGCGCCGGAGCACCTCGGTGGAGAAACAACTTCAGTATTGGTTACCAAAAAGGCGAGTGGGATGCTTTAATCTTAGCACGTTCGACGGCTGATATGCTTTGGGATAACTTTGCCATTGGTCAGTACAATCCTTCGGTGGTGTCGCCCACTCAGTTTGATGTTTCTGTGGCTCGTAATTTCGGAGACATTGGACGGTTTCAATTGGGTGCGATTAACATTGGCAACATTCGCCCTCGTTTCAGCGCGTCTCAAGATATTGATCGATCGCTGTTTCGGCCTTACACAACTTACTATCTTACTTATAGAAAAGATTTTTAAGACAAATGATAAAGGAAAGGTGCTCAAGGTGTTGAGCAGCCTTTGCTGCTGAAAACTAAGTTCATGCACCACACAGCGATCAAAAGTGAGCCAACATAATAAACTGTGTTGGCTTTTTTTTTTATAACCCTTGCCAATCCTGGCTAGACAGTGCCCTTCATACTATAGTGTTTTTATATCCCTAAGAGTCGAAATAGAGTGCCGTAGAAAATTCCACGGGTTCAATATAAAAAGCCCAGTCTTTTCAGAGTGGGCTTAAGCAAACACATCAGTGGTGAATTATCAGGGTTGGTTTATTTAAAAGAAATTGAGATTAATTTTACTTGGGTGTCGCCGCTTTTGTCATAAGTAACGTCCATAACGTTGGAAACGTTTAAGCCATATGTGCTAGCCAAGTTATAAGACTTCAATGGTTGCTCCTCGAGCCACTGATGAGCTGACTCTAGGGCTTCTTGGTTAGGAAAACAAAGCACGATCTGTCTCCAGGTATTGATTGTATCGGCCGCTTGTGGAACCGGGATTTGAATCGAATTTTTAAAGTCGCAAACTGTATCAACATTGACCGCTTTTTTTAAGTTGTGAACAGCTTGATAGAGATTGTTGCCACTTTGACCTTGGGTCCAATCCAACACATCTTGCATCGAGTGATCGGCGTTGGCCATTGAAACACTAAAAAGAATAGCAACAAGTACAAATATATTTTTCATAGAAAAACTCCTTATGGGTTAAGCTTGTTGCGGGAACCATACCGGATTTTTAAGTCTGTTGGTCAGAAACCCACAAACCAGGTAAAGATTGCAGATTTGCCTATGAAATGAATTAACAGACGGTTAATCCCTCATCGAAATTTTAGGTCATTAGGAAAATAGCGTTATCAATACAATAAAATTGAGAACAGTCGATTGATTATTCAGCGATGAGATTGCGAACGCCTTAAATAAGTCCAGTTTTTTCAAGGCACTTTTTAAAAAATGAGTGGGGGTTTTAAGGAAAATCGCGGGTCGTGTTTATTATTTAAAACGATAAACTTTACAGGGCCCGAACCGATCCAGCTTCTCTCCCGAAAAGTGCCTGGCACCTTACAGGTACTCCGCGCGTTTCCAAAAGGTGCCTGGCACCTTTTGGGTAGGCAGGGTGTTAGAGGCGTTTGCGCAGGTCGTTGGTTATGTTTTTCTGATGGGCCTCTAGGGTTCCGCCGCCGATTTCTAATAACTTGGCGTCTCTCCACAGGCGTTCCACTGTGTATTCTCCAACGTAACCGTATCCACCTAAAACTTGAATCGCATTGTCGGCCACTTGTTTTGCCATGGGAGTGGCGACCAATTTGACTCCATCAGAATCAATTCGGTTACCGGTTCCATCAGGACTCATGACGCGAGCCGTGTTGTAGACATAGCAGCGGGCGGCCTGAAAATGGGCGTAGCTCTCGGAAATGAACTTTTGAATCTGTCCATACTTGTTGATGGAGTTGCCAAAAGCCATACGCTCATTGGCGTATTTGTTCATGACGTCAATGCAGCGCTTAGCGATCCCTAAGGCCATGGCCGCTAGGGTGACACGCTCGATTTCCAGGTTGCGCATCATGTGGGTTGCTGATTCGCCCTCAGCACCCACCAAATTTTCGGCGGGAACTTTACAGTTATCAAAAACCAATTCGGCCGTGTTCGAACCACGCATTCCCAGTTTGTCCATGATTTTTTGGCCCACTGAAAATCCAGGGAAATCTTTTTCAACAATAAATGTGGAGATCTCGGCACGACCATTTTTTTCACCAGTCTTGGCATAAACCCAAATCACATCCCCGGGCGTTCCGTTGTCGTCAACGCAACCGTTGGTGATCCACATTTTAGTGCCGTTAAGTACATAATGGTCGCCATCTTTCTTGGCGGTCGTCTCCATGCCTAAAACATCGGTACCGTAATTGGCTTCGGACATCGCCATCGCTCCAACCCATTCGCCACTGCAAAGTTTTGGCAGGTACTTCTGCTTTTGCTCTTTGGAGGCGTGATGGGCCATATTGTTTACACACAACATAGAATGCGCCAAATAGGCCAAGCAAAAACCAGGGTCTGAGTAAGAGAGTTCTTCGTGAGCAATGACAGCGGCCAGTGAGCCTAGCCCCGAGCCGCCAAACTCTTCAGAAACAGTGATTCCAAGAAGACCCATATCGCCTAATTTTTTAAATAAGGGTAAATTGAATTTTTCATCTCGGTCATATTCAAGCGCTTGGGGTTCGACCTCGGCGGCCACCCATTGTGCGATTGTCTCACGAAGCATTGCGTGTTCATCGGTGGGATTAAAAAGGTCAAACTTTTGTAAATCCATTACCCCTCCATGTAAATCCGAGGGCCTTTCAGGTCCGTTCGGTCATCATTAAATTGAATGATAAAGTTGTAAGTCGATTAGATTCATTTGTCACTGCCTGGTCTCGGAAACACCATGGCGAGGCGCCATTTTTAAGGTTGAATTGGAGGGGGGAGAATAGGCGTTCGACAGCTTCTAAATAAATACAGGGCAAGAAGCTTATGACGCTCTTCATCAGTCAGTCCCACGACTCCCTTTTCCGACATTTCACGTTGAATGTGTTGAAAACACAAGGCTGCGGCCACAGAAATATTAAAGCTCTGAACAAACCCTTGCATGGGTATGAAAACTCGTTCATCAGCCAACTCTGTTAGGGTGGAACTGGCGCCATCTCTTTCATTGCCAAAAAACAAGGCCGTCGGCTGATCAAAGCGGACTTCATCAAGCGGTTTGCCACCTTCAAGGTGAGTGACAAAGATTTGGTAACCCTGATCACGCAAGTGGGCGACACAGGAGGGGGTGTCACTCCAAATCTTTTGGATCAACCATTTGTCAGCGCCCTGGGTGACCCGCTTGGACTCTTTAAAATCATCGGATGTTATAATTTGGTGAAACTTGTGAAATCCGAAAGCCTCAGCACTGCGCATAACGGCACTGGTGTTTCCCCGGTCATAGATATTTTCCATCACGGTCACAAGATTAGGATTGCGGTTATCGATGACGGCACAGATTTTTTGGTAACGCTGGGGTAAAACCTGGTCTTTTAATGCCGTGATCACCTCGTCAACATTGTAGAGCCGATCAGCCAATTCTATTGTGGTCACGACCAGCGCGGCTCCGGTAAGGGTGATAGGCTGTTTTGATGTTCGTCGAGCATAAACTGAGGCAACAAAAAGGCGCCGTAATGAATCGCAGTTGAGTAGTACTGGAACTTTTGTTGAACCCGTTCAGGGTTAAAATCTTTAAATGGACAAAGGCCTTTCGATGCAAATGTAAATGACCAAAGGCCACTGGGATAGCTCATGTTGCAATAATTGTAGATATGAACCTTTGGAAAAACCTCAGCTAAAATTTTCATCAAGACTTTTTGCATCTTCATGTCGTAATAAGGAGACTCTCCCTGGGAGACCACAATACCCTGGTCCGATAGCCGCGCGGCCACATCCTTGTAAAAATCAACATTAAACAGAGGTGTGGCCGGACCGATGGGCTCAGAGGAATCAACAATAATGACATCAAAAATCTGATCAGACTCTTTCATGAATTCCACTCCGTCTTGAATAAGAAGCTTCACTTTGGGGTCTGTTAACTGAGAGGACGTTTGCGGGATAAACTTTTTGCTGGCTTCAACAACGGCACCATCGATTTCCACCATGGTGACAGTCTCTACACTTGGGTGTTTTAGAACTTCACGCACAGTGCCGCCATCGCCACCGCCGATAACCAACACATTTTTTGGATTGGGGTGAGTAAAAAGCGGGACGTGGGTGATCATGTCGTGATAAATAAATTCGTCTTTTTCCGTAACCATGATCATGCCATCGTGAGCAAGCAGTTTGCCGTGGCCTTGAGTTTCGACCACTTCGACCTTCTGAAAATCACTTTGCGTGGAAAACAAGCGCTCTTTCAAGCGAAACCTTAAAGCAATATCTTCGTGGGTTTCTTCAAACCAGTCTGACTTGTTATTCATCGGAGTCTCCTAAAAATCGGCTGGGGCGTTGTTCTTCATCATTGGGCTGATAGTAAGAAAAATATTGAGTGTCGTATCCAGTCGGCAATACCTCGGCAAACTGCCGCTTTAAGACAAAGCCATTGAAATCGGGGCGCTGGATTTTTCCTTTATTAAATAAAACCAGGTCAAAACTCATTGGGTTAAAAACCTGCAAGACTTTTTTAGCCCATTCCACCTGCTCTTCTTTCTTAAAGGCATTGGTTTCAAAGCTAATATAACTTCCGTCACTTTCGGGAGTGACATGGATTGTGAAGTAGCGATTGTTATGAATGGAGTTTAATGAGTAACCCATGGGATCGAAAACAAAATCGTCGATCTCTCCTAAGACAATTTCAGAAATTCCCGATTTGTCACGCAGTTCAGCCACGTCGCAGTCTCGACAGTTGCGAAATAACTCGGTGACGTCCGGGTCGATCCCGTGCATCAGCACTTCTAAGGTGTGATCGTCATCAGCAGGTTCGAACTCCTGGTTGGTAGCGAACAGATACAAGTGGTGCTCGTCCTCGCGACCGTAGCGCAGGGCCTCACCTTGAAACCAGGTTTTTAATGTTTTTACGTCTTTAAAAAAGTCGGTGGTCTGAGCCTGAGGTAAGAGCTCATTTTTTCGTTCATAGAAAAAAGCTTTTACCTGTTCGGGCTTGTAGGTTTTCATTAGCTCTTCAACGGCACTGACCAAACGGGTGGTTCCACAGGTGATCATGACAAGATAATAGTCGTAGACGAACAATGAGCTCTCGGA
Organism: Bdellovibrionales bacterium; assembly: GCA_964230555.1. Classification (GTDB taxonomy): domain Bacteria; phylum Bdellovibrionota; class Bdellovibrionia; order Bdellovibrionales; family JAGQZY01; genus JAGQZY01. The sequence goes on from CAXRIX010000167.1 coordinate 62,279, forward strand.
AAGTAGAAAAGCCGTCATATGATCGTTGGAGATTTCGGAAAGAATTTGAGCCTGCGAAGCACGCACCAGTTTTTCCCAAAACTGACGGGAGTTTTGCCTTAAGGGCTCGATATCGGGCGTAAAGATAACTTCTATTTTTTTTTCTGAACCTTCAAAAAACACGGAACCGTTGACTCCTTATCCTATTTTCTATTTTGTAAGTGGTCTGAATAACTGGAAGAAACCAAAAAGACAAGGAATGGGCGAAAAACAGTTGAATCTATGATAGTTAATCTCTTATGACTCCTAAAATCTCTGTCATAATACCCACTTACAATCGTTGGCCGAGGGTGAGCCAGGCCGTCGACTCAGTTCTTCGCCAAACCTGGACGGATTTTGAACTCTTGCTGGTCGATGATGGCTCAACCGATGAGACTCTACGGCATCTTAAACAGAATATTGTCGATCCACGGGTGCGATTCTTTCAAACAGCCAATCGAGGCGTCAGCGCAGCTCGAAATTACGGAATTGATAAGTCAGTGGGTGAGTGGGTGGCCTTTTTGGACTCTGACGACCGTTGGCTCCCTGAGAAGCTTGAAAAACAGATGGCCTGCATCAAAAATCAACCAGAACTTGTTTGGATTCATGGGGAGGAGATCTGGATTCGCAACGGAGTTCGAGTCAATCCGATGAAGAAACACAAAAAGAGCGCTGGAGATATTTTTCCTCAGGCCCTGAAACTTTGTTGTGTCAGTCCATCCACAGTCATGATCCAGCGTCGCCTGTTTCAAGAGGTGGGAGTATTCAGAGAAGACTTCCCGGTCTGCGAAGACTATGACCTCTGGTTAAAAATTTCAGCCTATCATCCTGTCGGCTTTGTAGAAGACGCTGTCATTGAGAAATATGGTGGCCACTCTGATCAGTTGTCTCGTCGGTATCGAGCCATGGACTACTGGCGGATTCTATCGATCGACACGATTTTACAGAAGAACCTTGATCTCAGTAAGAAACAATTGGCAGAGAAAGAGCTAGTAAAAAAAGCAAAAATTCTTCTAAAAGGCTATAGGAAGCATGCGAATCTCAGTGAATATGATCAGATATTCTACCTACTTAGGCAGGTTGTTAGCGATATATGAACTAATGTTAACAGTTTTATCATAATACATGAAAGTATATTGAGAAGACTCAGGCTAATATTTTTTCATTATCAATTGCTAAGGAGCTAGAATGACAATCTCGATATTCGATAAACTAAGAAACGACCACGAACGTCAGCGCGAACTTTTGCGAACACTCAAGAAAACCGAAGGACAGTCAGAGCAAAGAGAAACTCTTTACGAAAAGCTTAAAACCCAACTTCAAGCCCATGCCACCTATGAAGAGCAATTTTTCTATAGTGAACTTATGAAAGATGAGAAAACAATCGAAAAAGCGCGGCACAGTGTCCATGAACACCACGAAATTGACGAGGCTATCGAAGCCTTGGATGATACTGATTATTCCTCGCCTCAGTGGTTGCCAAAATTAAAAAAATTGGCCGATCTCGTAGAGCATCATCTCGAAGAAGAAGAGCATGAGGTATTTCAGATGGCTGGAAAAGTTTTGAACAAAAAAGAAAAACAAGAGCTTGGTGAAAAGTATCTTGAAGAGATGCAATCAGCCGTCTCTCAATAAATCAAATAACCCCATAGATTTCTAGGCGCTATCCCCCATGATAGCGCTTTTTTTTGACCAAAAGTGGGGAGGTAAGATCAATCAAGTGGTGATGTTACTGACAGTTCATAAGAGTTAAAAGAGTTTGTTTTTAACTAGGAGAAAAAGCGTTTATGTCAATTTTTGTCATTGTTTTTTGGGCCCTCTCAATTTTACTGATAACGGCTTCATATCTCCCTTTGTTGTCATTGGGTCACTGGTGGATTCGGGGCCTGGATTACCCAAGAATTCCCATTGCCACCTTAACGTTGGCGTTGTTCGTCATGATTCCAATGATATTTCCTCTGCAAACTCCTTACATCGTTTTAATGGCGCTGTTGGCTGGGGGTTTGGTATTGGATGCTTTCAGGATCGGACCTTACCTAAGAATTTCGAGCACTCAGTCCAAGCGCTTGCATCGCTCCAATGAGATAATCGGGCAACGCTTGGCCGTAATTTCAGCCAATGTTTTTATCGAAAATCGAAAAACAGAAAAGTTAGAGGAGAGTATACGGTCCTGTGATCCTGATTTTGTCTGTATTGTTGAAGCCGATAAATTTTGGGAAAACTGGGCGCGCGGTCTGATCAAAACCTATCCCTATCAAGTGTTAAAGGGGCAAGATAATGGCTATGGTTTTGTCCTTCTTAGTCGTCACAAGTTTTTAGAGGCCAACGTTCGATTCCTTACTGACAAGCGGGTACCCTCTTTGCGGTCTGTCGTAGAGGTCGACGGGCAAAAGATCACAGCCTTCGTCTTGCATTCACGGCCACCGCGTCCAAAAGAAGGTCCTTCCGATCAGCGAGATGCAGAGATGGCCAAGGTGGCCGAGGAGATCGCGCAAGTCGAAGGACCGGTGATTGTTATGGGAGATTTGAACGACGTTTCGTGGTCGCATACAACCCGCTTGTTCTTACGAGTCTCAAAACTTCTTGATCCTCGACGCGGCCGTGGTGTGTTCAATACCTTTCCTGCAAAGTTTGCCGAAATTGGCTTTCCTTTGGATCACCTTTTTCACAGTGAGCATTTTACATTAAAAGATTTTAAGGTTCTTCCTGATATTGGATCGGATCATCTGCCTATATTTTCGGAACTTCAATTGCTGCCGGAGCCCATGAAAAAAGGTGAGCCTGATCGATTGGAAGAAGGTGATATTTCTGATGTTCAAACATTCAAAGAGCGTGGACGCCAGTGGGATGGCCCCAATGAAACTCTTGAGTTTGATAATTGATGGGCAAATCTCGTCACCGAAAATAGGTGATAAACAGATCCATAGAACCCAAGACGTAGCCAACTGAGATCGCGATGACCCATCAGCCATCTTCAGCAAAATTATAGGTAAGGCGCCTTGAATGATTTGCTGATAACGCAAGCACCTGAAGCCGCAGAAACATTGCACAGTCAATACGACGCTGAGGCAGTCAGATAGCCATCCAGTAGTTAAATTTCTGAGGGAAATATACTTTGCTGATACCTAGGTACTTGAGCTCGATTATTCTGTCGACTGAGCATTGTTTGCATAAGAAATTCTAATACTACTGGTGGATCAAAAACCTGATATTTTGAATGTGAGACCTCAAACACCGAGGAGCTCGGAATGTAACAGATGATTGAACGGCTTTTTAGCTTTCAGTCGCTCATTATCAAATCATGTTCAATAACCTTATATTATTTAGCACAACTGGACGGTTGTCTTTACATAAAGCGCGCCTCTAGGGTAAAGTTTCTCATTCACGAAGGCTTTACATGTCACAGCTTTTTTCAATTTTTTTAATCGTGTTTTTTACGTCGTCGGCCCAGGCGCAATCCCTTTCTGAACTGTTCAATTCTGCAAAAAAACAAACGGCTGCTATTAAAGAGCGAGTTTGGGCCGTGGAAATTGCAAAAGAGCAGAAAGATAAAGTCATTGCGACGGCCTTGCCATCGGTGACAGCTCAGTCCAACAATGTCTGGCGAGAACAGGCCAATGTTGGGCCTTTCGGAGAGGCCTACCAGCATACGGCTTTTATCAATCTGACCCAACCGTTATTTCAGGGCGGGTCCGAGTACTACTCGATCGCTGCAGCTCGCAACCTTCCAGAAATTGCCGAGTATGAGAAAAAACAAGAAGAGCTAAGAATATTTGCCTTGGTGGCGCAATCCTTTTATCAATCCCTGCGTTTTCAGAATGAATTGCAAGTTTATGGTGAACAAGAGCAGACCTTAAAAGATCGCCTACAAACTTTAAAAAAACGCGCTAAAATTGGCCGCAGTAAAACCACCGATGTCTTAGCCGCACGCACCCAGTTGGCACGCATCATCTCGGAAAGATCAAGAGTCGAGAGGTCGTTGGTGGCCTCCAATAGAAATTTGAAAAACCTAACAGGCTTGCAAAATATCGAGCTTCTTGTCGATAGCCAAGATGTCTCAAACCTGCAGTTGCATCCCGAGTGGGATCGACAGGTTGAAGACAATCCGCAAATTAAAGCCAATGAATTACTACTGCAAACTGCCGAAAAAGAAAGAAAGGCCGCACAGGGCAGCTTTCTTCCCAGTGTTGACGCCGACGCCAATTATTATTTGGATCGTGCAGGAATTTTGCAAGAGTCAAGCTGGGATGTAACGGTGGTTGCTAAATGGAATCTTTTTAATGGTGGCAGCGATGCTTCTGAAGTCAGGATTCAGCGTCTGCAAGCCGCGCAGATTGAAGCCCGCTTGCAAGACATCAAGCGCACTCTTAACAATGACTTTCAGTCTTTGAAAAAAGAATTCTATCTGCATCAAAAAACGTTGCGCCAACTGGATGAGGCTGTTGGTTTGGCACGTTCCAACTACAAGCAGCATCTTAAAGAGGCGAATCGAGGACTGGTGAGTGATCTTGAAGCTCTACAAGTCTTAGAAGACTATTTGCAAATTCGACGCAGTCATTTTCAACAGGTGTTTGAAGCGAAAATGGCGTATGTGCAATTGCAAGCCTTGGCTGGAGAACTGCCATGAGTTTAAGTCGTCTTTCGATTCAAAGACCAGTCTTTGCCTGGATTCTTATGTTTGGGCTTATTTTCTTTGGCAGCCTTTCCTTTATGAGAATGGGGATTAACGACAATCCCGATGTTGATTTCCCAAGAATCTCCATCTCCTATGGCTATGATGGTGCGACTCCTGAGGTGATTGAAAAAGACGTTATTGAAAATGCTGAAAACGTCTTGGTTTCTATGGAGGGGATACGAAAAATCACTTCCACGGCCGACCGTGGATCAGCCACCATTAATCTGGAATTCGAACTGAATCGTGATATCGATTTTGCTTTACAAGAGGTTCAAACTCTATTGGGGCGTGCGCAAAGAGAGCTTCCCGATGCTGTCGATCCTCCGGTGGTGACTAAATCCAATGCGGCAGACGAGCCGTTGATGTACATCAACGTCAGCTCTGACACCTTAACCGATCGCGAGCTGATGGTGGTTTATCGCGACATTATTCGCGATCGGATTTCAACGGTGGAAGGTGTAGCAGAAACCCGTGCCTTTGGTTATCATGAGCCGCTCTTGCGAGTTGACCTTGATCCGGCCAAATTGCAACGTTATCAATTAACAGCCAGTGATGTGGTCACAAGCATTCGCAGCGAACACAGAGAGTTACCCGCCGGGCGGCTGGAGTTTAAAGACGAAGAGAAAACCCTGCGAATAATGGGTGAGGCTGAAGAAGTCGAAGAGTTTAAAAATATGGTGATCAGCCGTCGTGGAGGAGCCCCCAATTTTGTTGACCTTCGTTTGAAAGATGTTTCGACTGTTCGCGAGGGAATTGAAAACCTTCGACGTGTGTCGCGCTTTAATGGCCGACGGGCTATGGGAATTGCCGTCCAAAAACAAACCGGTGTGAATGCTGTGGCAACGGCTGATCGAGTTTTAGCGCGCTTAAAAGACATCAATAAAGACTTACCCGAAGGCACAGCCCTTGATGTGAACTTTGATCGCACGCAGTTTATTCGCGAATCTGTCGACGAACTTGTATTCACCTTAATTCTCTCGGCCCTTTTAACGTCATTGATTTGCTGGATTTTCTTAGGATCTTGGTCGGCAACGATCAACATTCTTTTAGCGATTCCAACAGCCATTATTGGAACCTTTATCTTTATTTACTGGTTTGGCTTCACTCTTAATAACTTTTCATTATTAGGGTTGGCCCTGGCGATTGGGGTTGTGGTTGATGATGCTATCATCATGCTAGAGAATATCGTGCGCTACATGCAAATGGGATGGGATCGCATCAATGCGTCCTTCAAAGGGGCAAGAGAGATCACATTCGCGGTTATTGCAACAACAGCCGCACTGATCGCTATCTTCATACCCATCACGTTTATGAACTCCATCGAAGGAAAGTTCTTTTTTGAGTTTGCCGTTACCATTGCTGTTGCAGTAGCTCTCAGTTCCCTTGAGGCTTTGACTTTGGCACCGATGCGATGTTCGCAGTTTCTAAAACTTGAAGAAAGAACCACCGCTTTTGGCCGCGGCTTCGAGAATCTCATGGGATATTTGAAGAGCCAATATTCCCGGTCATTGCAGTGGTCTTTAGAAAAACCGTGGATTCCGATTGGGCTGTCAACTTTGTTGTTCGCGGGCAGTCTGTTTTCATATAAATTTCTACCCACTGAGTTTGCTCCGCCTCAAGACAACGGTGTTTTGTTTGTTGTTTTTATCGGGCCGGATGGAAAGTCTTTGGACTACACGAAAAACAAAATCATCGAATTTGAAGAGATCGCCAAGCAACATCCGGCTGTGGATCGTCAATACATGGCGATTGGTGGCTTCGGTCGAGGCGGTCAAAGCAACCGAGGTATTGGAATCGTTGTTTTGAAAAACCGCGATCTTCGGAAGAGCCAGTTTGAGGTAGCTGAAGATCTGCGCAAGCAGGGCGAAGTTATTGAGGGCATGAAGTTTTTTATTCGTGATCGCTCCAGCAACGTTTTCTCTGGACGTCGAGGCAGTCCGTTGGAGTTCACTATCAACGGTCCTGATCCAGAAAAGCAGAGAGAGCTTTACGCTAAGCTTAAGGAAAAAATGGATGCCAGTAAACTGATGGTGGGGGTTCGATCGGATGATGTTTTAACTTCACCAGAGGTGCATATCGTTCCCGATCGCAAAAAGGCGATCGCTCGTGGTGTCGAAGTTGGAGAGATTGCCGAGATTGTCAATGCCACCTTCGGAGGTCTGGTCGCGGGGCAGTACACGGATCGCAATCGACGCTTTGATATTTGGGTTCAACTGGAAGAAGAGGCTCGCGCTCAGAAAAAGGATATCGACAATATTTTTGTTCGTAACAACCGTGGTGAACTTTTGCCTTTGGCTGATGTAGTGAAAATTGTTGATACCGAAGGGCCCCAGCAGATTTACCGAGAAGATCGCATTCGTGGATTGCGAGTCGATAGTAACCTGGGCAAAGATGTTCGCTTGGGAACGGCCGTCAAGCAGGTGCGCCAGTTCGCTGAGGAAATCTTTCCGGAAGATTACTATCTTCGTTTTGATGAAACACCGGATAGCAAAATGGCCGAAACTCTCCTTATTATGCTTTTGGGATTGGTCATCGCCTATATGGTTTTAGCCATTCAGTTTAATTCGTTTGTTGACCCTTGGATTGTTTTTTTGGCTATACCCTTTGGCCTGACCGGTGCGGTTTTTGGATTGCTGTTAGGTGGTCAATCTTTGAACGTGTACAGCGGAATTGGAATTCTCCTAACCATGGGGATTGTAAAAAAGAATTCTATTTTATTGGTGGAATTTACCAACCAATTGCGAGATCAAGGCCAAAAAACCAAAGAGGCTTTGATAGAAGCCTGTCCGACGCGTTTACGACCTATTTTGATGACAACCACCGCGACTCTCGCAGCCGCGGTTCCTCCGGCCCTGTCGTTTGGTCCTGGAAGCGAAACCCGAGTTCCCATGGCTTTAACAGTCCTTGGAGGGGTGTCATTAAGCACGCTGTTTACTCTATACGTGGTTCCCAGTGTTTATAGTCTGGTCAGCCCAGATCGTCGTCAGATTGTTGAAGAAGAAGGGGATCGTCCCTCGAAACCTCATCAATAAATTTGTGGGCTTTGAGTTTTATAGCGGAGTCGCTTATCATATTCTTATGACGGGCAGGTATTCAGAAAAATGAAAAAAGTGGGACTTAATTTAACCGGTGGTGGTGCTCGCGGAGCTTTTCAAGCCGGTGCCTTATTGGGGTTGGCGGAAATTTTTGATGAGTTGCAATGGACAGGGCCAGAAAATCCCGTTCGGATTTGGTCTGGTAACAGTGCCGGCGCTATCAATTCCACCTTTATGGCCGCGCACAGCTCAAATTTTAAAGAAGGAGCCGAGAAGCTGGTGCAGCTTTGGGGGCAGCTGACACCAGAGCGAATCTACAAGACGGGTCTGCTCTCTGTGTCGTCTAATAGTGCTCGTTGGATCAGAGATTTAACATTTGGTCCTCTGTTTAAAAAAAAATGGGCCCAGTATCTTTTAGATACCGCGCCTCTTTACGAGCTTTTAAAAACAGACCTGCCATTCGATGGGATTGCTCGTTCTATTGACGCCGGTTTTATCGATGCTGTGACCTGTTCCTCCTATTGTTATAACTCTTCGGAGTCGGTGACATTTTTACAGTCAAAACAAACATTAAATTGGAATCGTCGTCGGCGTCGTGTTGAAAATACTGTATTAACGCCAGAGCATGTTCTGGCCTCCTGCTCAATTCCTCTTTTGTTTCCTCCTACTCAGGTGGGGGCGTTTTATTTTGGCGATGGAGGTTTCCGCAACACGGCTCCACTCAGCCCGACAATCAAGTTGGGTGCCGAAAAAATTCTCTTGATTGGCGTGAAGTATATCGCTCCGGAAGAAGAACTGGAAGGGGCCACCGGGGAGCCCACAATTGGGCATATTGCTGGTTCAGCCTTGAATGCTCTGTTTATGGATAACCTTGAATTGGATATGGAACGGTTGGTTCACGTCAACGAAATCATTGAAGCCCTTGGAGAGGGTATTAAAACCGAGCGATCGGAATATAACCGTGTTGATTGCAAAATGATTCGACCCTCCCAGAATATTTCAAAAATTGCTGAGGATCGTGCCAATGAGGGCCTTCCAAAAATGATCCAATTCTTACTGTCTGGATTGGGGTCACCTCAGCAGTCGGCGGATTTGGCAAGCTACATTCTTTTTGAGCCAAAATTCATTGGCCGATTGATCGATTTAGGCTACCAGGACATTAAATCTCGCCACCAAGAGCTTAAAAGCTGGTTGCTTCAGGTTTAAGGCGGTTTGACCGCTATTCTAAGGCCTTAACCCACGGTAAATATTGATTTATTTAAACCAGACCCTTGTAAAGCTTTCGCTTTGAAGGAATATCTTACAACCCATCTACTCACCGCTCTCCAGCCAGTCTAATCTCGGGGTTTTCAACACAGGGGCTTTTATGGCAGAGGCATTTTTTCGACTCGTTTTCTTATTGGTTTTTCAAATCAGTGTCTGTCTCGCGCAAGCCGAAAGCATAACCTGTAGCACTCCCAATGATTACGATTTTCCGACCCACTTGGTACCCATGTTTAAAATAGAAAAACAATCGGATCATGTGGTGGTTCAGAATATTGAATCCGGTTTAGAAGAGGCATTGTATCCCTACTACTATGATTTTGATTTTGTAAACCATCAGACACCCCAAGGTTATTCAGCCTTCGAAGACTCCTATTGGCCATCATCGGCGAATGAAGAGGGGCATCAGTGGTTGTCGGCGCGCATTGGATTTGGAACCAAACCCTTTGAATTTCTGCCTCTCAGTGAAGTCTATAATGGACCTTTACCGCTGTGGGCGACAATGGATGAGGTGGTTCGATTCGAATTTGATCCGCAAGGCAAAGAGTACATTGGGTTTGCCTACAGTTACCCTTACCAACCAAGTGCCGATGGGGGTTACCTGCGAGTGGTGGGTGAAGCCTATTACTGTCCGCTAAGAGAATTGGATCAGTGGCTTTATGAATTTGAAGAAGAAGGGAAATTAACAAAGTTCTCGATGTCAGACTGGCAGCCAATAGATCTTGAGTTGGAACTCAGAAAATCTGTTGATGCCGTATTATGTGATCCCAGGTTGAATGAAGACAACTCCACATACTGGTACCCCAATCGTTGCGCTCAGTTGAAAAAATATCTTGTTTTCGTCCTTAATTTTGATGCGAAAAAAGAAACCCCTTTGATCGATGTTGAGGAGCTTCGCAAAATAACTTTATGGATTACTGAAGACGATTCGCAATGGATCACCAGTCAGGAGGGCCAACCTGTTTTACAAATCAACGTTGAGGCATCAATGTGGCAACTCTACGAAATCTTACCGGAACTGATTCGAAAAAGAACAGAGAAAGACTAACCAATGAAATGGTTTCATCTGGTCCTTATTGTTTTAAATTTGATGTTGTCTCTGGCAAGTCGGGCTCAGGAGGCAACAGAGTCAGATAATTTATGGTCCAAGCATTTTGCAGGCCGCCCTCATCCAGGCCTATTAAACCGGGTTGATGATAAAAACAGTGAATGGCCGATCCGCCAGTGGATCAAAGGGTACGAGCAGTGCAGAGGGCCCATCGATAGCCTTTGGACAGACCTAGAGACTTATCAAGAGTTGTTTTTCTCTGGACGGTACCAGGAGGCTGAAGAGATTCATAACAAGCTGAAAAATCAGCAGTCAACGTCGGGCGATTGCTCACAACCTCTGTGGACGGCTCTTATGGTGAAGTCGGTTCTTCTTGGCCCGATGGCGCAGGATCAACGTCTCAGTATGCAGTCGGAGGGGGAATCAGAACCAGGGCTGACTCTTTCTTTTTTAGAGCGAAACCGAGTGAACCCGAGTGTTGTCAACCGCGATGGCAATAGGGAGAATCGGAGTTTACCTCCCAGGCGTTTTACAGATTACCGCTACGAACTTTCTCTGTTGGTGGCTTTTTTAGGCAATCGTGGAACTCTGCAAAAGTTGAGTCCTCATCTTCGCCATGTCTTCGCCGGAGACTATCCGGACTCCTTGTGGTTGCAAAAAAACGACGAAGGATACTTTACCGTTGCCTTTTACGACTGTTTTGATTCGTTGATTTATCTTGATACTGAACTTAGGCCGTTCAATTTAGCGGCTTCTATCTATCATGAATTGGACCATCTTTATCGTGACAAAAAAATAGGAAGCCTATGGAGCAATAATTCCACTTTTTCTGCGCCATCAGATGACGACGAAGACATTCAAAAATACATTGCCTTAGATGAACTTCTGGCAACAATCTCCTCTGGTTTTTACCAGCGCAGAATGCTTGAGGTGGATCGTAGTCTTCGTCTTGACGGACAATCTTTAGGTAATGAATTCAATTTTTTTCAAGTTGATGGTCCGTTGAACGAGTCCTTTGACTTACTATTTTCTGATTCTCAGCAACCTCTTTATAGTGTGCCGAATCCATCGGATTTCCTTGCCAATCTTAGCAATTATGGTTCGGTGCACGGTGGCCATCGTGGCGAAGCGATTCTTTGTGAAATGCAAAAAATCATTCTCAACGGCTACTTTGATGAAACCGAAGGCCAAAACTGTGAGTCGGCCCAGGATCTACTGGGCGACTTTCGAGAGATGGGATCTAACGTTCTGGATTATGAGTTTCGTGACTTTGCTAATTTCCGGGCGGTTGTCGATCGCGATTATATCCCATGGGCTGAAGGGTCTGACCAAGATGTTTCTATTAAATCAGTGCTCGAATATTTTAATGGTTGGGCTGCGGCCTTAGATAAAACGTCTTACAATTGTAAAAAGATTATTGAATCTCAGAATGAAGGAAAGATTCAAGGTTACTTAGGAACTCAGTTGGCTGGCAGTTTGGGAGGGCGAACGGGCAATGGTGGGATACGGCCCTGGCTTATGCCAATGTCGACGAATTCCTCAGAGGCTGAGCGGACTGTTCGACCTTCGAACCATGGGATTCGTCCCTGTTTACGGAGAAAATTCTGAATGGCTTACGATCATAAGGGTCTGACCAAAGACATTATCAAGACCGACATTATGCTCGCCAGTCAGCCGGTGGGAAGTCTGCCACCGACCAGCGATCAAAGCCTTCAGCAAATTTGTTTTTACACATCTATTGAACTCGACAGTGCTCGCGCCACAATTGCGGCGACTCCGTCGCGACCAGACGCGCAGATTCTTGACCTGCGAGTGCTTACCATTAGAGGCGAGTTTCAAGCGGCCAAAAAGATTTTGCAAAAATCCAAACAGATTAACGATAAAGCCACCCGAGCCGAGTTCTTGCTCGCTCAAGCGATGGTGGTGGGTCACGAGGGACAGTGGGCTGATGTGGTTTCTGTTTGTGAAATGGGTCTTCGTCTGGAACCTGTTTTAATCACCCGATTGTCGCTTTTGCAGTGTCGAGCCATGGCTCTGTTTGAGATGGGGCATTACGATTCCGCTCTAAAAGATTGTGAAGCGATCCTTTCTCAAGAGATGATTTACCCTTCAGGTGTGCCGGTTCGATATGCCAAAGTTCTAAAAGTAAGAGTTCTTCTTGGGCTGAATCGTGTTCAGGACGCCGAAGTGGCCATGAACGAAAGATGGCTACAGTTGGAATCCGAGGCATTTTTAAACCTGGATGAGCTTTTGACCTTGCTGCGCTTGGAAATTGATTTTCACCGATCCAAGGGGCTACCGATTCGTGATTTGGCGCTATCTTGTATTCAGGTGTGTGATGACTTGGGCGACCCCCTCTATCGCGCCTTGGCTGAGGTGGACCTCTACGCAACTTTTCAGAGGCCTCCACAATGGTTGACGGATAGCCTTAAGAATTCACGGGAGCGATTTGTAAAAGTCGAAGGTTTTTTAAAAGAGTATCAACGGGGAGAGGCAAGCACATCTTCCAGTCGCCAGGTGCTAAAAACTGTTAAAGAGTCGGATGACTTTCCGGAAAGAACGCGGCGACCACAGTTTATCTTCAAAGCCTCGCGAGGTGTTGTCTTTAATCTGCCCAACCGAACCACTCACTACCTTCCCAAAACCACGGATTGGGAGCGTTTCTCAGAACTGGTTAAGGGAAAGACTTTGACCAAAGAGGATTTTTTCAGTGAGTTTTGGGATCAGAAATACTTTTACCAAAAACATGATGGTGTTATCCGCGCTTTTCTTTTCCGATTAAAAAAGAAAACAGGTATTAAAGCTGAAAGCCACCGGGGCCATATTTCATTTCCCCATGTGGCTTTTAGCTAAGGCTTCAGTCGCCTCGAACGACAGTGCAGTAGGTTCCGTAGAGACCAAGATAGTTTTTAACTTCGGCGTCAACAGAACTAATTTGTCGAATGCGCCCATTTTCCTTGGCCATCTCAATTGAAGCATCACCAGTGGCGACCAAGCCAAGAATACTTTTCTGGCAGGCCTTTCCAGTTTTAGCTCCTCTTTTATTCGAGGTGGCTTCCTCTCCGTGCCGACTATCAGTGTAGAGAAAGCCTGCGGCTTTACCTGAAACAGTCATGCATCCAGTTTGAAAAATCAAAAGACTAGACAATAAAATTAGCGTAAAAAACTTCATTTTTTTCTCCTATGTGAAAGTTTTCGTAGTACTTGAAATTTAAAATTTTGAATTCGATGTTGTTTCTATTAGAGAGAATCTTTGATCTTTTCCCACTCGTCTTGTCGATACAAAGGAATGTCAGCAACCGCTTCATCGGCTTGCTTTTCACTCGATTTCAAGCGAGTCACAATAAATTGACCGTCGTTGAGCATCATTGTCCTCATGAACAACGTTTGCGTCATGTCATCATTGATGATCATGTCAAAAGCGAGCATATTGTCGCCAAACTTTTTATCCCGGGACAGCTCGTAGGTTCCTTGATTGACTTGCTCATCGGCTTTGTCGGTGCAAGATTCGTCGAAAAAGAATGAGGTGGTTAAAGTCAGGTTTTCGTCTTCGAAATGGAAGACTGTCTGATAGCTGCGAATACCATTTTGTTGTTCAGGCTCGCACCCTGTGGTCCAAACGCCTTGAAACGGTGATTCTTGAGAGTCCTCCGTAACCTTTGGTAGGTCGGGGATGACGTCGGCTGGACTTGGTGTGTCACTGCTGCTGCAGGCACCAAGAAATCCTATTAAAGAAAAAGATAATACTAAACGAATAAGTGAATGTTGCATTGCTACCTCCATAAAAGTTGAACAAACCTTTTAAGGCGCAATTGCAGCTATGTATCGTTATCCACTGTTACTTTGTGAATGACAAAAATTGTCACTTTTTAATGGAAGACAACGTCAAAATCGAGGCGTTGTTGGCCGGGGACCAGGGCTGTCGCATCGGGTTCGCGAGTGGTGACCTGATAGATCGTTGAGGGAAGGCTGTTACACAGATAGCCTTTGCGGGTCAGGCTCTTTCCGAGATGGTTTTGTTTCGGCTCTTGGATGTTGACGATGTGAAAGCGTTCGTTTCGAGCCTTTTGTTTTTCCTCGGAATAGATCTCGGCCAAAAAACCATCGATAAGATGACTTCTCTCGTCGGCCTCTTGTGTCTTCATCTTTAAAAAGCTCAGATAAGCTATTTTTAAAGGGGCCTTTTCTTTAATAGTGGGGCGGCCGAAGACAGGTGTGAAATACTGAGTGAGCTTGATTGATTTTGGCATTCTATGAATGCGCATTTTGCGAAACGGACTGTCGGATAAGAGCAAACCACAGGCCACTATGGTGTCGTCGTTGTCTAATTTGACAATAAAATCATCGAATGAAAAGTTAGCGATTTTTTGCCGACGTTCGATCTCTTGCCGTGTCCACACAATTTCGGCGTTCTCTGGATTGGAGGTTAAGAACTCTATGATTCTTTCTTTTCCGACAGCCGAGCCTTTGACAAAGGACTGTTTTTTTAAACGAGGAAACGGGAGGCGCATTAAAATATTAACGTTTTCGTAACTGTAAAGGGGGCGATGTTCGACCTGATTTTTTTTCGTCTTTTTAGCGATCAAAGCTTTTTTCGCCGCAATATTACCATCAAAGATGCTCGCCAAAATGTAACGGCAGCTCTGCAGTTCCTCAATGTTCGAAAACTCATTGATAAGACGTTCAAAAAACTTGTAGAACTGCCGGCGTGTTTCCGGATCAATTTTTCGAGTGAACTTAAGATCGCTGCAATACCCCAGCCACTGCTTTTTGCCTTTGACTTGCATGCAGGTGATCGAAATGCATCCAATACCACCAATGGAGTTATTGGGATTTAAAAATAGGAAAGTGAAGGAGTGATCCCCTTGTGCCTTGCCAAGCGAGAAAAAGCTCGGATTGCGGTCGATACCCAGGCCACCTTCTTTGGTCTGCATGGCAATATCATCAATAAAACTTAAAATTCTTTGATTGTCGGCGACCGTCGCCAATTCAACCCGATCGAATTGTGAAACAAGATCGGCAAGCCTCATCATATGGCCATTTTTCCTTTTAAGTCTTCAGAAACTCGCTTGTAGGTCGCCTGTAAAGCTCTGTATGGATTTTTAGTGGCTCTTTTGACTAAGAACAATGGGTTTCTTAAAATCGTGATTGGAAGGCGCTTCATGCATCCCATTTCAACTCTTTCTAATCCAGCTTTACCCATTCCCGGTAGGGGGCTGACGGGTCCTTCATAAATTTCAAAAGAATTAAAGTTTCGGTAAAAGTCGCGCAATTTTTTATTTTCAGCGCAGTAGGCGTAAACGTACTTGGATTTACCCTGCATCGCCATCAGAGAGGCCTCCCGCATAGCACTCAAGTACAGTTGTAATCGACTGTTCTCGGGCGCCATTTTATGATTGAGCCACATCCCGTTGATTTCAAAAAACTGGTCTCGGTATTTGTTTAAAAAAGGATTGTTTTGCTGAACTTCCAGAGGCAGCTGTTCCAGACATCTGAGAGGTCCCTGGTAGGCCATAGTGAAGCCACCATAAATTTGCTGACTGTCTTCATCCTTTAAACCAATAACGCGGGCTTTGGATAAATAAGCCATTGGCAGCGTCACCGAAACTTGTTCGGCCGTTTTCCGTTGGTAGGTTAATAGATCTTCGCGAGTCGTGAGTGCTTGAAATTTAATTTTTGACATAACATC
Organism: Bdellovibrionales bacterium; assembly: GCA_964230555.1. Classification (GTDB taxonomy): domain Bacteria; phylum Bdellovibrionota; class Bdellovibrionia; order Bdellovibrionales; family JAGQZY01; genus JAGQZY01. The sequence continues at coordinate 78,007 of CAXRIX010000167.1, forward strand.
GAGGGTATCATGCTGCCCCC
>CAXRIX010000168.1:0-8871 GCA_964230555.1 Bdellovibrionales bacterium
GAGCTTTGCGAAAAGTGGGGGCGGGCTGCAGATTTTTTTAATCTTCCCCAATATCCAGAGGTTTTTTTTCACCGCGGTGGTATCGAATTTGAAGCGCCAGCGGCACTGGGGTTCGCTCTCAATTCGGTATTAAGGACCAACACTCGCATGCTTATGCGTTTGGCGTCTTTTGATGCTCCCAATGAAAACACCTTCGTTCGTCATTTAAAAGAGATTCCCTGGCGGGATTTTTTTAAGAAGAATGATGTCTATGACTATAAATTCACATCAAAGAACTCCAAGCTTTCGCGATCCAGCCAAATTGAGTTCTGTTTCGATAAAGTTCTAAAAAAACTGAATGTAAAACATAAAAAGGGTGGCACCACGCTATACATTCGCATCGTCAAAGATAAATGTAACATAAGTTTTGATTGTGCGGGTGAGGCCGCTTTTAAAAGAGGGCAGGGGCAGCTTGGCGCCGTGGCATCTCTACGCGCTTCCACCGCTCATGGTTTGTTGCGCGTCCTTTTTCAGGGGGTGGCGGCACCGGTTGATCTTATCGATCCCATGTGTGGGTCCGGAACTTTTTTAGCCGAGGCCTTGCAAGGGGGCGCTGTCCTTGACCGTCCTTTTGCTTATCAACAAATACCGTTGGGGCGAGACGTCCAGGTCGATTTACAAAAAGCCATTGCATTGATGACCGACTCCCATGGGTTTCCGATTCGACGTGTTTATGGGTTTGATAAAGACGAAAAAGCCATCAATATTGCCGAGAAAAATCTCAAAAAAATAGGGTCAGACAATTGGGACCTGCAAGTTCAAGATATTTTTACGGCAAAAGAAAAGGAACCCCTTGCTGAAGAGGCTCCCTTGGTGGTGCTTAATCCTCCCTGGGGTAAACGCTTGCCTGGTGCCTCCCGGGACTTGCTAAAAGCCGTTTGGGAGCAGCACCAACCCCAGAGACTAGGTCTTTTGATACCAGCGCATTGGAAGTTGGATTCAATCCCCATGCAGAAGGTTAGAGATTTACCTCTTCTCACCTCCGGCGTTGAAACCCGCTTCCTGGTTTTTGCACGCTGATATTACAAGGCCAAGCGGTGAGGATCAGGCCTATCTTGTCGACGACCATAATAGTCGAAATACTTTGAGGCCTCCGCTCCGGTATTCACCGGTTTCTTTGGATAAAATGGACTCTGCTCCATAATTTCATTTTTGGTCATTGGAATCCGAATACGTTGATTGACCCAATCCAGTTCGACGATTTTGCGAGGTGAAATCATCACTTGTTTACCCGGCACCCAAGTGCGGGTCGATAAGATCACTGACTTGATCTCCCAGGTTTTGGTGTCAATAATCATATCTTCGATTCGACCAAAATCATCATCCAACGACTGCACGCTGTAGCCTTTGATTTCAGAGAAAGACCTTAAATGATAGTCATACTCTTCGGCGCGTGCTTTTAGTTCGTCGAGGTCATAATGGGTCGGGAATGGTTTTCCCAACCAGTAGACCTCGTTGCCGACTCCGCCTTTTTCGGTTTTGATCTCTGATATTCGACTCTCCCATTGCTGGGAAACCGGTTTGTCAGTTTTCAGTGGAGGCCGATCGGTCAAGTCCTGGCTGCTCATGCGAGTTTTAAGCTGCGCACTCTCCTCTTCCGGTTCCATGAGGTGGCGGGGTTCGAGGAGAACTTTTTGGCCAGGAAGTAACTGACCCAAGTCAGCTTCAATGTGTTTTATTTTCCAGCTTTGATCGTCAAATAAGAAGTCAGCGACTGTTCCTTTTGCTTTGTCCTTATTCTGTAATTCATAGCCAATAAATTCCTTCATACTTCGTAGCATTATTTGTTTTCTCCTTTGCTTTTAAAATTATTAATTTTGTTCAATTCAACTTTTTACTTTCATTGTTCTACTGAGCGATCGCCATTGTTCGTGGCGACAACACCTGAATATTGTTTTCGACGTCAATCACGCCAAATGTGTTTCGAGCATCGTGACTGGCGGCCTGTTTGGCCCGTACGTTGGGAACTTTTCCTGTCAGCGTCACAGCCCCTCGATTAACAGCAATTTCGACATTGCTAGCCACCACTCGTGGGTCCCACAACAAGGCTTTGTGAAGAGCCGCTTTGATCTCTGAATCCTTTGGTAACTGGCGGCGAGCCAGCCGTAAATTCTGCTCTAAACTGCGCGGAACGACTCTCAGGTTGATGGCATTCACACTGTTGATGCCGCGAACCCAGGCCACACTCGTGGCTTTTTCTTTTTCTGCCAAGCTGCCAACCGTTCCACTAAGAATGGCGTGCCGATCAGCAACAATAGCATTCACGGATGTGTTGTCGACAAGGGCGCTCCAGTACAGTCTGTTGGCAATCTCTTCCTGCATTTCTTGGTCCGATCGCGGTGAATTGTAAACCACATCAATGCCATTGGTAACTCCGGTAACGCCGCTGATATGTAAGGCCATCTCTTCTGCCAAATGCCTTTTCGCTGCCGAATCCACTTTCCCAAGCAGGACCACCTGACCATCGTTAGCGGCTTGCACTTGAATTTTGCTGAGGTCGAAACCCGCTTCGTCTTGGAAGCTTTGTCGTATTTGACGAGCCATGGTCTTGGGTGATCGAGTCGAGTGAATAACTTTGATGTTATTGACAACAGAATCCACATCTCGATTGAGTAGCGCAAGTTCCGTAGCTCGCTTCGAAGACATGAGATTGTCGGCCGTGCCTGACAGCATGATGACGCGATTGGTGTAGCGGCTGTTTATGCCCTGGTCGGAAACCAGAGGATCGTCGGCGAATTGTTGTCGCACTTGTTGTTGTATTTTATCAGAATTCAAAGCTGACATTGCTTGCGGCGTAAAGCTGAATACTAAAGTCAGCAAGCTGATTTCCAAAAAACGCAATCCCATTGTTAAATACCTCCTAAGTTTCAACCCTTATTTTAAGAAATTCTTTTCGATAAGAAAAATTGAAATAAATTTCCGTTTTGATAAGAAAATAACAAAGTGTATATTAGCTCAAACAGGACTAACTTGAAGTCTTTCGGAGGCCAAAGATGTTAGAAGATTTGCTTAATTCTAAAGCATGGAACCTTGTGTCAGGTAAACTTATGCAATGGTACGAAGGCCTTTTAACCAACCTTCCCAACCTGCTTTTAGCCGGTCTTATTATATTTGTTTTTGTTTTTGTCTCAAAAGGTGTGCGGCGAGCCGGGCATCGAGTGATGCAAAGAAGTTTGCGCAACAATATGGCTTTAAGTTCACTGTTCAGCACGCTGCTGCAGTTTGGCGTCATACTGCTTGGTGTTTTCGTCGCCCTTGGGGTTTTAAACTTAGATAAAACTGTGACCTCACTCCTTGCCGGTGCCGGGGTTCTCGGGATTGCCCTAGGTTTTGCTTTTCAGGATATCGCAGCCAATCTCATTAGTGGTGTCGTTATTGCCATCAAAGAACCTTTTAAAATTGGCAACATCATCGAGGTCGACGGAATTTTTGGTGAGGTGAAGAACATCGATCTCCGTACCACTTTGATTGAGACTTTCCAGGGAATCGAAATCTTTGTTCCCAACAAGTTTATGTTCGAAAAACCGTTACATAATTTTTCTGGTGTCCCGAAGCGTCGGTTGGATATCGAGGTTGGGGTTTCCTACGGTGACGATTTAGAGAAAGTCGAAAAAGTATTGTACGAGTGCTTGGAAGATCTTGAAGGCCGAGTTGAAGAAAAGCCGTTAGAGATTTTTTATAAGGAGTTTGGCAGCAGTTCGATCAATTGTGACGTTCGCATTTGGGTGCATTACCCGAAAAACCTGAACTATCTAAAGGTTCGCCACGCCGCCGTTAAGGCTATTAAAAAGGCTTTCGATGCCAATGACATTACCATTCCGTTTCCGATTCGAACTCTGGATTTTGGTATCAAAGGCGGAGAAAATCTTCGAACCCCGCTTGAGCATACTTTTTCTTCGCAAAACGATGCCCATCAATAGAGTCTCGTCGTACTAATGGGATATTAGTGAGTGTCTTTTTAGAAGGTGCTTTGGATTTCGATTCCAAACTGAATGCTATCTCGAATATTTTTATCGGTGTTTGTCTCGTAAGAAGTCATTAAATACATTCCTCGTAAGAAGCGAAAACCCAAACCGTTGTTTGTAAAAAAATTATCGTCTTGATCTTCAAAATAGTTATAGGAAATGCGACTGGAAAAAAATATCCAGTCATAAGCTCTTAAAACCGAACGGATCGTTACACTGCGGTTTCTTGAGTTTTCGGCAATGGGGTAAAAGGCAGGAAGAAATATTCCTTTGAAGTTTTTGGTTTTCAGATTCAATCCGAAATAAACACCTGGACGCCAAACACTGTTGCCAGTCCCGCTGCCATCAATGTACGAAGCGACAACTCCAATTTTTGAAATGTGGGGACTGTAAAATTCGAGAGCGCCTCCAAAGTTTTGTAGATCCTGCTCTTCTCCGCTGTTCTGCCTGGAGGTGAAGTTGTAGACCCCAAACACCGACACGCTGCCGGGAAGGTTGATATTAAAATACGGTTTTAAAACTCGAAATCCGCGACTGTCATGAAGGTACCGTAAAAAAATAAAGGTGGGTGGAATGGCGTTCTTCCACCGTGAGGGTTTTTGGTTCTTATTTGGAACCTTGTTTGCGACGGTTTCGGGGAGAATCATGGCTGGTTTACGGGGAAGGGGATAATTCAAAAGTGGAGAGTCGAGCAAATGCGGAGTCTTCTGATCCACTTTAAAGATATCAGTGTCGATTTCGTTGGTATTGGCGGGCGCGAGTTGAATATTGAGCCACTCATTCAATTCAGCCTCACTCAAGCGCTCGACTTTATTTTTGACTTTTTCTTGAGCGAATCCAGCCTGAGCTATAACGATTATAGCCATTAAAATTAAATGAGGTTTCATAGACACTATTTTATATGAAAAAAAGGCTGTCGAGGCCTCGATCGTTAAATCCTGGTCAATGGGCAACAAGCTGTTAGGCCAGGAGGGGGCCGGCCTCGATGGGTGTTTAATGAATCGCCATTCGTCTCTTCCCGGTGGGACCACGCTGCCATTGAAATATCCACCAAGCAGAAGGCCAGGCCTTCATTGCTCATCGTATCTTAAAATAACGAGACTAGTAAAAACCTTCGTCGAGGAAGGATCTCGAACCTTCCCCTTATCAAAAGATTAAAATTTGTCGTTTTTTTTATGATGTTGCCGGAGGCGTACTGGAAATAGAGGCCCATAGAGCGAGCCGTGAATCGTCAGGGGTGATGTAAAAAAGATAGAGCTGATCCTGTGGGCTCAGCTCCAGTCACAGGAGACACCTGGAACACCTTTTGCTCTATTAGAAAGTATCGATTTTTTAGTCGATGTATGGAGGGTTAGTTTTGGCGACAAGAATTCCAGTCATTTTTTGGCTGAAACATTCGATTATTATGGTGAGCAGTCTGATCGTTATGGTCAGCTGCGGCGGTTTTGAGGCCAGCCAACATCCGGACGACTCTTTTCGTTTTGGAGAAGGTATTGGCAATGCCCACGCATTTGGCCAATACTATGGTAACCAAACCGTCGATCCTCGTTTTCGCCGAGCCCAGGTCACAACTCAATCATCGCCATTGGCTTTGAAGACAACTCCAAGACGTGATGGTGCGGCACCATCGACGGGCCCCACCTCGTTGGCTCGAGGCTCCGAAGTGGATGTTTACTGGCCACTGGATGTCGAAAACAACCACATTAAATTGCATGTTGAAGGTCGCGCACTCTGGGCCACCTATCGTTCATCGGGTGGTCAAGAGTACGTGACTTTATTAGAGGATATTTATGTCCCGCAAACCAGTGTGCCCAGTTCCGGTTCCTTCAGCCTCAATACCGCTCCTAGTTTCGGACCGCAGATGGCGGGCGGTGCGACCGCGCCGATCCTTGGAGGTTCGAATAACAGTGATGGTTTTATGCCTGAGGACCTGAATCAAATCAGTCTGACCGCCGCGCAACTGCGTTCGGCTCGCACCGCCATCAGCAATGTGGCGTTAACGCCCTCTTCGGTGTCGGCATGCACTTTCAATCCCATTGTTGGTAACAATGCGGGATCTAACAATTGCTATCGAGAGATCATTGTCTCCAGCGCTTTTCGAGATTTTGTAAGCCGGCATGGACATCAATGTGCTGTCGAGGCGGCGCAAAGTGCATTTGGCTTTCGACCTTCCCGGGTTTTGTTTCATTCTTCGGGTGCCGGCCAGGTTCGACCCAATCGAACAGTCAGTGGTTCAGGAACTTTATCCACCCATGCCACCGGTCAGGCCTTTGATCTTTTTGCAATCAGTGTCTTTAACAGTTCAACGAGCCGAAAAGTGCCAATGCATCGCGATCATGTTGATGGGTCGTCGTCGACGGAAAGACAGAATCATGAATTCTACTGGAGTTTTACTCGTTGTTGGCGGGCGCGGGTGCAGACTCAAGCCCCCTGCGCTTGCAGTGGGTCGAGAACAGGTGCTCTGACTTATTCAGACAATTCCGCCCACTACAATCATTTGCATATGTCGATGCCGATGTGTAACCGGGAGAGGTACAATGTTAGCTGTATTTAAAAACGTCTCTGTTCAATGGCACTTGCTTGTCGCCATCAGTCTTTTATTGATCGCATTTGAAAGTAGAGCACAAGACGTGGCGCCGCCTGAGGCGTCAACAATGGCCTTATTTCACGATTCCGATCGGCCGGCCGAAATTACCAACCAATGGGTGTTGCAAACCGTCGAGCAAGATATTGAGTTTGTGGTGTTAGAAATGGACAAACACGAGCCGGCCCACGCCCCATTGCGACTGGTGATCGGCTATCAATTTGAAGACCAGGATTTTCGTCGACTGAATCCCGCCGGAGAAGTGGTGATGGATAAAACATTTTGTGGAATGGACGAGCCTTTCATCGTTGAGCGCGATCAGTTTTTCGCCGAAATGGGCTTAGCCACAGAGGCGATTGCCGAAGGAGAAACATTTTACGAGCCAGGGGATTATCTTCTGGTTCCGGTGCAAAATTTTGATGACAATCAAACTGCCTGTAAGACGGGGCCGATGGATTATGAAGTTTTTTGGATTGAGGGCATCCGCCAGCAACATCACTCAGAGGACTGAGTTTTGCCGGCTAAAAGCTCTTGTTTTTTGGATTTGTTTTTGCGCCATTTGATGACGACAAAGGCGATACAGGCGACAAACGCACCGACAATGGCAACAATTTTGATCTTATTCAAAATCGATAGGATCACTTCGCCATAAATACTGATTAGGATAACTTGGGTGGGGACGGTAATCGCGGCCGCGGTACCAACAACTAAAATAAACTTCCAACGTGGAAGACCAATAGCACCACACATCATATGTCCGGGGAAGCGCAATCCGGGTGTAAACCGAAAAATAAACGGTGCCAAAGTCCCATACTCGTGGATCCACTTTTGCACGCGTTTAAAAGACTTACCCTCGAAGTGTTTGGCCCATCGGGGGTGGCGCACCAGTTTGTCTCCGAAGTAAGAGCCAATCCAGTAAATAAAATAGTCGCTGGCAAAAACTGAAATCAAACAGATGACAGCCAGTGTGTAAGGATTGACGCCAATAGCCTCCGGGTGGGGTGGCGGGTACTTATGGGGGTGGGTTGCCATAAAAGCGGTCAGGCTGGCGCTGATAATGGTGACCTCTTCGGGGAGCGGTAAACCAAAGCTTGAAGCAAACATCAGGCCCACCACCAAGCCGTAGACCAGATAGGGTTGATAGGCGATCTGGAGAAACCAGGTCGCTATTTGATCTTCAAATCCCATAGGTCCCTATTTCTTATCTTCGATTTTGCGAATACTTTTGATGACGACAGGTTCAGCCGGGACGTCTCGCATTTGTCCAGAGGCTGTTGTTTTAACGGCTGCAATTTTCTCTACAACATCCATTCCTTCAGTCACTTTTCCGAAAACAGCATAACCATAATCTTGTGGCATGGGGCCTTTGTAATTTAAAAAATCATTGTCTTTAAGGTTGATAAAAAACTGCGAGCTCGCACTGTTCGGGTCGGGGGTGCGAGCCATTGCGATTGTTCCCTTTAGGTTTTTTAGACCGTTGGCGGCTTCGTTCTTGATGGCGGCATCGGTGGGACGCTGTTTGAGGTCTTTATCAAAGCCACCGCCTTGAATCATAAAATCGGGAATGACTCGATGAAAAATCAAATCGTCATAAAATTTTCTTTCAACGTAATTTAAAAAGTTTTTCACCGTGATCGGAGCTTTTTCAGAATCCAGTTCAACGACAATCGAACCGTGGTTGGTCTCGATCTTTACAGACACAGCTTTCTCCTTGTTTTGGTTTTCTTTGGGCTTTTTAACGTCTTTTTTGGCGGCTGGAGTTTTGCTTTTTTGGGCAACAGCCAGACCTGGCAAATGCAGAACCAGGAACATCATCATGAGAGTTGAGAAACAGAAATTTTTCATGGGGGGATATTAAAGAATCTGGTCCCCCATGGCAAGGCAATCTAACTGTCAAATCTCTGGCGTAAAAAACGCCGGAGCTTTGACGTTTCATCAGTGCCGCGAGTGATCTTTGCGGCGCGTTTCGATGTCGCACTGATCGCAGTGGGCAGTCTCTTTAATCGTCTCAGTGTCCTCGTCGACCTCGTGAATCAAGGTTAAGGGGGTGGAGCATAGCGGGCAGCAATTCATTGAGCGTAGAAAACTTTGATAGCGTTGTTGACGTTTAACCATCTTTTCACGTGTCATCTCATCCATGAGACCTCCTGTTTGTACTAGAGTTATGCAAAAAGCGCCCCTTGATCTTTGGCTTAGGGCTTTCGGTGAAACGCGGCGCACTAAAAATACCGATATCTGATATCGGATATCGGATATCAGAACCGTTTTCAGTATTCCGACCCG